>JAJZYH010000007.1:0-38461 GCA_021798195.1 Thermoplasmata archaeon
CGTGCCATGCGCCGACAAGACAGATCGCCAACGTGGAGACGCGCCAGCCGACTGCTCGTACTGGGGATGGTGGGGTTCGTGCTCCTGGGGCTTCCCGGAGCCTACGCCTCGGCCGCCGTGGCCCCTCACCTCACCCTCTCGTCCTCCCATGGGAAGGGCCACGGGGGGAGCGGGGGGGGAGGGAGCGGATGCACGGGAGGCACCACGACCACCACCAGCAGCACCAACTGGGCCGGCTACGCCGCCGAGACATGTCTCAGTTCGCCCGCCAAGGGAGCCGTCACCTTCGTCCAGGGGACCTGGACCCAGCCGTCCGTCACCTGCGGTTCCACCAACACCTACTCGGCGTTCTGGGTGGGGATCGATGGGTACAGTGACGGGACCGTGGAGCAGACCGGTACCGAGGCGGACTGCAGCGGCGGGGTGGCCACGTACTCCGCCTGGTACGAGATGTACCCCAAGGCCCCTGTGACCCTCCAGATCACCATCTCTCCGGGGGACAGCATCACCGCGTCGGTCGCCTACGCCAGCGGATCGTTCACCCTCACCCTGAAGGACACCACCACGGGCCAGCAGTTCACCACCACCATCCTGGACCGGCACGCGGACCGGACCAGCGCCGAGTGGATCGCCGAAGCTCCCTACAGCGGGGGCGTCCTCCCGCTCGCGGATTTCGGGGTCGTGGACTTCACCGGATGCACGGCCACGCTCGAGGGCGTCAACGGGCCCATCAGCGACTCTTCCTGGCAGAACGCCCAGATCAACATGGTGGACTCCTCGGGGAACCTCAAGGCCAGCACCTCGTCCCTTGCTTCGGGAGGCGAGAGCTTCTCCGTCACGTGGGAGGCAAGCACCTGAACGGGCCTGGGGCTCCTCCCAAGAGAACCCTTTCCTTCTTTTCACCCCACCCAGTGATTCGCGGATGCCCCACGTGAAATGACATGCCTCCCCCCCGGGCCAATCGCAGGGAAGACGACCGATGCGGGGAGCCCCGGGATCCGGGTCAGCCCGTGGATCTACGGCGGGATGCACGACGGCGCGCCACCGCTTCGGCCACGTCCCCCTCCACGTCCAGGAAGGCGCGGTTGAGTTCCCGGCGCTCCTCCTCCCGGATCTCCCGCCCCCGGCGCAGGGCTTCCTCCTCGAGCCATCCCAATGCCTTCCGGGCCGCCCCGGGGGCGCTTTCGGGGGGGCGCTTCACCAGGCGGTATTCCAGGTAGATCTGGATCGTCCTCTCCAGGAGGGCATCCTCCTCCCGGGAAAAGTCGATGGGGGCCTCCTCGTCCGGGGCGACTTCTTCCCAGATCGTTCGGTCCGCCATACGGTACCGAAAGGGTTCTTGCGCTCAACCCAGTGTCACGTGGTAGCCCAGGGCTTCCAGCTTCTCCTTGGCCCGCCGTCCGTGGTCCCCCAGGAGGACGATCTCCCCGTCCTTGGAGGTCCCTCCCGTGGCGAGGGAGGTCTTCAGTTGGCGGGCGATGTCATGCAGGTCCGCGTCCCGGGGGAACCCCGTGATGACCGTGGTGGGCTTGTTGTATCGGCGCTTCTCCACGCGAACCGTGAGAAGGGACTCTTCCCGGTCGAGCTCTCGAGTGATCTCCCGTAGGGGGTCGTAATCCTGCACGGTTGCGGGGCATACGACGCCGCAGGATTATAACCCTGCTTCTTGGTCTGGAGGACCCCCTCCGGTGCCTCTCCGGGGGCATTACTCCTCCGATCCACCTGCTTGGCACCCATCATGGGGTCGGTTCCCGCCAGGTTGGCGACTCCCCTTGCCACTGGAACTCCTTCCCGCAGAGACTCATGGTGCCGGGGAATCCCAAATCCCCCCGGAGGCGGTGGAAGAGGGGAGAGGCGCAAGGAGGAAATAGGCCATCGATATCCATGCGGGATGATGACACGGGCCACTCCGCCCCGACTCCGGACTCTCCTCATCGGTGAGGACCCCCTGCTCCGGTACGTCGTCCGTGCCTCCCTGGACCTTCAGGGTGTCCAAACGGTGCGCGAGGTGGAACGCCCCCAGGAGGTGCCCCACAGTGCGGGCCTCGGTGGGGGGGAGGAGATCGCGGTGGTATGCCTGGGGGGCCCTCCCGAGGTCTGGAAGGAGACCATCGCGGAGACACGACGGCAGCTCCCGGGGGGACATGTGGTGGCGGTGACGTTCGGCCATCCGGGCAAGGTGCAGGGAGCGAAGGGCCTGGATGCCCGGCTGGGCGCGGATTCCCTGGTCGAAGCCCCGGTTCCGGGGAATCAGCTGCGCGAGGCGATCCTACGGAGCCGGCGGGTCCGTCCCCATCCACTGTGAACGGGAATCCCCGGGGGGGCTCTTCCCGGTCAGGGGGCCTTCCACGGGACGCGTGAGATTTATCAAGGGATGGTCCCCTCCCCACCCCCCGGCTTGGGGGCCGAGGATATGGTGGGGAGGATTTTGGATCACCTGGGGCTCGTGACGTTCACGATCATCTCCATCGGGCTCATGGTCTACCTCCTCTACAGCATGCTCCACCCCGAACGGTTCTGAGGGAGTCTGCCACCCTCCCATGTTCGACCTGAGGTCCCTCCTGGACGTGGGCCTCGCCATCCTCATCGTCCTCCTCATCGCCCCGTTCCTGGGCCGCTACATGGCCAAGGTCTACATGGGACGGCCCAGCCTCCTCGACGCGCTCCTGGACCCCCTGGAGACCGCGATCTACCGCTTCCTGGGGACCCATCCGCGGGTCGCCATGGGCTGGAAGGAGTACGCCGCGTCCCTATTGGTCCTCAACGCGGTGGCCACCGCGTTCGTCTACGCGCTCCTCGTCGCCCAGGGGAGCCTCCCCATGAACCCCCTGGGAGCCCCCAACATGAGCTGGGACCTCGCCTTCCACACCTCGGTCTCCTTCATGACCAACACCGACTTCCAGCACTACACCCCGGAACACCAGCTCTCCATGCTCTCCGCCCTCCTGGGGCTCATGATGCTGATGTTCCTGTCGGCGGCCACGGGCCTCACCGTGGCGGCCGCGTTCATCCGCGGGTTCGTCCGCCGGGATGGGACCGTGGGGAACTTCTGGGTGGACATCACGCGGACCCTCACCCGGATCCTCCTTCCCCTGTCCCTCCTGGGGGCCTTCCTGTTCGCTCTGGCGGGGGTCCCCCAGACGTTCACGGGGAGCATCACCTACTTCCCCCTCTCCGGAGGGGTGCACATCCTGCCCCTGGGCCCGGTGGCCACCTGGGATGCCATCGAGTTCCTGGGCACCAACGGCGGGGGATACTTCGCCGCCAACGCGGCACACCCCCTGCAGAACCCCAGCGCCGTGACCAACTTCCTCGCGGTGATCATGATGCTCGTCATCCCCTTCTCCACCATCTTCACGTTCGGCCACATGGTCCGGCGCCCCGGCGAGTCCTGGCCCCTCCTGGTCACGGTGCTCACGATCTTCCTCGTGGCGCTGGGCCTCTTCATGTACTTCGAGCTCTCCAACCCCTTCCTCGCCGGTGTGGCGACCCAGAACAGCGGGTACCTCTACGGGGCCGAGACCCGCTTCACCATCCCCGAGGACGCCCTCTTCCAGGTCTCCAGCATCTATGCCAACGTGGGGGCCACGTCGATGGTGCTGGGCGCCCTCACGCCCGTGGCCCAGAGCACTCTCCTGTTCGGGATGTTCCTCCAGTCCGCCCCCGGAGGGGACGGAACGGGGTTCGGGATGCTCCTCATCTTCACCATCCTCACCGTCTTCATCGGGGGGCTCATGGTGGGCCGCACCCCGGAGTACCTGGGGAAGAAGATCGGGCAGCCCCAGATCAAGTGGGCCACCGTGACGATCCTCTCCCATCCCTTCGCCATATTCGTCCCGCTGGTGGTGGCCCTCGTCTCCGGGCTCGGGGCAGTTGCCGCCGGCACCGGCCCCCACGCCTTCACGGTGCTCCTCTATGAGTTCACCAGCGAATCGGCCAACAACGGGAGCGGGATGGGGCCCATCCAGGACAACACCCTCTTCTTCAACGTGGCGGGGGCTGTGGTGATGCTGGTGGGGCGCTACCTCCCCATCCTGGCCATGCTGGCCATCGGCGGGTCCCTCGCCAGCCAGGACACCCTCCCCCCGGGCCCGGGGACGCTCCGGACCCAGTCGGCCACGTTCGCCCTCCTCCTCCTGGGGGTCCTCCTCATCCTCACGGGCCTCCTCTTCCTCCCCGTCCTGGCCCTGGGGCCGCTCTCCCAGATCGGGGTCGGAGGTCTCTGATGGATGCGGGGACCTTCGCTCCGGCGGCCCGGTCCCGCCTCAGGTTCCGGCGCCACGCCACCACCCGGGGGACCCAGGTGGTCTGGAACGCCCTGCGGAAGTTCTGGCCCGGCCACGCGGTCCACAACTCCGTCATGTTCGTGGTCTACGTCCTGCTCCTGTTCATCCTCGTGATCACCTTCTTCCCCTGGGTCTTCCCCGACGTGGACACCCGCGGCTTCGACCAGCTCTACTACCTCGCCGTGGCGGTGATCCTGTTCCTGACCCTGCTCTTCGCCGCGTTCGCCGAGGCCATCGCGGAGGCCCAGGGGCAGGCTCAGGCCGCTTCCCTGAGGGAGATCCAGAGCACCATCCAGGCCCGCAAGGTCCTCCCCAACGGGCGGCGGCTCACGCTCCCCTCGAGCCAGCTCCGCCTGGGGGACGTGGTGGAGGTCCGCCCCAGCGAGCTCATCCCCCTCGACGGGGACGTGGTGAAGGGGGCCGCGCAGATCGACGAGTCCATGATGACCGGGGAATCCGACGCGGTGGTCCGGGAGGCCGGCGGGGACAAGACCAGCGTCCTGGGGGGGAGCCGGGTCCTCCAGGGGATCATCGAGGTCCGGGTCACCACGCGCCCGGGGGAGGGGTTCCTGGACCGGATGATCAAGCTCGTGGAGGGAGCGAGCCGCGAGAGGACGCCCAACGAGATCGCCCTCACCGTCCTCCTCGCGGCCCTCACCCTCGCCCTTCTGGTGGTCATCGTGGCCTTCGACTACCTCGCCATCTCCGTGGGCACCGTCACGCTGGACCTCGCCACCCTGGTGGCGCTCTTCGTCTGCCTCATGCCCACCACCATCGGGGGGCTCCTGCCGGCCATCGGGATGGCGGGCGTGAACCGCGTCTCCCGGGCCAACGTGGTGGCCAAGTCCGGCCGGGCCGTGGAGGCGGCCGGGGACCTGGACGTCCTCATCCTGGACAAGACCGGGACCATCACCATCGGGAACCGCCTCGCCACCCAGTTCGTGCCCGCGCCGGACGTGGATCCCAAGGAGCTCATGGAGGCCGCCCTCCTGGCCTCCTCCCTCGACGAGACCCCCGAGGGGAGGTCCATCGTGCGCCTCGCCACGCGGCGCGGCGCCCTGGGGGAACGGGTGGACCCGGAGAAGGTCCGGCTGGTGCCGTTCACCCCCGAGCGACGCATCTCGGGGATCGTGCTGGACGACGGGCGGGAGGTGTACAAGGGGGCGGTGGCCTCCATCGAGTCGCTCACGGGGCACATGCCCCTCGAGGTCCGCCAGGCCGCCCAGGAAGCGTCCCGCCAGGGGATGACCCCCCTTGCCGTCTCCTCCGGGAAGCGCGTCCTGGGCCTCGTGATCCTCAAGGACGTGGTGAAACCGGGCATCAAGGACCGGATCCGGGAGCTGAAGCTCATGGGGATCCGGACCGTGATGTGCACCGGGGATAACCGCCTCACCGCCGCTGCCATCGGCCGGGAGAGCGGGGTGGACGAGGTGATCGCCGAGGCCAAGCCCGAGACCAAGCTCGAGGTGATCAACCGGGAGAAGCGCTACGGCCACCTCGTGGCCATGACCGGGGACGGGACCAACGACGCCCCCGCCCTCGCCCGGGCGGACGTGGGGCTCGCCATGAACAGCGGCACGTCGGCCGCCAAGGAGGCCGGGAACATGGTGGACCTCGACAGCGACCCCACCAAGCTCATCGAGGTGGTCTCCATCGGCAAGCAGCTCCTCATCACCCGGGGCTCCCTCACCACCTTCTCCATCACCAACGACGTGGCCAAGTACTTCGCCATCCTCCCCGCCATCTTCACGGGGGTGGCTGGGGTGGAGTTCCTGAACATCATGGGGCTCGCGAACCCCCACCAGGCGATCCTCGCCACCCTCCTGTTCAACGCCATCACCATCCCCCTGCTCATTCCCCTCGCCCTCCGGGGCGTCCGGTTCCGGCCCTCCAGCGCGGTGGAACTCCTCCGCCGGAACATCGTCATCTACGGGTTCGGGGGGCTCGTGAGCGCCTTCGTGGGGATCAAGCTCCTGTACATCGGGCTCTCCCTCCTCTATGCGAACCCCCTGTTCATCCACTGGGTGGCCCTGGGCCGGGCCATCCTGGGGGGGCTCTAGGCATGTCCGCCGCAGTCTCTCCGGGGGCGGCCCCCGAACCCTCCCCGGCCCCGAAACTGGACCCCCGGGAGGAGGCTCCCCGGATCCCTTCCCCTCCGTACCGTCGTCCCTCCCTGCGCTCCGCGGTGGGCATCCTCGTCCTCTTTGTCCTCTTCGGGAGCCTCTTCTACCCCGCGGCCATCACCGGTCTCGCCGGCGTCGTCGTCCCCCACAACGCGGACGGAAGCCTCATCGCGAACCCCAACGGCACCTGGCAGGGTTCCTCCCTCGTGGGGGAGAACATCACGGACCCCCATCTCTTCTGGCTGCGCCCGTCGGCCGCGGATTACCTCCCGTTCCAGGGGGCGGGCGACTCCAGCAGCTACGGGCCCACCGATCCCATGCTCCGGAACGTAACCCTCAGGTACATCGCGGAGTATGGGCTCACCAACGTGAGCGTGCCCCTGGACCTGGTGAGCGCCTCGGCGAGCGGCCTGGACCCCGACCTCACCCCGGGGGCCGTCCTGGTGCAGGTCCCCCGGGTCGCCTTCGAGGACAACCTGACGCAGAACTGGACCACCCGGTTCGTCCTGGCGCACATCGAGACCCCGTACGCGGGGATCTTCGGCCCGCAGTACGTGAACGTGGTGGAGCTGGACCTCGCCCTCGTCCACGCCCTGGCCCTCATGGGCCGGCCCCTCCCCGTCCCGTCCGGGGAGCTCTCCTCCCTCTGTCCTTCCGGAGGTGAGCCGTGTACCGCCGGATCCTGATCCCCGTGGCCATGCCCGCCGAGGTGGAGCCCCTCATCCGCTTCGCGGCGAACCTTCTCGAGCCCACGGGGGAGATCCGGATCCTGCACGTCATCCCCACGGTCACCATCCCCGAGGTGGCGCGGGAGTGGCGGGCTTCGGTGAACGTCGTGATCCCCGCCCATGAGACGGGCGCCGCGCTGGACCTCCCCGTGGAGCCCGAGGTCCGGGCCTCCCGGGACGTCCCCGGGGAGATCCTCGAGACGGCGGAGAACCACGGCGTCGACGCCATCCTCCTCACCCTCCGGGGGAGCCGTCGGAGCCGTAACCCCTTCGTGGGACACACCGCCACGGCCCTCCTGCAGCACGCCTCCGCCGACGTGGTCATCGTGAACCGTCTCGCCCTCCTGGAGGAGGCTCCGGGGAAGATCCTCCTCCCCACCCTGGGGGAGCAGCCGCCCCGCAAGGGCCTCCTCCTCGCGGAGCACCTCAGCATCCGCCACCACGGGATCCCCGTGGTCACCCTGCGGTTCTCCCCGGACGCCCCGGAGGAGCCGGTGCACCGGGAGACCACCACATCCCGGGGCATCCCCCTCCGGGAGAAGTGGGTCCGGATGCCCCTGCGCTTCTTCGCGCGGCACCGGGGGCTCCCGGAAGCGATCCTCGCCCAGGTGGCCCAGGAGCGCTACGGGCTCTGCATCGTGGCCGAGGATTCCCGGCGCTCCGAGGGTCCTCTCCTCACCCGGCGCTTCCTGGAGGAGCTCTTCCGGAACGCACCCTGCCCCATCCTCGCGGTCCGGGGATAGGGGCCCGCCTGCCGGAACGTTCGGAGGACGAGGCGCGGTCCACCGGAGGGGAACGACTTGGCGGAACTCGTCTTCGTGGGGATGGGGCTCTCCGACGAACGGGACCTTACGCTCCGGGCGGTGGACGAGCTGCGGGCGACGCCGGTGATCTACGCGGAGATGTACACCTCCCGGCTCGCCCCGGGGAGCCTGGAACGGCTGGGGGAGATCCTGGGGCGGCCCGTCCAGGAGCTCTCCCGGGAGGCGCTGGAAGCCGAGGCCACCATCCTGGAGGCGCTGAAGCGCTCGCCCCGCGTCGCCCTCCTGGTGGTGGGGGAACCGTTCGCCGCCACCACCCACGTCTCGCTGCGGCGGACGGCGGAAGCGCACGGGCACCGGTGGCGCATCCTGCACAACGCGAGCATCCTCACCGCGGCGGCGAGCCTCCTGGGGCTGAGCCACTACAAGTTCGGCCGGGTGGTCTCGCTCCCCTACCCCACCGAACACCACGCCCCCACGTCTCCCTACGAGGCCATCGGGGCCAACGTCCGGGCGGGCCTCCACACCCTGGTGCTCCTGGACCTGGACCCGGCCGCGGCCCGGTACCTCACCGCCGACCACGCCCTCCGCCGCCTGGGGGAGATCGAACGGGAGAGGGGGGAAGGGGTCCTCCCCCCCGACCGGGACGTGGCGGTGGTGGCGCGCGCGGGGACCCCCACCGCGCAATGCTGGTATGGCCCCCGGCGTCTCCTGGAGGGCCGGGACTTCGGCCCGCCCCTGCACTCCGTGGTGATCCCGGCGCTCCCGCTCCATTTCGTGGAGGAGGAGGCGCTCCGGTCCTGGGCCGTTCCCGGGGATGGTTGAGGCGTCGCCCGGGATCCCTTCATCCCGGAGGCGGCTCGCCGTCCACGCGCTCCCCCCACCAGGAGACCCCGGCCTCGGTGAGGAGGTCCGCGAGCGCCGCGTGGTATCCCCCGGGTTCGGCCTCCAACAGGCGGCGGACCTTGGGGATGAGGATCTCCCCGAACTCCCGCTCCGTGTCGGAATAGCGCCAGGACTGGTTCTCTCCGCGCCCCAGGGCGCAGAGGAAGGCCCAGGCGAGCCCCCGGAGCTTCCCGTCGGCGGGGTTCACCTGCGCGATGCGCCGCTCCACCGCCCCCCCGCCCTGGGTCCGGTAGAGCCGGCCGAGGCTGTCGGCGAGGGCCGCCTCCGGGACGAGGTCCCGGTAGCGGGGGAGCTCCGCCAGCTGGTCCAGCTCCCGGTGCCGGCGCGCCACGCGGGTCAAGAGGTCGTTCACACGGCCCACGGGGGAACGGTTCTCCCGGGCGAGGCGCGCCGCCTCCTCCGCGGGAGCCCCCACCGCCTGGAGGAGGGTCTCGGCGTGCTCCTTCCAGAGCGCCTCGAGGACCTTCCCCACGGTGGGTTCCGCCACCACGAGGGGTCCCGTCCGTTCCTCCAGGGCGGCCTTGAGGGCCCGGGCCTCCATGGGATCTGCATGGAGCCCCTCCACGGCCGCCTCGAGGTCCGTCCCGAAGCAGGTGCCCCCCGCCACAAGGATCCTCTCCCGTTGCCCGGAGAGATGCGCCTGCATCGCATTCGTCAGATCGGACAGGAGCTCTTCGTCGGAGACCTTCCCGCTCCGGTACCTCTTCTCCTCGGAGGCGAGGAGCGGGGGGATGGTGGCCAGAGGGCAGGACCCGGGATGTACGTGCTCCAGGGGGTAGACGGTCTCCACGGTGAAGTCCGCCTCCACGTGGGGGATCGCCATGTTCTCCGAGACGGCGCTCAGGAGGTGGACGTCGGGTTTGGCGCACCGCCGGCAGACCTCGAGGGTGAGGCCGGCCGAGAGCCAGCGGAGCCGGATGTGGGCCTCCCGCTCGCCCCGGAGGAGGTGCGGGCATTGACGGATCGCCTCTCCCTCCTTCCCGGTGCCGGGGGAGAGGCGGTAGGGAAGTCGATCCAGCGTGGAACGGACGAACTCGGGCGGAGGGTCGGCCGAGCGTCCGGTGCAGACGATGCCCCTCTCCAGCGCGTAGAAGTGGTACCCGCCCCCCCCGAAGAGGCTCCCCCGGGCGTACTTGAGGTACCCGTGCAGGAGGCGCCGGGGGTCGTCGTAGTACTGGACCGCGATGAGGGCCTCCGGATCCGCGGGGGCCACGGGGAGGTACGGGATCGATCCGGAGGGGGTGCGGACCACCAGGGTGGAGAGCTCGGGCTTCTCCCGGGCCCAGTGCAGGAGCCCCGCGTAGGCACGGGCGAGGTCGTCCCCGCGGGCGGAGAGCTTCTTCAGGGCCCCGGCATCGTCCCGGACCTCCTGGACGGCCTCGAGCGCCTTCCGGAGGCGGTCGAAGGTCTCCGGGGGAGCCTCCCCCCGGCAGGTGGGAAGCAACGGCCGGTAATCCTTCCGGAGCTCCCGGGCCCGGCCCAGGAGCTCCCCTTCCTTGAGCCCGGAGGTGGCATGATAGCGTGGCATGGCCGTGGACGCGCAAATCCTTGGGGGGCCGGGAGGGGTATGAACCTTCGCCTACCGGACCGGACGCAAGCCGCATAAAGGGAGGTGGAAGTCCGGGGCCGTGGCGAACCTGTCCATGTTCCTGGGGGCCCTCATCCTCGTGGTGGTGGGCGTCCTGGTCATGATCATCGATACCGCGAACATGGGCTTCGTCTTCGGCCTCTTCACCCTCATGGGGGGGATCTTCCTGTGGGCCATCTCGCTGAACTATGGGGACACCCCGGCGAAGGGGCCCGGGGAACTCCTGGAAGGGGAGGGCGCGGCCCCTTCGGAGCCCTCCCCGCCGCCTCATCCCTGACGGGAGGAGTCACGGGGCGCAGCGCCCGGATAGGAGGGAGCCCACCGATGTGCCCGGAGCCTCATCCCCCCCTGAGGTCCCCATGAGCGCCTCCGCGTTCGCGTGGAACCCGTCGCTCCTCCCGTACGCCGTCACGGCGGCGGGGATGCTGGGGGTGAACGCCCTCGTCCTCCTCCTGCTCTTCCCCCGGTCGGGGGGAACGCCCCGCCTCTCCCGGGCGATCCTCGCCTCCTTCGTGCTCCTGAGCTCCACGGTGGGCACCGGGACGTTCCTCTACGCCGCCGCGCACCCGAGCTTCGGGACCGCCACCGCGGTGCTCTTCGCGAGCCAGGTGATGATGGTGGCCCCCTTCGTCTGGGTCGTGGCCCTGTTCTACCGGGGCGGCGAGAAGCGCATCAGCCCCGAGAGCTGGTTCTGGCCCCTCGTGGTGGGCGCGGGGGTGGTGGGGAACGAGATCCTCATGGGAGGCGCCTTCACCATCGGTGCGGCCGGGAGCCCCCTCCCGCTGGACCCGGGCGGGCCCTGGGGGCTCTTCATCGCGTTCACCCGCAGCGTGGCCTCCCCCTGGTTCTTCTGGCCCATGGCCGCCGACGTGGGGCTCCTCCTGTTCTGGGTCCGCCTCCCGTGGACCGAGCGGGGGGGCCTCCTGGGCCTCGCCCTCACCGCCCTCCTGGGCCCGTGGGTGCTCGTGGACCCCCTGGTGGCCGGGATCGGGATGGCCGTCCTCATGCCCGTCACGTTGTACGTCCTCTACCGGGGTCTCGTCCGTGCTCCCCTCCTCTCCCGCTGGCAGAGGGACCTCACCCTGGGCGTCGTGGCCGGGTTCTTCCTCATGGCCCTGGGAGAGGCCGCAGGGGCCCTGGACCTCCACGGCGTCGCGGGGCCGTTCGTCTTCGCCGTCCTGAGCGTCGCCGTGATGCTGGGCGAGGTGGTCTTCCTCCTCCGCCGCATCCTCCGGCCCGTGGCTGTTCCCACGCAGGGGACCCAGGGGGAGGGGACTCCTTCCGCCGCGTCCCATCACCGGAACACGCTCGCGGGGGATGGGGAGGGAGGAGTGGAGGCCTCCCCGGGATGGGAGGGCGCCCTCTCCCGGTGAGCCCGCCCCCGTGCCCCCTTCACTTCCGGCAGAGCCCGACGAAGTTCTGGAAGATCGCGGTCCCGTGCTCCGTGTGCTCCACCTCGGGGTGGAACTGCACCCCGAAGATGGGGCGCGTGCGATGGGCCATGACCTGGACGCGGCAGTGGGTGGAGTGGGCCACGAGGTCGAACTCCGGGGGCAGGCGCACCACCTCGTCGTTGTGGTTGGACCAGACGTGGAGGCGCGCCGGGATCCCCGCGAAGAGGGGGGAGTCGGGCCGGTCCACCTCGAGGTCCACGCGCCCGAACTCCGGGACCTCGGCCCGGGCCACGGTCCCGCCGAAGTGGCGGGCCAGGAACTGGTGCCCCAGGCAGATGGCGAGGATGGGGACGCTCCCGTCGTCCACGTAGGAGGCGGTCCGGCCCAACGGGTCGCCCGTCCCCTCAAGGCTCAGGGCGCCGCCGCTCAGGACGATCCCGTCGGCATGGAGATCCTCGAGGGGGGTCGTGTTGGGCAGGATCCCGGTCTCCACCCCCAGGTCCCGCAGGACGCGGTACTCCCGGTGCGTCCACTGCCCGCCGTTGTCCACCACGGGGATCCTCATGGGCGCCCCCGGGGATCGGGGTCGCCGGCCTCGCCCGCCGGTGCCGGGGAAGGAGGGAGGGTCGCGAGACGCGTCTTGACCTCCTTCATCTCCTCCACCAGGGTCTGGACCTCCCCCCGCATCTTCAGCATCTCCTCCTCGAAGGGGGTGAACCCGCGGGGGGAGAGGATGCGGTGGGCCACGAAGATCCCCACGAAGACCGCCCCCACGAGGGCCAGGACCGTGATGAGCACCAGCGCGAACACGAACGAGAGGAGGTTCCCCAGCACCTGGGTGTATCCCAGGTGGAAGAGGTGGGTCACCTCCGCCACCTCCAGGAAGACCAGGACCGCGATGACCACCACCCAGAAGAGGACGGTCCGGCTGAGCCTCACGGCAGCACCTCCGGGCCCTGAGGCCCCTGGGCCAGCGCCAGGGTCTGCGGGAGGGTGGAGAGGGACCAGGTGATGGGGGAGGTCACGGGGAGCGTGTCGGGGCCGGTGAGGGGAGCGAGGGGGTAGACGGTCATCGTGGTGGGTGCGCCCGTGGGAGAGAGCACCAGGGCGAACACCCCCCAGGAGATGAGGTACTGGGCGGGCGCGGTCGCCGAGGGAGGGGCCACCTCGTAGCCCATGGTCACGTTCACCACAAAATAGGTCTGGTTCGTCACGAAGAACGACGCGGCGATCCGGTCGGTGAAGTTGGACCATCGGTCCCAGTGGGCGGGGAGGGTGAGCGTGGCCGGGGAGGCGGCCGGGGAGTCGTTGAGCGCGAAGGTGATGAAGGCGAACCGGACCTGCCCCAGGCTCAGCGCGTAGAGCTCCACCGTGGAGTTCACCCGGTCCACCCGGAGCTCCCCCGCCGTGAGGACACTGCTCCCCCCCGGGAGGCCCGCGTTCTCCAGGGAGGGCGTGAGGAGGATGAGCAGCACCAGGAGGAGGGCCACGCTCCCGAAGGCCCAGTGCAGCGAACCATGGGGAGATGCGAACCGGGCAACGAGGGAAATCCCCCGGGATCTCATGGTGCCCCCTACCCGTCGGGGTCCTCCGCCTTCCAGCCCCGGTAGAGCTGGTGGGGGACTCCCAGGTGGTCCAGCACCTTGCCCGCGAGGTAATCCACCAGACCGTCCACCGTGGTGACCTTGAGGTAGTAGGGGGGGGCGGCCATGAGGAGGATCCCCCCCGCCTCCGCGAGGAGGGTCATGTTCCGCAGCGTGAACACGGAGAGGGGGGTCTCCCGGGGGACCAGCACCAGGGGCCGATGCTCCTTGAGATGGACGTGCGCGGACCGGGTGATGAGGGTGTCGGCGAGCCCGTGGGCGATCTTCCCCAGCGTGTTGGCGGAGCACGGGACGATGGCCATCCCCCGGGTGGGGGTGGAACCGCTGGCGATCCGGGCGGTGAAGTCCCCGTCGTCGTACACCCGGTCCACCAGCTCCTCGAGGTCCCGCGCGTACTTGCCGCACTCCTCCCGGAGGACGGTCTCCCCTCCGTCGGAGACCACGAGAGCCACCGGCACGTCGGTCTTGGCGAGGGTTTCCAGCACCCGGAGCGCGATGGGCGCCCCGCTCGCGCCGGTGATGCCGATGACGAGCGGCGGCTCTTCCCGTGGGGAGGACATGAGATGGTTCACCCTCGGAGGCTTGATGTGGACGAGCCGGGTAGGGATAATGGCTTTTGGGGGTCGGCGTCGTGGTCCGGGGGCAGCGTTCGGTGGCCGTAGTCGGGGCCGCACAGACCCCGTTCGGGACCCGGCCCGAGAGCGCGCCCCGCCTCCTCCGGGACTGCGTCCGGGAGGTCCTCTCCTCGGTGGACAAGGGGATCGCGCCGGCGGACCTCGGGGCCGGCTACCTCGCCACGCTGGGCTTCGGGGGGTGGCAGCTGGGGGATGCGGCCGCGCTCCTCGCCGAGGAGGCGGGTCGGCCCTCGATGCCCACGGTACGGGTGGAGAACGCCTGCGCGTCGGGAGGATCGGCGATCCGGCAGGCCTACCATGCCATCCGCTCGGGGGAGGTGGACGTGGCCCTCGTGGTGGGGGTGGAGAAGATGACCGACCTGACCTCGCGCCGGCGCCGGTTCTGGCTGGGCGTGAGCGGCGACACCGAGTGGGAGCGCCTCGCCGGCCTCACCTTCGCCGGCGTCTACGCCCTCATGGCCCGCCGCTACGCCATGGACCACGGGCCCCTGGAACCCGCCCTCGCGGCGGTGGCGGTGAAGAACCATGCCAACGGGGCGCGGAACCCTCACGCCCATTTCCAGAAGGTCATCACCGCGGAGGACCACGACTCGTCCCCGCTGGTGGCCGATCCCCTGCGCCTCTACGATTGCTCTCCCGTCTCCGACGGGGCCGCGGGGGTGATCCTCGCCCGGCGGGAACTCGCCGCCCGGTTCACCGACACCCCGGTCTACCTCGTGGCGAGCGGAGGAGGGAGCGACCACCTGGCGCTCCAGGACCGGGAGTCCCTCACCTCCCTCCGGGCCACGCGGGAGGCGGCCCAGGAGGCGTTCCGGGCCTCTCCCTTCCTCCCGAAGGACGTGCAGTTCGCGGAGGTCCACGATTGCTTCACCATCGCCGAACTCCTGGCGCTGGAGGACCTGGGCCTCGCCCCCCGGGGGGGCGCGGGCCAGAAGGAGCTCGCGGGGGATACCTCCCTGGGAGGCTCCCTTCCGGTGAACCCCTCCGGCGGCCTCAAGGCCAAGGGACACCCCCTGGGAGCCACGGGGGTCTCCCAGGTGGTGGAGATCTTCCAGCAGCTCCGGCAGGCCGCCGGCCCCCGGCAGGTCCCGGGAGCCGAGCGCGCCCTGGCGCACAACGTGGGGGGAAGCGGTGCCACGGCCGTGGTGCACCTCTTCTCGAGGTAGGAGGGATCGAATGGGGGTCCTCAACGCCGCCTCGGTGGTCATCCCCAACCGGGTCCTGGCCGGGGTCCGTGTGGAGGGCCCCGACGAGGACACCTTCACCCTCGTGGTCCGTGCGGCGAAGCTCCTGGGACGGGCGGAGGTCACTTCCGGAGGTCCCGTGGGGGTGCCCCGGCGGATCCACATCCTGTCCACCCTCCCGGAGGCTTGGGCGAACCTCCTGCGGGAGACCGGTGCCTTCGGCACCGGGCAGCTGGTCCTGGAACCCCTCCATTCGGCCGCCGTCCACTCCACCCTGGAGTCCATGCTGGCCCAGGACCCGGGGGAAGGTGCCCGCGACTGGGTCATCGGAGCCCGGGTATCGGGGGAGTCCGGGACCCCGGGGATCCCGTCCCCCGCCGGGGCCGTGGGCCTGAGCTTCGCCTCGGGCGGAGGCCTGGGGGTCTCTCTCCTGCACGCCATCCGGTCCCCGGCGGAAGGACGGGGAGACCTCACGCAGGAGCTCCGCCGATGGCTGGGCCATCCCCCGTGGGACCCCAAGGCGGGACCCTCGCAGGTGTGGTGGAGCGGAGCCTCCCTCCCCACCGGCTCCATCCTCTCGGGGACCCCCTCCGGGAACCCGGGCTCTCCCCCTCCCCCGCCGCCGCTCCCCGTGGCCGACGTGGCCTCCCCGCTCCGCCCCCTGGCCGTCCTCGTGGAGGGGGCCACGGAGCTCCCCACCGATGCGAGCTTCGGGCTCTGGATCGACTGGGGGGCCCATCACCTCACCGTGCGGGAGGTCCGACGGCACGGTCCGGTCTCCGTGGAGGGTCTCCCCCGTCGGGGGGATGCACCGCTCCCGCTGGAACCCGCGGCGTGGACGGCCCGGGACAAGATCCCCCTCCAGGCGGTGAGCGAGGGGGCCTACGTCTCCGACGCCCGCTACCTGGAATCGCTGCCGTTCCGATGGAGGCTGGAGGCGGACAAGTGCGGCAACTGCGGCCGATGGACGTTCCCGCCCCGGGGACGCTGCCCGCACTGCGGAGAGACCCGGGAGATCGACCACGGGCGCCTCCCGGAGATGGGGGGAGTCCTCGAGACCTACACGGTGATCCGGAAGGGGGCCCAGCCCTCCGAGTTCGATTTCATGGAGCGGGCGCTGGGGAGCTACGCTGTGGGGCTGGTGCGGCTTCCGGGAGGGATCCGGCTCACGCTCCAGATCGCCGACTCGGATCCCGCCACCCTGGCGCCGGGACAGGTCGTGGAGCTCGTCCTGCGGCGTCTCTACCCGCAGGAGGGGGCCTGGCGGTACGGCCTCAAGGCGATGGTCCGCCGGGACCTCCCCCTGGACGAATCGGTGTTCCAGCCCTCTCCACCCCCTCCCCCATCCGCCCCGGCGGCTCCCCGGCGGCAGCGGGCAAGATCCCCCAGGACGGCCCGCGCCGCCCCGGAGGGCGCTCCCGCGCCCTGAGCCGCTCAGGCGCTTCCCTTGGGCTCCGACGGGGTGCCGGCGAGGTCGGTCCAGGCCGCCTCGAGCCAACCCTCGAAGATGGCCTTCTCCAGGTCGGAGGGCTTGGGGACCGGTTTCACCAGGATCCGGGCGGGAGGCGCCTTCCCCAGGGTGACCGGCAGGCTCCGGAGGCGGGCCCGACGGAAGAAGGTGACGTCGACGGTCTCCCCCGGGGAGAAGCGGGCGAGCATCTCCGGGAGGGTCTCGTGGGTGACCCTCGTGTTGTTGAGGGCCAGGATCTCGTCCCCGGGGGTGAGCCCCGCCCGGCGTCCCGGCCCCCCTTCGAGGACCACGCGGACCTTGGGCCGATCCCCTTCCCGTACCCACTCCACGCCCAGGTAGCCGGGGACGCTGGGAGGTTCCCCCTCGCCGGTATCGGGTTCCTCGGCGCTCTCCAGGGAAAGGCCCGCATACCGGAGGAACTGGTGGAAATCGATCTCATCGGTCCCCCGGACGTACCGGTCGAAGAACCGCCCCAGGTCGAGATCGGTGGCCGCCTCGGCCTCCTTCTGCCAGCCTCCCTCGGGGATCCCCCGGTCCTTCTTCCCGAACTCGCGCCAGAGGTGCCGCATCACGTCGTCGAGCGAGCGGTCGTTGTGGGACCGGTGCCGGATCTCGAGGTCCAGGCAGAGGGAGACGAGATCCCCCTTGAGGTAGTACGAGATGGAGCTGTTCCGGCTCTCCTCGTAGGGCCGGTAATGGTCGATCCAGCTGTCGAAGCTCGCCTCCTCCAGGCTCTGGACGTTGCGGCCCGGGGTCTCCTGGTAGCGCTTGAGACGCTTCCCCAGCCCCGACGCCCAGCGCTTCACGCTGTGGAGCCCGCTCCGGCGCAGGAGGAGGTAGGTGTAGTAGTCCGTGAGCCCCTCCATGGCCCAGAGCATCCGGGTGTAGTTCTCCCGACCGTAGTCGAACGGGCCCAGCCCCTCGGGCCGGATGCGCTTCACGTTGAACAGATGGAAGTACTCGTGGCACGAGACGGAGAGGACGTGCTGGTAGTCCTTCTCGGGCCGGAAGGTGTAATGGGGGAATACGATGGAGGTGCTGCTCAGGTGCTCCAGCCCTCCGTCCCACGCGTCCCCCAGGTGGTAGAAGAAGGTGTAGTGGTCCATGGGGAGTTCCCCGAAGAGCCGGTACGTGGCGCTCACGATCTTCCCCACGTCCTCCTCCAGGCGGTGGGGGGAGAAGTTCCCCCCGTCCCCGCAGAGCAGGAGGCGGTGGGGCACGCCGTGCGCCGCGAAGGTGATCTCCGTCCCGTGGCCGATGTCGATGGGGGTGTCCACGAGTTCGTCGAAGTTGCGGGCCCGGAACCGGGGCGGGTTCCGGCCCACCTCCTCGAGCTCGGTGACCACCTTCCAGCCGGGCGGAGGCTGGATCACCACATCGGCGGGTTCCGCCTGGGCCCCTTCCACGTAGCAGAAGGTGGGGGCCCCGTTGACGTACACGTGCTCCGGGGTGACGTCGACCCCCTCGCAGGAGAGATCGTGGCCGTAGACCACATAGGAGAAGGTCACCGTCTCCCCCGCTCCCTTCCCCACCCGCCAGCGGTTCTTCGCCACCTTGGTGACGGGGAGTTCCTGGGATTCGCCCCCCCGCGCCGTCACCTGGCGGACGTTCCGGGCGAATTCCCGGACCAGGTAGGAGCCGGGGGTCCAGACCGGCATGACGAAGTCCATCTGGGAGCCGTCCCCGGAGGAGGTGACCTCCAGGGTCACGTGGAGCTTGTGATTCACGAGGTCTACGGGATCCAGAGTGTACCGCAGTTTCATGCGCATCCCTTCCGTCCGTTCCCGAGGGACCCGTGCGCATAACCTTGGCGCGCGGACGAAACGGACCGTGGGCGGTCCGCGGGTTCCCGGAGGGGGTGGAGCGACTCAGGCGAAGCCCGGAGGGGGAGGCTCCCTGGCACCGGCGCCGCCTCGGTCGGGGCGATACGCGTCGGTGGCGATCCCCAGGTGGATCGCGAGGCGTCGGAAGGTCGCGAGGAGTTCCTGGACCCCCTGGGCAAGGGCCTCCTGCTGCTCCCGCAGTCGGAGCACCTCCTGGCGCAGCTCCTCGAAACGGGCGAGCATCTCCGGAGGGAGCTCCGACGGGCGGGCCATGGGCAAAAGCCAACCCGCGCGGTCTCTTGAGGGTTCCCCAATCCCGGGGACGCCGGGGAGATGGTTCAGTGGGGGGCCGAGCCGGGCGCGGGTCCCTTCCCGTCGGGCCCGAACGGCGAGGAAGAGACCCCCTTGTCCTGGAAGGGGACCCAGACTCCGCGCTTCGCGTCAAAATCGATCCGGTCCAGATTCACGGTGAACTTCTCCAGGGTCGCGGAAGGGGCGGGAAGCACCACCACGGCGTACACGTAGACCCCGAAGCCCATGAACTCCACCACCCGGCGCAGGACCTCCGGGAGCGCCTCCCGGGGCACTGTGGCAGAGATCCGGTTCTCTCCCAGGAGCTCCGAGAACTCATCGACGTCGAACGGCTTCTCCAGGCGCAGGAGACCGCCTCCCGGAGGCGCCGGTGGGGCCACCGGGGAAGCGGGGGCCTGGGCCGGGAGAGGCCGGGAGGGAGGAGACGCGGGTGGGGTCCCCGAGCCCGGAGCCGCTCTCCTCGTCGTCTGCTTCTTGCCGCCCTTCTTCGCCATGGTCTCGAACACCTGCCGTTCCCCCACCCGCCACGGGGCCTTTAAGGCCGTTGTCCTTGCGGGGTGCCCGTGGCAGGCCGTGGCAGCCCCCGGGCGTCCTGTCGCAACCTGGACGACAAACTGATTATATGGGATGCTCGAGGTGGGGGACCAAGAGCGGACGACCCCTCGCCGCTCGCAGCAAGGAAGGAAGCAACATGCCAGCCCGAGTCATGAAGGAGTTCCAGGCCCCGCGAGGACTGCCCCGGAAGACGGCATCCGTCTGCCCGGAGTGCATCAAGGTGATCCCGGCGGTGGTCCGGGAGAAGGATGGGCGGGTGATCATGGAGAAGAACTGCCGGACCCATGGCTACTTCTGGGACGTGATCTCCAACGACGTGGACCTCTACCTCCGGATGGAGGTGTACGCCCACGATGGGGTGGGGTACGAGAACCCCTACTACGACAAGTTCAAGGGATGCCCCAACACGTGCGGGATGTGCACGCATCACAAGTCCCACACGGGCCTCGCCCTCATGGACCTCACCAACCGGTGCAACCTCAAGTGCCCGGTCTGCTTCGCCAACGCCAACGCCGCCGGGTACGTCTACGAGCCCACCCGGGAGCAGATCTACTTCATGCTGAAGACCCTCCGGGAGCAGAAGCCGGTGGGCGCGGTGGCGGTCCAGTTCAGCGGGGGCGAGCCCACCCTGTCCCCCCTCTTCCTGGAAGCCTGCAACATGGCCCACCAGCTGGGGTTCACCCAGATCCAGGTGGCCACCAACGGGATCCGGTTCGCCAACGAGCCGGGATTCGCGCAGGCCGCCCGGAACTCCCACCTGCACACCCTCTACCTCCAGTTCGACGGGCTGGACGACGAGATCTACCGGAAGGTCCGGGGCGTCCCGCTCCTCAAGGTGAAGCAGCGGGCCATCGAGAACGCCCGGAACACCCACACGCCCCCCGACGAGCTCGCCCTGGGCAAGCCCGACAAGCCCATCTCCGTGGTCCTGGTGCCCACCCTCGTGGGCGGGTTCAACGAGAACCAGATCATGCCCACCATCGATTTCGCCATCGACAACATCGACGTGGTCCGGGGAGTGAACTTCCAGCCGGTGGCCCTCACCGCGCGGATCCCCGACAAGGACCGCTTCAGCATGCGGTTCACCCAGTCGGACCTCGTCCGGATCCTCTGCAATGAGGGTCCCTTCGAGAAGTCGGACTTCTTCCCGGTGCCCTCCGTGGCCCCCATCTCGGAACTGGTGAGCATCCTCCACGGCCAGGACAAGATGACCCTCACCACCCACCCCGGCTGCGGCTGCGCCACGTTCGCCTTCGTGGACAAGAACCGGAAGGTGACCCCGCTCACGCGCTTCATGGACGTGGACGGATTCTTCGAGAACGTGGAGGCGCTCATCGAGAAGTACCGGGAGGCCCGCTTCCAGCGGGTCCGGATGGCGGTGGCGGGGGCGAAGCTCATGCACGACGTCTCCAAGTACTTCGACTTCTCGAAGGCCCCCGAGGGCCTCAACGAGAAGAACATCGTGAAGGTCATCGCGGGGATCTTCACCCACGGCGACAAGGAATCGGTGGGGAAGTTCGCCTGGCGGGCCCTCTACATCGGGAACATGCACTTCCAGGACGCCTACGACTACGACATCCAGCGCCTGATGCGCTGCGATATCCACTACTCGGTTCCCGACGGACGCATCATCCCGTTCTGCTCGTACAACTCCGGCCCCATCTACCGGACGGAAGTGGAGAAGAAGTTCTCCATCGCCATCCCCGACTGGCAGAAGCAGAAGGGGGACACGATGAAGATCAAGACCATCGAGAACATGGGGATCAACGGCGAAGTGGTGGTGGATCCCGAATACTACCGGATCCGTGCCCTCAAGGCCCAGCCGGGATTCGGGAGCGCCTGAACCGGTCCGCCCCAACGGGGGCCCTCCTGAGAGGGCCCCCCCTTCCAACCCCACTCCCCGCGCGGAGCGCGCCGGGTACCGGTCCTCAGGGGGGAGGGCCGGCGGGGAGACGGCGTGCGGATCCGGGGCGCTGGAAGATCCGCCTTCCCTCCCGCCGGAGCTTCTGAAGGACCCTTGAGAAATCACCGCTCGCGAGGCTCTCCCGGCTCGCCTCGACGAGGGTCTCGTGGGCCGCGAGGGTGGCCTCGAGGTCGGGGAGGTCGTTCCCGGCTGCTGCGGCGGGGGTCGGTGCCGGCGGATGGACCGCGGCATACGCCAGGGTGGCCTCGAGATGCTTGCACGTCCCCACGCGCCGGTTGAGGAAGTCCCGGCAGTTGCAGCTGGCCCCTTCCCGGCGGGGGAACGCGGGGACCCGGACCATGTAGGTCTGCCCGGAGGAGCCCTCCACCCTCCAGCGAGGTCCTTCGAGGGGGGCCGGGGCGTAGGTGATGGCGAAGCGGCCCGTCACGGCGCGCTGCCGGCGGACCTCCTCGGCGGGAGGCGGGGGGGAGGGAGCGGCGTTCCCCTCCGTCATGGTCCCTTGGCGGGACCGGCGGTGGGATTTCGCCGGGGGCGGGGTGCCAGAGGTGCCCATGCGGAGGGGTCCGAGGCTCCGGGCGCCAAGAAGATGACGTCCGGCGAAGGCAAGGCTCATCTGGGGAAGAAACTCGATGGGGGCATGGGCGGGAGTAGCTCCCCCTCGCAGGAACCCCTCCCGGTCCCCCCGGGGATGGTGCTGCTCCCCCGGATCTCCCCCGCGCGGGGCGTCGCGGGTTTCATATTGGTGCTGGTGGGCCTGGGGAGCCTCATCCTCACGATCTACTACGGGACCATCCCCAACGTCCACCAGGAGGCGGCACTCGCCGTGGGCTTCCTTCTGGTCTTCGGAGGTGGGGCGCTCATGGGGTTCGTCCACGGTCGAAGGCCGCCCCGCCCCCGGAGAAGGTCCACCCATGGAGCCCCCTGACCGGGACCTTCCCCGGACCCCGTTCCGGATGGTCACCTTCGACATCGACGGGACGCTCACCCGGGGACACGGGTGGGCCCACATCGCCCGGTCCCTGGGGAAGGACGCGGAGTACGCTGCCACCCAGGACGCATTCCTGCGGGGGAAGGAATCGGAAGAGGTGCACCTCGTGAATCTCCTCAACCTGGCGGCCGGGGTCCCGCTCACCACCCTGGAGGCCCTCCTTGAGGAGACGCCCAAGATCTCCGGAATCTCGGAGACGGTGGGAGATCTCACGGCGCGGGGGGTCATCCCCGCGCTCCTCACGCATAATCCGAGTTACGTGTGCCGGTGGTACTGCCGGACCTTCGGGTTCGCGGGGTTCTCCGGGAGCGAACAGGAGGTCCAGGGCGGGGTCATCCAGCCGGTCCACCACGCGGAGGCGGACAAGGTCGGTGGGCTGAGGTCCCTCACCCGGCGCTGGGGGATCCCGCCGGGGGCCACCCTCCATGTGGGGGATGCGCCCGCGGACGCGACCGTGGCCGAATTCACGGGAGGGTTCGTGGCGCTGAACGCCGATAGGGAAGGCGTCCGGGCCCGTGCCGACCGGGTCCTCTTTACGGAGGATCTCCGGGACGTGATCCCCCTCGTGGCCACCGTGTTCCATCCCCCTCGTCGGATCCTTCTCCCGGTGGTCCACCCCTCAGGGGCCCGCGACGGATGTGAACGTTCTTAAGGCCCTACTCCGCTCATTGGACCGTGTCCCGGGAATCGGAGGAGTTCGTCGTCGTCAAGGCGGTCCATCCCAGCTGGTGCACGACCCAGCTCCCCGGGGAGGTGGCCGAACTCCTGGGGGCTCCTCCGGAGAAGCTCGCGCGGGCACCCCGGGAGGCGCGGACCGTGGCGTTCCTGCGCCGGCCGGAGGGGACCGCACGGGCGATCCTCCCCCAGGAGGCGCCGGACCTCTTCGCCGCCGAGATGGTGGCGGGTCGGGTCCTGGCCACGGCCCAGCTCACGGACAAGCTGGTGTTCAACATCCCCAGCGGCCTCGAGGCCCACCTGGGGCTCGTCACGTTCCGACGCGGCGACGGAGGTGCGCGGGGGACCGACGACACGCTCGCCTGGTTCCTACCCCGATCCCAGTACGAGGAATACCGGAGACGCTCTCGTGAAGTGGCCGATGGGACTCCCCGGAGCCTCGGGGGGCCCCCCCGGGTCTATCTGTGCCGATCGGTGTTCCGGGCCCTCCGTCCCGGCCTCCACGAGCCCACCGGCTCCGAGGCGGTCCGAGCCCACCTGCCCGGTGCCGCGTAAGGGAGGGCCCTTGGGGGGGGTCTCCTTCCCTGCTCCCGGAAGCCGCCGGTCAGTCCCCCCCCAGTCTCTGGATCACGTCCCGCACCACACGCCAGCGCTCCCTCTTCCGCTGCGAGGATCCGGGGCCTTCCGGGAATGGGAGGGGTCCCGCCCGGGCGGCCAGGAACCGAACGGACTTCTCCAGGTCGGGGATGAGGATCTCCTCCCGAGGCACGTACGGAGTATCGATGCGGCGCTGGATGAGGGCCGGATCCGGGTAGGGCTCATAGCCCACCCCGCGGATCCCCAGTGCGTCCGCCGCCGAAAGGGTGGCGCCCGTTCCCGCAAAGGGGTCCAGCACCAGGGAAGCGCCGGGCACGCAGCGGATCGCCCGGTGGGGGAGCCCCACCGGGAACGGGGCTTCGTGTCCCTTCTTCCGCGTGGCCCCCGTGGTCTCCTCGTACGGGATGAACCAGACGTTCCCCGCGTCCCTGCGGTCCACGGGGCTATAGCGCCCCACGTTGGACTTGTCGGCGTACGGGATGCCCACCGCCTTGGGGTCCAGCCGGTATCCCGGGCCCTTCACGAGGAGGAAGACGTACTCGAAGACGTTCGCGAAGGAGCGGCCCCGGCCCGAGGGGGTGAAGTGACCCTTCCCCAGGAGGGACTTCACCCAGATGAGCGTCTGCCGGCGGCGGAATCCCGCCGCCTCGGCCACCCGGCAGACCCGTTCGCTCTTCCCCTGGTCCTCGGCCCCGTCGCCCACGTTCAGGAAGAAGACCCCGGTGGGGGAAAGGACGCGGTGGCATTCCCGGAACACCCGCTCCAGGAAGGCGAGGTACTCCGTCTCCGGCCGGTGGTCGTCGTAGGACGGGTGGTAGCGCTTCCCCCGGTTGTAGGGAGGGCTCGTGACGATGACGTCCACCGAACCGGGGAGGAGCTCGGGCATCTCTTCGGAGCTGTGGAAGTAGACGCATTGGTCCCGGACCCGGAGGTCCCCCGGGGGGCTCGGCCGTCCCTCCATGGATGCGGTTTCCTTTCCGTCCATTGCCGGGACCGGAGGCTCTCCTTACCCGCGGAAGACGGGACGCAGCCGGATCCGGCGGGGGAGGGGAAGGGGCGCCCGGGGGTGGGTCCCCTGGCTCTCCCGGACCTCCCGGACAAGTTCCTCGAGGCTCATCTGGGCCCGGGTCCCATCGCGGCGGCGGACGGAAAGGTGCGGGGATCCCTTCTCCTTCTCCCCATAGACCAGGACCAGCGGGACCCACTCCAGTTCGGCATCCCGGATCTTCCGGCCGATCCCCTCCTCCCGGTCGTCGACATCCACCCGGGCCCCGGCCTCTGCCTCGAGCCGCTCCGCGAGTTCCAGGGCGGCGTCCACGTAGGCATCGGAGACCGGGAGGATCCGGATCTGGGTGGGCGCCAGCCAGAAGGGGAACTTCCCCTTCTCCCCCCGGGCCATCCGCCTCGCCTCGGTCTCCAGGAGGGCGTACACGTTCCGCTCGATGGCCCCGGGGATGCTCGCATGCAGGAGGAGGGGGGTCTTCCGCTGCCCGTCCGAGTCGGTGTACTGGATGCCGAACCGCTCGCAGTTCTCCACGTCGATCTGCACCGTGGAGAGGGCCGCGGCCCTCCCCTGGGTGTCCAGCGGATGGAACTCGAACTTCATGACGAAGTAGAAGAACCTCTCGTCCCACATCTCCACGAGGAGGGGCTTCCCCAGGGTCCGCGCCAGGGTCTTGGCGAAGTCGGCGTGGGCATCGTAGAACTCCCGGACGAACCGGACCGCGGCGTGATACGGGATCTCGAGGTCGGCCATCCACGTCTGGCTGGCGCGGAACTGGGCGAGGAACTCCGCCTTGGCCTGCTCCAGGTCCGCCACCACGGTGTGCATGTCGGGCATGGTGAACGTCCGCAGGCGCCGCAGGCCGGAGAGCTCTCCCGTCTGCTCCCGGCGGAACGCGAAGCGGGCCAGCTCATAGAGCCGCACGGGGAGGTCCTTGCGGCTCATCACCATGTCGTGGAAGATGAGGTACTGGCCGAAGCAGGCGGCGAAGCGCAGGAAGTACTCCTTGTCCTCGGACCGGAGGATGTACTGCCGGGCGGGGAAGCGGTCCAGGTACTTCTTGAGGGCGGGATGCTCGAAGTCGTACATGATGGGGGTTTCCACCCGCATCCCCCCCGCCGCCTGGATGAGGTTCGAGGCGTGCTCCTCCAGGAGGCGCTTCATGAGGTACCCCTTGGGATACCACCGGAAGTTCCCGGCGTCGGCGCCCGGTTCGTAATCCACGAGTTCCATCTCGCGCATCATCCGGACGTGGGGCGGTTCCTCCGCGGCGCTCCGGCTTCCCTGGGCCTCGTAGCGGTAGAAGGCCTGGAAGTCCGGATCCTGGGAGAAGTCGTAGCGCTCCGCCTCCGTGAGCTCGCCTTCCGGGGTGAGGACGTACCAGTGGCTCACGAGCTTCTTCTCGTTGGCGAGGGCTTGGCTCTCGGTGGGAGGCGCGGAGGTCTTGGGTGGGCTCGGCCCACCGGGGGTCGCCGGCAGGCTCGATCCGGGGCCGATGGCCCGGGAGAGCTCCGCCAGGGGATGCCCCTTCGCCCTCAGGACGAAGGACTTGTAGTACCCGAAGGGAGCCCAGCGGACCGGTACGGAGAGGGAGGACCGGACCTTCTCGCGCAATCGGTCCCCCAGCTCCTTCGCCCGGTCGGGGGGGGCGAGCTGGTTCGACAGGTGGGCATAGGGATAGAGGAGGACCTCCCGCGCGTGCACCTGGCGCAGCACATCCTGGATGTTCTCCACCGCCTGCGCCACCACGGAACCCGCGTCCTCCACGTCCCGTGCCTCCACGGTGTAGAAGACCACGAGGACCTCGGCGGCCGACCCCTTCTCCTCCCCGGGGGATAGCGGCGGGGGAGCCTTCAGGGCAGGCCGCTGGGCCTCGAAGGACATCTCATCGGCATGGACGAACAGGAGCCGCATCGAAGGACGGAGGGACGCACCTGGCGGGGGTTATTTAACCCGCTCCCCGGGGCCGAAGCTGGGGACGGGGGCCGGAAGCTTTAGCCCTCCCACGGGTTCCCTCCCCCCTCATGCTCGACAAGATCCAGGTGCGGCTCGACAGCTGGTTCGTCCGTCACGCGCAGGGTCTCGCCCGGTTCCTCGCGGTGGTGACCGGTCTCATCTGGGGGATCGACGGCGGCCTCAAGTTCTCCCCCGGGCTCGTGGCGGCGTTCCCCTCCATGGTCCAGGACGCAGCGCAGGGGCAGCCCGCTTGGCTCCAGGGCTGGTTCCACTTCTGGTACCTCCAGGTCTCCGCCGATCCGGCCCTCCTGGTCTACCTCGTGGGAACCCTGGAATTGGCCCTCTCCGTGGCCCTCCTCCTGGGGTTCCTGCGCAAGGTCGCCTATACCGGGGGCATCGCGTTGAGCCTGGTCATCTGGGCAGTCCCGGAGGGGTTCGGAGGCCCCTACGGGCCCACCTCCACCGACGTGGGGACAGGGATCATCTATGCGCTCCTCTTCGTGGCGTTCATCGTCATCGACGCCACGTTTGGTCGGGGACCCTACACGCTGGACGGATGGATCATCCGGAAGTTCCCCGGATGGGGTCGCCTCTCGGACATCCGGCACTACCCGGAGCGGCCCCCGGCGGACTGAGGAACGCGACCTCTTCTTTCCCCGCAGCGGCAGGTAGAACTACTGGGAGCCGCGTCGTGGATGGCGAGGGATCCGCCGTGAGCACGCCGACGACCTACGCCACCCCGCCGCCCGTGCCGGGACGCCCCATCCTGGTCTCCATCCTGGCCATCCTGGTGGGCCTGGTGGGAATCTTCCTGGTCGTCGTGGGTGTGATCCTCCTGGCATTGGGCCTCTTCATCCCATTGGGGATCCCCGCCCCGGTGTTCGTGTTTCCCCTCACCCTGGGCCTCCTCCTCGTGGGGATCCTTACGCTGATCCTGGGGGCCGTATTGGTGGCTGTGGCGAGCGGTCTCTGGCACCTCGAATCCTGGGCCCTCTGGTTGACCGGGATCGTGGTGGTCATCGAGCTCATCGGCCAGGTGCTCCCGCCCCCCCACTTCGGGCTCCTCGCCCTCCTCTACCTCTTCCTCCTGGTGTACCTGGTCGCCGTCCGAAGGCATTTCCACTGAAGGGAGGGGGGGCTCACGGGCCCTCCGCCCGGTGGGCGATCCCCTCGAGGACCCTCCCCAGGGTGTTGGCCCGGGGCGCGCTGTCCAGGAGGACGCGGATGCTCCGGAAGCCCCGGAGGGGTTTCGCCCGGAGGATGGATTCCCGGAACTCTTCGTCCACCTGGTGGTCCTCCACGAGGGACGGCACCATCCGTTCGGGGAGTCGGACCCGCACGTGGATCCCCCGGGGATCGGGCCGGAAGGTGAGGACCCGGTGGCCGGCGAGGTACCAGGAAAGGGTCCACGCGCGGGACTCAGGATCGGGCATCACCCGGTGCTTTCCTCCCAGAGCTTCCGCTGTCCGACCCACCCGTTGCGCCCACTCCCTCGGCCATGCCGGAGCCATGAGGAGGAGCTGGGAAGGACGAGGCCGCGCCGACTTGGGGAGGAGAGGGCGGCGGCTGGCGGGAGGGCCGGTCCGCCCTCTGGTTCGGGCGATGGGACGCATCCTTCCCCTCTCAAAGAGGGAGGGTACATGACCCCACGGGTGCTGCGGTGGGAGCCATGACCGATGGGGAAGAGGGTTGGAAGGGGCGCAGCATCCTGGTGACCGGTTCGTCCCGGGGGATCGGGCGCGCGGTGGCATTGGAACTGGCCGGGAGGGGGGCGCACGTGATCCTCCATCACCGGGCGAATCCCGGGGCCGCAGAGGGGGTGGCGCGGGCCGTCCGCGAACTCGGTGGGACGGCCGATGTGGTGAGCGGGGACCTTTCGGACCTCACCGAGATCCCCTCCGTCGCCCGGGAGGTGCTCCGGAGAGCTCCCCGACTGAGCGGACTCGTCAACAACGCCGGGATGTATGAGGAGGCGAGCCTGTCGAAGCTCACCCCCCGGGACTGGGAACGGACGATCTCGCTGAACCTCGCGGCGCCGGTGTTCCTCCTGAAGGCCCTGGCTCCGCGCCTGGCACGCCAGAAGGGGGCGGCGGTGGTGAACGTCTCCAGCATCCTGGGGCTCCGGTCGGCCCCCGGCGCCTACGCCTACCAAGCCAGCAAGGCGGCCGTGATCCACGTGACGAGAGCCCTCGCCCTGGAGCTCGCCCCCCGGATCCGGGTGAACGCCATCGCGCCCGGATTCATCCGGACCGACATGAACCAGGATGCCTGGACGCACCGGAGCTTCTCCCGGCAGGTGATCCGGGAGACCCCCCTGGGCCGCTGGGGGGAGCCCGAGGATATCGCTGCCATGGTCCGGGTGCTCCTCTCCCCGGACAGCCGCTTCGTCACCGGCGAGACCTGGCTCGTGGACGGGGGGAAGGGGCTCCGGTGAGGGCCTGTCGTGTCCCGGGCTCCGGTTGCGCGGGATGCAACTGACCCGCCCGAGGCCCTTTTAGGCCCACGGAGGGGTGGGAACCGGAAGGAGGGGGATCCCTGAGCTTCGTACCCCTGAACCGGCGGATCGAGGCCACTCCACTCCTGTTCGAGGCGGTCCCGCCCCCACGTCGGGCCGGTCGGGACACCACCACGCAGCTCCTGGGGCGCCTGGAATCGGCGCTCCGTCCGCTGTCCCGTCTCGCGGCGGTGAACATCCCCGAGGTGGTGGACGAGAACCACGCCGGCCGGCCGTACTACCGGACCATGGAGGCCCGCGAGTTCGCGCTCCGGATCCGGGAGGTCGTTCCCGCGGACGTGATCGTGAACAAGGTGGTGGTCCACCTCCCCTCCCGCGGGGCCTTCGCCCGGTGGGCCCGGGAGACCACCGTGGAACGGGCCATCCACAACTACGTGCTGGTGGGAGGCACCAGCAGCCTCCGGCACTATCCGGGACCCGGGGTGCTCGAGGCCTGCGGGATCCTCTCCCACCTCTTCCGCTCCCGGGGGATCGAGGAGGGGCTGGCGGGGACCATCGCCATCCCGGCCCGCCCCGGGGAGGCGGAGCGGCTGTTCGCGAAGACCCTCGCGGGAAGCCGGTTCGCCACCACCCAGATCCTGTTCGACACGGAGAGCCTCCGGGAATTCCTCCCGGCCTACGTCCACCTGTGCGAGGAGTTCGAGGTCCCCCCCGCCACCCTGGTGATCAGCGTGGCCCCGGTCTCCGACGCCCACGACCTCGAGTTCGTCCGATGGCTGGGGGCCGACGTTCCCGACGTGGTGGAGGACCGGCTCTTCCATGAGGGACCGGAGGCGGCCAAGAACCAGTCCATCAAGCTCGCCATGACCCTCTGGAAGGAGATCCTGGCGCTGCGGCGGTCGCGGCGGCTCCGGATCCCCCTGGGCCTCAACGTGGAGCAGGTTTCCCATCACAACCTCGACGCGGCGGTGGAGATGGCGGGCGCCCTCTCGAGCCTCCTCGATTGAGCCCATGCGCCGGGGCATCGCGATTTATGGCCCGGGAACGCCATGTCTCCTCCCAGGGGGAATCGGTTGAGCGAGGATCGCACGGAGGGGCTTCCCGCAGGGCCCTCCGAACTCGACACATTCCTGCGTCGCCCGGGCCCCTGCGCCCTGGTGATCCGGGGGGCGCCGGGCACGGGGAAGAGCACCCTCGCCCTCACCCTCCTCGCGAGCTTCCCCGGACGCCGGATCCTGGTGACCAGTCGGGTGGGTGAGGAGGAGGTGCGGGCCCAGTACCCCTGGCTCCCCCGGGGAGCCCCGGGACCCGGGGGAGCCATCGAGGTGGTGGACCTCTCCCGGGTCCCCGAGAGGGCGGCGAGCGAAGCATCCACCGCGGGACCGGCCCGGGAAATCGGGGGCGCGGGCTCCCGCCTTTCCGAGGAGGAGCTCCCCGGGCTCCGATGGCTTCCCCTCCCCCTGCGACGGGTCTGGAAGGCGCTCTCCTACGACCAGCCCACGATGCTGGCCATCGACAGTTGGGACTCCATCGTGGAGCAGTACGTGGGCCCGTCCGTGGGCCGAGAGAGGGACCTCCCGGATCGGGAGGAACTGGAGCGGGTCCTCCTCCGGCTTCTCCAGGTGGGGTCCATCCACCTGGTGATGGTCCTGGAGCGAGAAGAGCCGAACCACCTGGATTTCATGGTCGACGCGGTGGCGGTCACTTCGCAGGACCTCGTGGATGAGAGACTGGAGCGGTGGTTGCGGCTGGTGAAGGTGCGGGGGACACCTCTCCAGAGTCCCGTGACCCCCTTCACCCTCCATGAGGCGCGATTCACCCCCATCGAACCCGTCGCGGCGGCGGCGCCCCCGCTCCCCCGGGAGTGCGACCCGTCCCCGGGCGCCCGGCCCGGCTGGATCTGGCCGGGGAATTCGGACTACGCCCAGGCCTTCGGCTGGCTTCCCCTGGGACGCTACTCCCTCGTCGGGCTCGACCCCGTGGCGCCGGAGTTCATGATCCGGATCCTGAACCTCCCGGTGGGGATCCATGCACTTTCCCACGGCTCGCGCATCCTCTACGTCCCCTCGTTGAGCTCCCTCAAGGGGGAGGTGGTGGCCGCCTTCCAGCACATCCTTCCGGCCGAGGAGTTCGAGCGCCGGGTCCTCATCCTCTCCCCCAACCCCGCGCCGGACCGCCCGTGGGAGGTCTCGCCGGCCTACGTCTCGGGGATGGCCCGGGACCGGACGAGCCCCGTCCCGCCCATCACGAACCTCGTGGGGCACTTCCTCGAGGAGGGGGCCACCCCGGACCAGCCCAGCCTGGGCGTCATCAACCTGGCGAGCTTCCGGGTGCTGAGCGACCTCATGGGGAACCGGCTGACCCCCGACACCCTCCCCGGGCTCATCCAGGCCGAGCTGCAAGGGAAACCCACGCATTTCGTCCTGTACGGCCAGAGGGGAGACCCTCTCCTCGAGTCCATGTCGGGCCTCGCGTCGGTGCACCTGGAGTTCCGGAACCGCCACGGGAGGGTATTCCTCCGGGGCCTTCTGCCGCACACCCCCAACTACGTCATGGAGGCCCGGGGGACGCGCCCGTACAGCCTGGTCCCCGTGGTGTGACGGGGGCCGGTGGGTTTGTGAAATCCATTCCCTCGCCGTCTTAAATATCCCCAGTGGGTCGCCGGGGGCCCTCCATGACGACCCCCGCCCTCTCCGCCCGCGAGGTGAAGAAGGTCTACCGGCCCCGCAACCGGCCGGAGGTCCCGGCGCTCAAGGGGGTCTCCCTGGAGGTCGGCCGGGGAGAACGGGTGGGCCTCCTGGGCCGGAACGGGGCGGGGAAGACCACGTTCCTCAAGATCGCCTCGACGCTCCTCCGGCCCACCAGCGGCGAGATCACCATCTTCGGGCACGATGTGATGGCACATCCCGAGGAGGTCCGGCCCCTCATCGCGGTGGTCCCCCAGGAGGGGAAGCCCTTCTTCCACCTCACGCCCCGGGAGCAGGTCTACACGTACCTCCGGACCCGGGGGTTCTCCCGGGAGTCCGCCCGGACCCGCACCGAGGAGGCCATCGAACAGATGGGGCTCGGCGAGGTGGCCGACCGGCTCAACGTGACCCTTTCGGGAGGCCAGATGCAGCGCGCCATGGTGGCCACCATCATCGCCACCGAGGCGCCGCTCTTGTTCCTCGACGAACCCACCATCGGGATGGACCCGTTCGCCCGCCGGGGGGTCTGGGACTCGCTGCGCCGCCTCACCCGGAAGGGGTCCACCATCCTCCTCACCACTCACTACCTCGACGAGGCGGAGGTGCTCTCGGACCACATCTACATCGTGGACCGGGGGAAGGTCCTCGCCGCCGGGACGGCGGAGGAGCTCAAGCGGAAGACCGGAGGGACCCTGCGGGTCTCCATCCGGGGGGCGAACCACATGCGGGAGGGCTTCCGATCGTTCGGGGACCTGATCGTCGAGGATGACACCTTCCACATCATCACCGAGCCGCCCCGGGTCCCCGAGATCATGCAGACGGCCCTGGACCAGAAGCTCTCCGTGACCGTGGGTCCCGTGACGCTGGAGGAGGCGTTCCTCCGCCTCGTGGGGAGGTCCATCAACGATGAATCCTGAGATGGAGGCCCCCCGGGTGCGCCGGTCCCCCTGGACGGGTCTCCCCGGGTTCTTCGGCACCGAGTCCCGGGTCCAGCTCCACGAGACCCCCTCCCTGGTGAGCGCCCTGGTGATCCAGGTCATCTTCCTGGTCTTCGTCTGGCTCCTCGCCCCCCCCTCGTACCGCGTCTACGCCGTGGTGGGCGCCATCGTGTTCTCCATCTTCACGGTGGGGGAACGGGTCCAGAACGAGGCCGCCTACATCCGCCTGGACCACAAGCTCAACGAGCTCTACCATGCCTCTCCGCTCGCCCCGGAGTCCTACTTCGTGGGGATGGCCGCGGGGGTCCTCGTCCTCTACCTTCCCCCGGTCCTCATGCTCGTCGTCATCCTCGAGCTGGTCCACCCCCTCACGGCCCTCCCCGCCCTGGTCTTCCTGGCCTCCCTGGCCGGGATCTGGCTCTTCTCCTCCTCCATGGGGTACATCATCTCCACCCTCTTCCGGGACCTCCGGGCCATCTGGCCCTACTCGAGCCTCCTGTTCAACCTCTTCGGGGTGCTCCCCCCGGTCTTCTATCCCCTCGCGGCGTTCCCGGGGCCCCTCCAGCCCGTGGCCCTCCTCATGCCGCCCAGCGCGGTCGCCGCCCTCATGATGGACGTGATGGGAGTGGCCCCCCTGGCCCACGGCCCCCTGATCCTCGCCGTGGGGGGGCTCCTGGTGGAGTGCGTCGGGGTCACCCTGTTGGGGCTCCGCTGGGCCCGTCGGTCGGCCCGGGAGGGCGGATGACCGCAGCGGCGCTTCCGGGGGATTCCCCCCGGGTGCCCCGCGAGGGCCGGGTCTTCCCCGGGTTCGCCTTCATGGGCTGGCGCTGGATCTCCCGGAACCCCGCCGCCGCCATCGCTCCCGTCCTCGTCCCGTTCATCTTCCTCTACTTCCTGCGCCTGGTCTCCCCGGCCTCGTACTTCCCGGCCGAGGTGGTGGGCGCCATGCTCTTCACCACCCAGAACATCGGCAACTGGGTCCTGGGGGACTCCGCCACCTGGCGCATCGAGAACGCGATCCAGGACATGTTCATCGCCTCCCCCCTGGGGAAGCTCCGCTACCTCCTGGGGATCGCCGTCTCGAACCTCATCCCGGCGGTCCCGGCCCTCGCGGTGATGGCGGGTCTTCTCGTCTGGGTCACCCCGGGCGGGATTCCATGGGTGGGATGGCTCGCCCTCCTGGGGTCCATCCTGGTCCTCTGGGTGGTGGCCTCCGCCATCGGGATCATGATGTCCAGCCGGATCCAGTCCCGGCGCGAGGTCTGGCCCGTGGGGAACCTCACCTTCACGACCCTGGGGATGCTCTCCCCGCTGTACTATCCCCTCTCGGTCCTCCCCCCCGCATGGCAGGTGGCGGCCCTGTTCTTCCCCTCCACCTACGCCGCCCTCCTGGCCCGGGGGGCCATGGGGCTGGGAAGCGGGGGACCCTTCCCTCTCCCCTGGGACGGCGTGCTCCTGGGAGTCCTCGCGGTCATCGGGACCGTGGTCGCCCTGCACTACTACCGCTGGGGCGAATAGAGGCGGGACTGCGGAGGTGCCCCGGGGGGCGCGGGGGGAGGAGGAACCCCTCCCCGTGCGTTTGAGGAGCGTCCCTGCCGCCGGTAGAGGATGAGAAAGACCACAGCCAACAGCGCACTGACACCCGCAATGCCCAGCCCCAGCCCGACCCACAGGGCAGCGAGCCCCGGGGAGGATGCGTTCGACGGGCCCGTGAGGTTGGTGGCCAGGAGGCCCAGGACCCCCGGGCCGGCCACCAGGAGCCCGTTCTGCGTGGGGACAAGGGCGCTGACGCCGACCCGTGGGTCCTGGAGCACACCGGCCGGAAGGAGTCCGGTGGAGTCCTCCCACCCGCCCGTCTGCGGGTCGTACTGCGCCAGGATCCCGGAGCCTCCCCGGGCGGACCCCGTCCCGCCCATCCAGATCTCCCCGCTCCAGGAGGAGACGACCTGGGGGGACCAACCGGGAGGAATGAGGCCGGACAGGTTGGCATAGCTCCCGTTGGTGAGGTCGTACCGGGCGAAGTACGGAAGACCCGGCGCACCCGGGGCTCCGTAGCTGCCCACCAGGTACTCGAAGTTCCCGTCGAGGGCCGCCCATTTCACGAACGCCCCTCCCAGGCAGATCCGGGCGAGCGTCGAGGAGGCGTTCGTGGAGGGAACATACGCCGCGATCTCCACCTCCCCCCCGTAGAGGGTCCCGCCGGAGCGGCAGTTCACCAGGGCGCTCCCCACCAGGATGAATGCACTGCCGTTGTAATCGTCGCCCCACCAGGTGACGTTGTAGGAGGCGATCCCGCTCTGGATGGGTGTCACCGTTCCCGTGGAAGGATCGAGCGCGTCGAGCACTCCGTTGTACTGGAAGTCGTATCCCTCCAGGAGGAAGACCTGGCCGCCGAAGGAGGCCATGTAGTACCCCCGGGTGGTGCCCGGGATCCCGGCCCCCAGGACCGTCCAGTCCCGCGTCTGGGGCTCGAAGAGGCCCAGGAGCGGGGTGGGGTCGAGGGCCGACCGCGTCCCCACCGCGAGGAACCCGTCGGGTCCCACCGCCCACTCGCTGATCCAGGACCCGCTCTCGTCCCATGCCGAGGGCGGAGCGATGGACCGGGCGACGCCCTGGCAGGTGTCCACCCATTCCACCGAGGGGGCTTGCCAGCCGTATCCACCCAGCAGGGAGGTGCACCCCTGGCTGGCGCCTCCCTGGGGGTCCGGCGCCTGCGAGAAGTCCGGGGAGAGCGGGAGGAAGCGTCCCGAGGAGGTGGAGTAGGCGGTGAACTCTGCCCCGGGGGAGACCGGGGAGAACCCACCCCCCAGGAAGACGGAACCTCCCGCATAGACCGCGCCGGCGAGGTGGGGGAAGGGCACCGTGCCGGCCACGTCCAGGCTCGTCGTGAGCGAGGTGTAGGTCCCGGAGGAGAGGTTGAGGAAGCCCGCGTCCGCCACGGGAACCGCGTAGAGGAACGGGTTCTCTCCGGCCACGAAGAGCCCCGCCCCGGGGGTGGGTACCAGGGCCGAGAGGGCGCAGCCGGGGCAGGATTCATTGGCGGAGAGGTAGCCCGTGAGATTGACGGTACGGCCCGTGAGGTTCGCCGCGAGGGGGATCTCGCCCAGGAGCACCTGGGGGCGGGGGGAAACGAGGGCCACGAAGAGGGTCCGTCCCGACGCCGCGAATGCCGTGGGCCTCACTCCCGCCCGGGTCCAGTTGGAGGGGAGGGCATCCAGCGGGTGATAGGAGAACCCTCCCGAAGAGGAGGGCTCCATGAGGCCCAGCTCGGGGCCCCGGGGGGTCGCGAAGAACAGGGTGAAGCTCCCCGGAAAAAGACCGGGGGTGGGGGCGATCCCGGCGATGCCCGTGACCCCGGGAGGGAGGTTCCCCGAGAGATCCTCGAGGAGTCCGGTGCTGAGGTTCCAGGAGAGGAGCCCTTCCCCCTGGGCGATGGCTCCCGCCACCACGGCATTGCCCCCCACGATGGCGAGGGGTCCCAGGCTCGGCGTCGCGGCCTCGGTGAAGTTCCGCGGGAGGGGGGTGCCAAGGTCCCAGGAGGTCCCTGTCGTGTTCACCACGCCAAGGAGATCCCGGGTCCCGTTCTCCCCCGCCAGGGCAAGGCAGCCGCAAAGGGGATCGTACCCCAGGGCGCGGATGCTGGTTTGCGGGTCCTGGAAGGCACCTGGGATCCGGTAGGACTGGTCCGTGAGGGAGTTCCCGGTGACGTTGTAGAGCTCCAGGGCATTGGCGAGGGTCCGCGCCCCCGCCACCTCGACGCCCCCCGGGGCGGCGGAGAGGGCGCTGATCCCCAACCAGCCATCCGTGGAGGTCCCCGCGCTCAGGTCCCGGTACTGGAAGCTGGGGGAGGTCCCGGGCCGAGAGGAAAGGGGATGCGGAGAGGCGGACAAGCCGGAGGCTTCTGCCGGGGCGGCCCCCGGAAATGGAGCCAGGGCTGCCAAGAGCAGGAAGGAGGCCGCCACGAGGAGAGTGACCGTCGTGCCCCCGCGGAGGCGAGCCTGTGGAGGTTGCACGGCGGGGTGCAGGCAGGGAGGAGGATTATAAACCCCCGGTCCCGACACGCCCCCTCCCCTGTCGTAATTCACGGATGGAACGCTCCGTTCCATCCTTCGGCATGTTGATATACCCAACCGGGGTCCGACTCGGCAGTCCATGCCACGGCACGGTAGTCAACCGGGCGGGCACGGAACGAGGGACCAGCATGAACGGGGATGGAGCTGAGATGCGGACGGGGCCAGCGGACGCAACGAACCGGGACCACGGGGAACTTGGAACATCCACCGGACGCCGGAAGCGCGTGGCGCTGGTCCTCCTCGTGGTGTCGGTCACCATCCTGGGTTCGTTCCTCATCGCCGTGGGGAACCTCTCCGCGCCCTCCGGCTCTCCCGCCGCCGCCGCGCCCCCCGCTCCCCCCGCGCCGCCGGCGACCTCCCCGAACCCTACCACATCCACCCTCGGCTGCGACGGGATGTTCTGGGCGAGCACCATCTGGGCGCGGTACTCCCCCTCGTACTGCTACGGACATGACGAGCCGACGATCTCCTACGTCTCCACGGCCCCGGGATCCGGGGAGAACGCGAGCTGGCAGATCACCCTCCCGGCCGACGGGACGTACGCCCAGGGGGACTTCTATGCTACCATCTGGTTCGGGGGCACCGTCTACGACACCGCCAGCACGGCGGGCAGCGACCAGGGGTTCCTCGAGTTCCAGTTCTATCCGGCCCCTCCCACCTACACGGGATCGGGGAGCGGGGCCCAGGATTGCGCCCCCAACGGCGGGTTCAACGCCAACTTCCAGGCGGGCGCCAACAAGTGGTTCGCCTGCGCCATCGTCTGGCAGCTCCAGGGCTCCAGCTTAAGCCCCACGGAGGACGCCGCCTTCGCGGGCCCGCTCAACGCGGCCGGCTCCAGCGGCGCCATCCTGGAGATGAGCAGCAACGACCACCTCTACGTGAACTTCAGCGGCGTCGCCCAGCAGACCGCCTGGACGCTCTCGGTGAAGGACATGACCAGCGGCCAGTCGGGGACCGTGGTGCTGCAGAACGGCTCCCTGGTCCTTTCCCCGTACTACAGCACCGCGGCGGCCGGCAACACCATGAGCTGGGGGGCGAGCGCCCCGGGAGCCATCGCGTGGGCCTACGAGATCGGCCACGCGCTGGACCCCAACATCCCCCAACCCAGCGGACAGTGCTCCCCCGGAGACGGCGCCTGCGACAGCTACTGGCCGGGTCGCTGGGCCCAGTCCGGGCAGATGGACCTGAGCCTCCCGATCCTGGGCAGCGGCAGTTCCGCCACCTACCCCACCCAGCTGGGGTTCAGTTCGTCCCAGGGAGGGGAGGCCGAGGTCAATGCGTCCTCCTGCGGCGCCCCCTCCACATCCACGAGCACGAACTGCATGTATCCCTGGTACATGTACCGGGGCGGATCGTACGGTTTCACCTTCGGCACCACCGACGTGGCGAACACGACCCATGACTACGGGAACGAGTACCAGTTCCCGGGGACCAGCAGCACGCACCACACCGTGACAGCTCCGTGGGGCACGGTGTCCCTCTCGGTGAGCCCTTCCACGGCCACCGTGGACTTCAACCGCAGGGGGCAGACCGACCCGGTGACCCTCTCCTCGGGAAGCTTCTCGGGACAGTACACGGAGGGGCCCTATTGGCTCAACGTGTCCGCGAGCGGATGCACGAGCTCCAGCCAGTTTGTCTACGTCCATACCGGCGCGAGCCTCAACCTGCCGGTGACGCTGAGCTGCGGGAGCTCGAGCCCTCTCACCGCATCGGCCAGCGCGAGCCCCACGAGCGGGACGGCACCCCTCGCGGTGAGCTTCACGGGGAGCGCGTCCGGCGGGACGAGCCCCTACAG
>JAJZYH010000007.1:38471-39160 GCA_021798195.1 Thermoplasmata archaeon
TACAGCTGGGCGTTCGGGGATGGATCCACGAGCACGGCGCAGAACCCCTCGCACACCTACAGTTCGGCGGGGACCTACACGGCGACGCTCACGGTGACGGACAGCGCCGGGCACACGGCGACGAGCTCCGTGACCATCACCGTCACGGCCAGCAGCGGTACGCCCTCCTGTTCTGGAGAGACCATCACCATGGCCTTCGGGGCCGAACAGAACTGCTCGCTGAGCCAGGGGCAGTCGGTGGTCTTTGAGTTCACCGTGACCCAGACGGACTGGAACAACTACTATTACGTCAACGTGTACGAGACCGACGGGACCGTCACGGGCACGCAGCCGGTCTTCGAGATGGGGACGGGCATGGGGGGAACGCCCAGCCTCTCCGCGGCCCAGCAGACGGCGAACGGCCCCAACGCCGCGATCCAGATCGACCTCTTCACGCAGTCCTCCGGCGTCTACGAGGGCTGGGGCACGTACTGGGCCATCATCGTGGCCAACGGAGGGTCGGGTGGCGTCTGCTTCCAGGCCCAGCTCTCCAACAACAACCTGGGCACGGGGCCCTCCTGCCCCGCCACGGGCGGGAGCAGCGGGGGAACCCCGCTCAGCGCCACGGCACACGCATCCCCCACGAGCGGGACGGCGCCCCTCGCGGTGAGCTTCACGGGGAGCGCGTCCGGCGGGACGAGCCCCTACAG
>JAJZYH010000007.1:39170-71652 GCA_021798195.1 Thermoplasmata archaeon
CCGCCACGGGCGGGAGCAGCGGGGGAACCCCGCTCAGCGCCACGGCACACGCATCCCCCACGAGCGGGACGGCGCCCCTCGCGGTGAGCTTCACGGGGAGCGCGTCCGGCGGGACGAGCCCCTACAGTTACAGCTGGGCGTTCGGGGATGGATCCACGAGCACGGCGCAGAACCCCTCGCACACCTACAGTTCGGCGGGGACCTACACGGCGACGCTCACGGTGACGGACAGCGCCGGGCACACGGCGACGAGCTCCGTGAGCATCTCGGTCACCTCGGGCGGGACGGCCTCCTGCTCCGGAGAGACCATCACCGTGTCGTTCGGCACGGTGAAGGAGTGTTCCCTGGATAGCGGGCAGCAGACGGTCTTCGAGTTCACCGTGACGCAGACGCAGTGGAACAACTACTACTACGTCAACGTCTACATGAACGACGGGACGGTCTCGGGCACGCAACCGGTGTTCCAGATGGGCACCGGGATGGGAGGCACCCCCAGCATGTCCGCGGCCCAGCAGACGGCGAACGGCCCCAACGCCGCGATCCAGATCGACCTCTTCACGCAGGCCTCGGGATCGTACGGCGGCTGGGGGACCTACTGGGCCATCGTCACCGCGCCCGGTGGATCGGGCGGCTTCTGCTTCGAGGCCCAGCTCTCCAATAACAACCCGGGGAGCGGACCCTCCTGCTCGGCCACTCTCCAGCCCACCTCCCCACCGTCCTCGAGCGCCGCCGGTGCCTCATTCTCGTTCGTGAGCACGGGGGGACCTCTGGGCCCCACCCTGTGGGGCATCCCCATCCTGCCCGTGGTCCTGGTGGGAGCCGGCGAGGCGTTCGTGCTGGGCTTGTGGACCCGCCGGAGGAGATCGCGGAGGGCATCGCCCACGGCCCGGTGAACCGTTCCTCGGGGCGAGAGTTCAAACCCATTCCACGGAGAGGGTTCCCTGGAGGCCCGGGGATCCTTCTCCACCTCTTCTCCGTGGGATGTGAGCGGCGTCCGCCGCCCATCCCCTACCCATCCTCATGGATGGGAACGACCTCGAGGGGAACCCCGGGAGGGTCGCCGTCCTCTTCCGTCCGCTTGAGCCGAGGGCCGCCCGTGGGGTTCCCAAGCTCCGTCGACGTGGGGGATACACCCCGGTGGTTGCCCACCGGGGCGGCCAGGTCGTGGTCGTAAGCCCCATTCTGTTCCGGCAGCATTCCACTGCGCGCCCACTCATGCGGTCACGGAACCCGCGTCATCCCGCATCTTCGGGCTTGCTCCAGGGGAGGCGGCCGTTTCAACATCTCCGTGGGGAACCTCCTCGGCATCTCCGGATCCTCGTACCCCCATGGCTGTGTCGTTTCTGCTCCGTGGCTCAGGCTCTCACCCGACGGGCTTGCGCCCGTCCCCCGGGTTCCCAGAGTGGGGACTTTCCTCAGCTCCTCCCCATCGCGGGGGAGGGACCGTCAGCTGCCCACCATGTCCTGGCGGCCCCGGGAGGCCCCCCCGGGCTCTTACCCGTTACGGTGGAGGCCGGCGTCCCCCGCGCGGACGGCCGGAAGCTTCATGGCCGTCCTCCGGGTCCCCGCAGAGAATGGATGCGCCCCCCCTCTCCCCGTCCCAATCCCGGGCCCCCACGCCCGCGGCGCCCCGGCTGATCCCCGCCTTCGGCCTGCGGCGCGGCCGGGCGGTGATCCTCCACGAGGGGAAGATCCACCCCCTCGAGGATGCGTCGGGAGGGCCCGCCGACGTCTTCGACGTGGCGGACGAACTCTTCGCGCAGTACCGACGCGCCTACCTCGTGGACTTCGACGGCATCCAACGGGGCCGTCCGCAGCTGGACTTCATGGGGGAGATCGGACGGAATCAGGAGCTCTGGGTGGAGGCCGGCCCCCGGACCGCCGAGGAGGTCATGGACATCCTGGTGGCGGGCGCCTCGAAGGCGGTCCTGGCCACGCCGCAGCTCAAGGGGGCGGTGGAGATCTCCCGGACCCTCAAGCTGACCACCGACGTGGCGCTCCTGGTCCTGTGGGACGGGGGGGCCATCGCGAGCCCGGACCCTCAACTGCGGGGGGCCACCGTGGACGACCTCGCCCGCGAGGCACGGCAGAAGGGATTGCGGGACCTCATCTTGGCATCCACCGCGCCCCGGGTCGATTGGGAGCTCGTGGAGCGTCTGGCGCCGGGAGGTCCCACGTACGTGGGGAGCCCCTTCCGGCGGGCGGAGGAAGGGGAGCTCCTCCGGCGGGGAGCCCACGGGGGTATCTTCCCCGCGGAGGAGGGGGAACACGGATGGACGATCTCACCCTCCTAGGGGCCTTCCTGTGGCAGCGGGTGGGGCGCCAACCGGCCCCCCGCAAGGTGCTCGAGGACATCCTCGCCTTCGAGGTCCAGTGGTTCCGGCCGTCCCGCGCCCGAGAGGTGGTGGATGCGCTCGTCGCCTCCGGGATCTGGCAGACCTCTCCGGATTGGGACCGGCTCACGGCGTCTCCCGGACTCGCTGACGTGGCCATTCCTCCCGGATGGCGGCCGGTGGAGACCCGGTTGGCGCCGGGAGCTCCCGCCTCCCCGCCCCCTCCCCTTCTGGACCGTCTCCTCACCGCCCTCACGGAGAAGGAGGCAGGGAGGACCCGGGAGGAGATCGCTTCCCGGATCCGGGAACGGGCCCGGACCCTTTCCGTGAGCCCGGAAGCGGCCGCCATCCTCCGCCTTCAGGAGCTGGGAGAGGACACCCGATCCTGGCGTCGCGAGCTGGCGCGCCAGCTCTTCGGAGAGGAGGGTCCCGCGCATGCGCGGGGGGATCCGGACGGGGACCGAGCTTCGGCCCCTGCGCCCCCCCTCCATCCCTCTCCCCCCGCGGAGCCGCATGATGAGGCCTAGAACCAGCGGATCCATGAAGAGTGATGGGCGAGCTGATGGCCCCCCGGGGGGACGCCGGGAGGAAGGGCACAGGGTATCCAGTGCTGGTCCCTGACCACCATGGATGCGGGAGGGACCCTTTGGGTCCCGGGGACCACCGTCGGCGATAACCTCCCATCCCACGGGGGTCCCCCGCGCCCTGCGAAAGGATCCGGGGAAGCGGGGTGGGACACCCCTCGGCGGGAAACCTATTTCCCGTGCCCGGGGTGGGGAACCCCGTCCGGGGAGCGCCATGCGGTTTCGGGGGGATCGGGTCGCCTTCGGAGGGCCGGGCATCGAACCCCGCTGGACCCACAGCAACAAGGACGGCATCGGCACCGCCTACTCGGCCGACACCCGTCTCTGGTACACCCTCTGGAACGGGATCGTCACCGAGGTCTACTATCCCCGCGCCGATCTCCCCCAGCTCCGGGACCTCCAGTTCCTCATCACAGGCCCCCAGGGTCTCTTCCACGAGGAGAAGAGGGACCTGGAGCACCGGACGGAACGGATCACCCCCCACGCACTGGGCTACCGGATCATCAACAAGGACCCGCGGGGCCGCTACAGCCTCCACAAGACCGTGACCGGGGATTGCCATCTCCCGTGCCTTCTCCAGCACGTCCGTTGGGAGTGCGCCCCGGATGCGCCGTCCCCGCTCCGGCTCTACGTCCTGTGCGCCCCCCACCTCCAGGTGGGGGGATGGGGGAACAACGGGGCGGTGCTGGAGGTCATGGACCGGAAGATCCTGGTGGCGCACAAGGGGGACATCTGGCTCGCCCTGGGCGCGGACCGCCCGTTCCGCAAGGCGTCGGTGGGCTACGTGGGGACGAGCGACGGCTGGACCGACATCTCCCGGCATGGGGAGATGACCTGGAACTATGATCTGGCTCCCCAGGGCAACATCGCCCTCACGGGCGAACTCGGGGTGGAGCCCAACGAGGAGTTCGTCCTGGGGCTCGCCTTCGGCCGGAACATGTCCGCCGCGGTCACCACCCTCTTCCAGTCGCTGGGGGTCCCGTACCACATCCACCGGGAGCGGTTCGTGGAGCAATGGGGCCGCGTGGACCGGCGGGAACTCCCCGCGGGGAGCCGGGTGGGGGATCACGGGCACCTCTACCACGGGAGCGTGAGCATCCTCCTGGCCCACGAGGACAAGATCTTCCCGGGGGCCTTCATCGCATCCCTGTCCATCCCGTGGGGTTCGGCCATGGGGGACGAGGACCAGGGGGGCTATCACCTGGTCTGGACGCGGGACATGGTGAACACCGCCACCGCCCTTCTTGCGGCGGGGAACCGGGAAGCCCCCTTGCGGGCGCTCATCTACCTCGCCACCAACCAGCAGCCGGACGGCGGGTTCCCGCAGAACTTCTGGCTCGACGGGACCCCCTACTGGCGGGGGATCCAGCTCGACGAGGTGGCCTTCCCCATCCTCCTCGCCTGGGCGCTCCATGAGCAGAAGGCGCTCCAGGAGTTCGACCCGTACCCCCTGGTCCTGGGGGCCTCACGCTATCTCATCGAGCACGGACCGGCCACGCAGCAGGAACGGTGGGAGGAAGTGAGCGGCTACTCCCCCAGTACCCTCGCCGCCAACATCGCGGCACTGGTCCTCGCCGGGCAGTTCGCCCGGCTCCGGCACGACCACGAGACCGCGCAGCTCGTGGAGGATTACGCGGACTTCCTCGAGTGCCACGTGGAGCGGTGGACCGTGACGAACCGGGGGAGCCTGGTCCCCGGCCACCCCCGGCACTACATCCGGATCCTGCCGGTGTCGGTGGACGACCCCACCCCCCTGGAGGACCCGGACCGGGCGATGCTTCCGCTGAAGAACGTTCCGCCCGGGCATCCGTCGGTGTTCCCGGCCCGGGACATCGTGGATGGGGGGTTCCTGGAACTGGTCCGCCGCGGGATCCGGTCCCCTCGGGATCCCCTCATCGAGGCCTCGGTGGAGGTGATGGACCGGGTGCTCCGGGTGGAGACCCCCCAGGGACCCGCCTGGCACCGCTACAACCACGACGGGTACGGCCAGCGGGACGACGGCGGGCCCTATCTCGGGTATGGACGGGGTCGGGCCTGGCCTCTCCTCACGGGGGAACGAGGGCACTACGAACTCGCGCGGGGGAACGACCCGCGTCCGTACTTGAGGGCCCTGGAGGCGTTCGGAGGGAAGACGGGCCTCCTCCCCGAGCAGGTCTGGGACGAGGAGGACCGGCCGGAGCTGCACCTCTTCCGGGGTCGACCCATTGAATCGGCGGTCCCCCTCGCGTGGGCCCATGCGGAGTACGTGAAGCTGGTCCGTTCCGCCGAGGACGGCAGGATGTTCGACCTCCCGGCACCCGTGGCGAACCGCTATCTCGGATCCCGCAAGGAGTGCACGCCCCGGGAGATCTGGAAGTTCAACCGGCAGCCCCAGACCATCCCGCGGGGGTGCCCGCTCCGCGTCCTCGCCCGGGCCCCCTTCGTGCTCCGGTTCACCACCAACGGATGGGCGAGCTGGGAGGACCGGGCTTCCCATCCCACCCCGCTGGGCATCGAGTACGTGGACCTGGAGCCCCTGGAATCTCCCACCGACGCGGTGGAGTTCACCTTCCGCTGGCCGGAGGCGGGGCGCTGGGAGGGCCGGAACTTCCGGGTCCGGGCCGAAGGATGAGGGTCCCGGGTCCCTGAGCCCATCCCGCCGCTCCCTCGTCCCCCCTTTCGGGGCATCCCCGAGTTCCCTTGCGTCATGGGAGGAGCGCGCTCAGTTCCTCCCGGCGGTGGGTCAGGGCCTCGCGACGGCGGAGGAGATCCCGGACCGCGGATGGGGGGAGCGGATCGCCATGGGTCCGCTCGAGCCGCCGGGGATCGATCTCCTCCTCCAGCACCGAGAGGTACTCCATGGTCGCGCGGACGAATCTCCCGAAGCGGGTGGGGGAATCCGCCGGATCGGGAAGGAGGCCGGCCCATTCCTTCTCCAGGAGTTCCAGCTTCCGGAGGAGATCCGGACGATCCCCGCGCGCCGCCACGAGCTGCTCCTGCAGGATCCGTTCCCGGAGCTCCGTGAGGCTTTGGAGGGCCACGGAGGCGATGGACCCCACCGTCCGGAGGTAGGGGGACGGCAGGGAGATCTTGGCAAGGGCAGGGAGAACGGGGTCCTCCCGAAGGGGGGCCCCCGGTGTCCCCGACATCTCCGGGGTCGGAGTCTCCGAGGTTGTCCCGGATGGTCCGTCCCTCTCCTCGGGTCCCAGGGACCCCAGGTAGCGATCCGCGGCGGGCTCGGGCTCCAGGATGATGTTGGGGACGCGGCCCGTGGACTGGGCCGTCCGGAGGACGGCGAGCAAGCCCTGGACCCGCAGCGCCAGGGCCCGGTTCTCCTGGAAGTAGAGGGATGCCTGGAAATGCGCCTGGCTGCTGCGGCGGGCACAGTCCGAGAGGGCCCGGGCCAATTCCCGGAGCCGAGAGGGGGCCTCGTCACCGGAAGACGGAAAGGGGGCCTCCTCGGACTCCGCAGGGCGCGGGAGGAGAGGGAGGATGGAGAGGAGCCACGCCTCGAACCCAGGTCGGAGGGTCTTCTCCACGTCCACGTACGGCCGGAGGCGTTCCCGTACCTCTTCCGACAGCGGGAGATCTTCCAGCGGTGGGGATGTCATTCTCGCCGGGGGGGATGGTTCCTGGGGCATGTTCCGAGCTCCCAGGAGTCGTTGTCAGGATCCCTGCGGTTCCCGCGACCCATGGGATCGCGGCGGTTGACTCCACAACCGGTGGGAATATCATCCAGAGAACGAAGATAAGGATGTTCCAGGGATCTCCGGGGGTGCGGCGTCCACCGGGAGACGAGCACTGCATCTTCCCAATGCTTATCCTCGTGGGGGCGTGTGGGAGAAAGGGCCCCTTTCCCGTGGGGGAAAGGAAGTCAGAGGGATCGCCATGGAGACCGTGACGGGAGGGGCGCGGGGGCATCCCCGTCGGCTCGTGGTGGCGTTCGACGGCTCTCCCTCCTCCCAAAGGGCGCTCTCGGTCGCCGTGGCATGGGCCCGGTCCTGGGCCGCGGAGGAGCTCCGGGTCATCCACGTGGTCCAGGAGCCAAGGGACCGGGTGGAGCCGACGACCGAGGAGGAACAGGAATCGCTCCACCACCAGGAGGAGGAGGCCCTGAAGGCGGTGGCGTTGGAGGCCTCCCGGGAGGGAATCCACGTCTCCACCATCCTGCGGGAGGGGGATCCCGTTCCCACCATCCTTGGGGAGATCCAGTCCTGGAGCCCGGACTTGGTTCTGGTGGGCACCCGGGGGCTCAGCTGGCCCGCCAAGGTCCTCCTGGGATCCGTCTCCTCCGGGATCCTTGCCTCGTCCCGGGTCCCCGTGGTGGTCGTCCCCTGAGAAGGCCGCGGAGGGTCCCGGACCCCCCGGCACGTCTCAGAATACGATGGCCACGTACAGGATCACGATGAGCGTGGCGACCAGGATGTAGGCCACGTACTGCCCCAGACGGCCGGGCATGAGGGCGCTCTTCAGGGCAGCGGAGAGACCAAGGCCTCCGCGCTCCAGGGCATCGTAGAAGGCCTTGAACGCGTCGAAGACCTCGAGCTCCACATCATACGATCCGGGCATCTGGAGGGTGGCCCAGGTGGTGGGCCCGTGGGTCGTGCGTGCCTCCCGGGTCCGGAACATCCCCCGCAGCATGAGCCGGAGCCCTGTGCTGAAGGCGAACGCGGAGTAGCTCTCGTCGGGGACCTGCACGGGGTTCCCCGCCATCCACGGAGGGCTCCTCCGCCAGCGGGGCCGCCCCCGGAGCCAGAGATAACCGATCCCCACAAGGGCGCCGAAAAGCAGTGCCAGGGGGAGTCCCGGCGGGGAGATGATGCCGAAGGGGGCGCCCGAGACGATGGACCATCCCGCGGGGATGGACAGGGCCCCCCCGATGGGAGGTGGCACGGAGGCACGGGCGAACACGATGGCGGGGCCACCGAGGCCTGCGAGGATCCAGGGCGCTGAGATGCCGATCCCCGCGACCACGGCCGAGATCCCGAGGATGGGCGATGCCAGGGCCCGGGCGCCCATGCGTGCGGGGGCGGACCGTCGGGGGTTCCAGAGCATGCCGAAGCCCAGGAATTTCACCATGGCGGCCGCGATGAGGCCGGCCGCCAGGGCCACGGCGGCTCCGGCCAGGAGCCCCACGAGCCTGAGGAGCGGATCCGGGAAGCGGTAGGACTGGAAGAGTGCTTCGAGGATCATCCATTCGCTCACGAAACCGGCGAGCGGGGGTCCGGCGGCGAGGCTCGTGCCGGCCACCAGGAACGCGGGGAATGCAGGGCTCCCGGGCTCCTTCGCCCGGCCCCGGATCGCGTTGAGGTCGAAGGTGCCCGTGGTCCGGTCGATGTAGCCCGCGTGGAGGAAGAGAGCGGCCTTCGCCACGGCGTGCGCCAGTGCCTGGTAGAACGCCGCGTACAGAGCGAAGGCGAAGAGGACGGGCAATCCCTCGGACCGTGCCATGAGCGCCACCCCCAGGGCCACCAGCACGAGCCCGTTGTTCTCGATGGTGCTGTAGGCGGGAAGTCCCTTGCTATGCTCGCTCACTGCGGCAAAGAGGGCACCCAGGAGCGCCGAGGTGGCACCCATGGTCAGCACCACGGCTCCCCACCAGGAAGGGGATGGACCCAGGAGGGAGAGGATTCGGAAGAGCCCGTAGGTGCCGGCGAGCGTGAGCGTCGCGCTCAGGACGGCCGAGGCGTTCGAGGGGGCGGAGGAGTGCGCGATGGGGAGCCACTCGCTCATGTGGAAGGGGGCGACCCCCATCTTGAGCCCGAACCCCACGAGGGCGGCGAGGAAGATCCCGGAGGTGACGAGGCCCGTGGAGACGAGGGGGACGAAGCGGAACGTCCCGGAGACGCTCCAGAGACCCGCCAGCGCGAGGAAGATGGCGAGGGTGCTCCCTTCTCCAAAGGCAAGGAAGATGAAGGCGGCGGAAAAGGTCCTCCCGGGCCGGCCGGGGGCCTGGAGGATCATCCCGTAGGAGGCCACCGTCATCAGTTCCCACCCCACCAGGAAGAGGATCGCGTCGTTGGCCAGGAAGAGGAGGGCGATGGCCCCCAGGGTGAGGCTGTAGGTGGGTGCCAGCAGACGGGAGGTGCCGGTGTCGTAGGCCAGGGAGAAGAGAGAGGTGGCGATCCAGACCAGAGAGGCCACGAGGGCGAAGAAGGCGGAGAGGCCGTCGAGCCCGATCCCTTCCGGGGTCCCCAGGGGCCCGATCCAGCTCACGGGAGCCACGGGGTGGAAGGCGAGGACCTCCAGGGATGTCCCCAGGAGGGCGAGGGAGCCCAGAAGGCAGGCGAGGTAGGAGAGCTTCCGGGAACGGAGGGAGAGCGGGATGCCCGCGAAGAAGAGCCCGAGGGACGCCAGCAAGGCCCCGGTGCCCGTCCCGATCACGGCCCCTCCCGGGACGGCGGACCTCGCATGACCCGCCAGAGGGCAGAGAGGATCGCGAGGGGTGGGGGAGGACACCCCGGGACATAGGCGTCCACGGGCACATGGTCGGAGAGGGGCAGAGCTGCGTGGGGGTTCCCATGGAAGATGCCCCCTTCGAGGGCGCACGCTCCAATGGCCACCACCGCCTTCGGTCCGGGCATGGCCTCGTAGGTCCTCGAGAGGGACGGAAGCATCTCCCGGGTGGGGATCCCCACCACCAGGAGGACATCCGCGTGCCGGGGGGAGTTGGTGAAGAAGATGCCCAGCCGCTGGGAGTCGTAGTAGGGGTTGGCGAGGCCCAGCGCCTCCCGATTGCAGGCATTGCAGCTTCCCACATCGATGAGGAAGACGTGGAGGGAGCGACGGAACCCCGGGCTCGGGGAGCGCACGGAAGGAGGTTCGTGGCGGAGGCCGGAAGGCGAGCGGAGAAGAGCGATCGAGGAGGCCATGAGGTCCACCGGGCCGGTGGGTGTCAGGCCGTGGGACAGGCACCGAGCGCAGCGGATGCAGGCGCCCTGCCGGACCCCTTCGGATTCGATGGCCCCGGTGGGGCACACGGGGGCGGCCAGGGGGAGGGTTCTCGTCGCCGGGGGAGGGACCTCCGGTGCGTGGGCCGTGATGGGTGCCTCCTCCTCGTTGGGAGGGGCCCACGGGAACCGTGTGGTGAGCCGCCCTCGTGCCACGGCCTGCTGGATCCACGTGGACATGGGCCCCTACCGATCCACCTCCGCGATGACGAATCCGAAGCTCTCCCACGCGAACGAGAAGTCGGTGAAGACGCTCTGACGGGAACCGAGGGCGAGGAGGGGGAGATTCGCCTCGGACGCCGATCGGCAGGAGGCTCCGGCGACCCGGTCCCCCTGCATCGTCACGTCGTAGATGAGATCCCCGTTGGGTCCCTCCACGCGAGCGATCCCCCGGTGGGCCTCCACGCAGGGCTCGGGAGGGATCTCTCCGGACGCCGCCGGCCAGCGATCCAGGATCTGCTCGATGGCCAGGGTGCTGGACTGGATCTCTCCCACCCGGACGGCGATGCGATCCAGCGCGTCGCCGTCAATCCCCTGGGGGACCGCCACGAACAGGTCGGTGTACGGGGGAATGGGGGCGTGCACCCGGTCGTCCCATCCCACGGAGCTTGCCCGGAGCGTGGGGCCCACCGCCCCCCAGCGGATGGCCTCCCGCCGCGGGATGGGGGATGTCCCCTGGATCCGGTCGACGAAGATGCGGGTGTGGGACAGGAGGTCCCAGAGGGTCTGGAAATCAGCGGAGATCCGGGCGATCCGCGTCCCGATGGTCCGTCGGTCCGAAGGCTCCAGCCGCCGGTCGGGCCCCCCCGGAAGGAGGGCGCCGAACAACCAGCGGTGCCCAAAGGCCCACCCGGCCAAGCGCAACACCTCCTCGGAGAGGGCGTGGACCTGCGCCTGCCCCACGGACTGGGCTGCGCTCTCCGCGACACGGGCCACGGCGTGAAGGTGATTGTAGATCCGCTGCAGCTCCAGCGCAAGGGCACGGGTCCAGAGCTCTCTCTCCGGGACCGGTAGGCCCCGTGCGGACTCGGCGGCGGTGAGGAACGCCGTCACATGGGCTGCTGATAGGTTGCCGACCATGCGCTCCACCCGGAGCGCGGCATCGGGGAGGGGGAGCCCGGCGATCCCTGCCAGGACCCCCCGACGTTTGAAGCCGGTGACGGGCGTGAGCTCGAGGATCCGTTCCCCGTAGGTCCGCACGTCGAACCGAACGGCCTCCGGGACCCCTCCCGTCACCGGGCCGTACGGGAACGTGAAGATCCCGTATCCGCGCACGTCCTCGTCCGGAGGGCACCGGCGCAACCCGCGGGCCGCAGGCGCCAGCCAGGGTTGGTTGGGGAACCGGGCGGGATCCAATCCCAGAGGCTCTCCCCGAAGGACCCGGGTCCGGTGCTCGGTGTAGTCCGTGAGGATGGCCAGGCGAGCATCCGGCGACAGGTAGCTCAGGGAAAGATCGTGCGAGGTCTTCGGGACCTCAGAGAGCGAGGTCTCGACCCACGAGGACCGGGTCATGGTACCAACCCTCCCAGGAGCTGGGCCGCGGCGCGGATCGCCGGGCTCAGGTAGGGGATGCTCACGATCCCGATGGCAAGGGCGACCCCGAGGTTGGCCAGCGGAAGGGCCACGCTATCGCGCGGCTCCCGAAGCACCGGAGACGCCGGGACGGCCGGCCGGTGGAACACCATCCCACCCAGCTGGTGATTGACCCCCAGGAACGCCACGGCGATGGCGGTCACCAGGAGGACGGCGACGGCGGGGGAGCCGGAAGCGAGGGCCGCAGCCACCAGGAGGACCTCGGCGAGGAACGTCCCGAACGGCGGGGCTCCGGTCACGGCGAGGCCGGAGAGCACCCAGAGTCCCGCGGTCCAGGGCATCCGGTGGCGGAGGTCCCGGACCTCGGCGATCCGGTTCGTCCCCGTGGCGCGCAGGACATTTCCCGCGCAGTAGAATGCGGAGGACTTGGCATACGCGTGCGCCACCACCAAGAGGAGCGCGGCATAGAGACCGATCCCCCCGATCCCGATCCCCACCAGGGCGAGCCCCATGTTCTCCATGCTGGAGTAGGCCAGGAGGCGCTTGAAGGACCGTTGCTCCTGGAGGAGCAATGCAGCCACCAGCGCCGTGGTCAGCCCGAAAGCTTCCACGAGGGCATGGAGGGGCAAAGGTCCCCCCTGGGGGACGATGGCTTCCACCCGCAAGAACGCGTAGAGGGCCGTGGGGAGGAGGACACCGGAGAACAGGGCGGAGACCGGGGCAGGAGCCTCCGAGTGGGCGTCGGGGAGCCAGGCGTGCATCGGGAAGATGCCCACCTTGGTGCCGAACCCCACGAGGCTGAGAGCCACCACGAGCCCCACCAGCAGGGAGAACGGCGGAGGGGCCTCGGCCAGGGTCCGGATGTTCAGGGTCCCCGTGGCCTGGTAGAGGAGGACCAGGCCCAGGAGGGCCACGGCGAGACCGGCGGAGGCGATGAGGGTGTATCGCCAGGCGGCCTCCACGCTCGCGACCTTCCTCTCGAGGACGATGAGCAGGGCGCTCGCCACGGTGGTGGATTCCACCCCGATCCAGAGGAGGCCCAAGTCCGAGGCCGACACCGTGAACAGCATGGCCACGGTGAAGGCGGCCAGGAGCGCGTAATAGGTCCGGGGAAGGAGAAACGGTTCGTGGACATCGGAGAGGTAGCCCCGGGAATACCAGACGGACGTGAGATGGATGGAGGTCACCAGGAACAGGAAGAGGTCGCTCAGGGGGTCGAGGGCGAGGAATCCCCCCCATTGGCCCCTCGCCTGCACCACCAGGAGGAGGAGGGCGGCCAGGAACGCCGCTACCGAGGCCGCCCGGGCGAAGAGATGGGCCTTCTCCTGCGAGACGGACCAGGAGAGCGCGGCACCCGCGGGGAGGGCGAGCAGGGTGACCAGGAGCGCCGCGGGGATGAGGGGCGGAGCGGTCATCCCGAGAGTTCCTCCACATGGGCGCCCTCCGGGATGCCCGCCACGTCCCTCTGGATGGAGAGGATCACCGCCACCAGGACGACGCCCACGACGTCCAGCGAGACCACCGCTTCCACCAGGAGCGGGAAGCCATGCGAGAACAGGGCCCCCAGGTAAATGAGCGCGTTTTCCTCCTCAAGGTATCCCACCACCTGGACCAGGGTATTGCCCCGCGTGGCCAGCATGAGGAATCCCTCCAGGAGGAGGATGAAGGGAAGGGCGGTTCCGGGTGCGGTGATGGCGGGGGCCATGGCCAGGGAATAGACTTCCCAGCCCAGGATCGCGAGGGCCACCGCCGCCAACGCGTGCCCGGTCACGCGGTGGGCGGCCCGGTGCTCCCGGGCGCGCCATCGGAAGGCCGTGATCTGGCGTCGAAGGATGTAGGGGATCACGACCACGCGCAGGAGGACCGTGAGGGCTGCGAGGATCGCAAGGCCCACACTGGCCTCCGTCCAAGCAAGGACTCCCAGGAACCCGGCGAGGAGGAGCGACTGGAGGGCGATCCCGGTGACCTGCGGGCCCACGAAGCTCTCCGATTGCAGGTAGAGAGAGCTCAGGAGGATCCCCACGCCGAGGATGCCCAGGGCCTCCGGGGCGTCCACTCAGGGCACCCCCAGGAGAGAGAAGGAGAGAACCGAGAGGATCGCGAGGGCAAAGGAGAGGGCCAGGAAGTCCTTGACCTTGAACAGACGGATCTTGGCCAGCGACGCTTCCGCAAGGACGAGGACGACGAGGAGCCCCAGCATCTTGGCGCCCAGGACCCCGATGTTGAGGAGAGCCCCCGGCACGCTCGCCTGGGAGGACATCCCCCACGGCGCGGCGAAGACGTTGAGGAACACCGAGAACAGGAGGAACTGCTTGAGCCAGCCGTTCCAACGAGAGAGGCCCAGGAGGGGACCCGCGTGCTCGAAGATCCGCCCTTCGTCGATCATGCCGAACTCCTGGAGGCCCGCGCTCTCCACGGGGAGCTTCCCCGTCTCGGCCAGGAGGAGGAGGAAGAACGCGGCGGTGGCGATGAGATGCGTGGGAGAGAGGAACCAGGACGCCGAGGCCGCGAGGACGTTGTTGGTGACGTAGGGGTTGTTGGTCCCGGTGATGACGGCCACGGCGAAGAAGACCATGATGAGCGTCGGCTCCCCCAGCGCGGCGAAGCTCGCCGACCGGCTGGCTCCCAGGGCCGCGTAGTTGCTCCCCGAATCCAGCCCCGCGAGGAGCGTGAGGAATCCCGCGAGGCCGAAGAGAAGGCCGCCGCCCAAAAAATCCACGAGCGACGCGTAGGGGATGGGATAGGGGGTGATGATGGGGATGACCACGGAGATCACGAGGTAGCAGGCGAAGGCTCCCACCGGCCCCGCGGCAAAGACCCAGGAAGCCCCCTCCGGTACGATCGCCTCCTTGTGGAGGTATTTGCCGAGGTCGTAGTAGGGCTGGAAGATGGAGGGGCCCCGCCGGGATTCCAGCCAGGCACGGAGGCGGGCGTAGACCCCCGCGAGCAGCGGGGAGAGGCCGAGTACCGTGAGTGCCTGAAGAAGGTTGACGATCTGGAGCGTTGCGTTCACCGTGCCTACCTCACCGTGGGGGTAGGCGTCATCGGCCGGCTGAGTGCCGGCTGTTCCCCCTCACGGGGTCGGCGGACGCCACCGCGCGCAGCGTGCGAACGGAGGGAAGTATTTGGGGTTTTGGTTTCCCTCTATGGCGGCCGTAAGCCGCTGGGCCGACCTCGTCAGAACTCCGAGGGAGCGTTCGGAGGCGCACGTGCACACATACAGGATTCTCGAGCTGGTTCTTGAGGAGAGACACCTGGCGACATATGGCCGCCACAGACATCTCTCCCGTTGTGCCGCTCCGCGTGCCAGACCGTGGCCAACGGCAATCCCCACCATCCGGCCTCGAAACCGCGAACCCGGCTCGGGAACGAGCGCATGTGAGCCTTCCCGATGCGTCGGTCACCCGTGGGGGATCACCGGAACCCCCACCCACCGACGACCGTTGGGAGGTGGTCTCCCGGGGACGTTCCCAAGGGCAGGGCCGGGCGAGCGGGACCCCCGCGGAGGCGCGGTGACGAATGCCCAACGCTCCATCCGACCCGGAGACGGAGTCCCCCCGGGGACCCGGTTCCCTCGCAACAAGACTTTTATAACGGTCCCCTTCGGCACTCCCACGGTTGCGTGGGAACCATGGTGTCCGAGACCCTCGTGGAGGTCCTGATCTTTCTGGCCGCCCTGGTGGCGCTGGGGTATGCGGGGGCCCAGAGCGTCGCCGTCCTTCGACAGGATGAAGGCACCGACAAGATGAAGGAGATCGCCGCGGCCATCCGGGAAGGGGCCGAAGCGTTCCTCCGCCGGGAGTACCGCACGGTGGCCCTCGTCGGGGTCATCCTTGCGGTCCTCATCGCCGTGGGTCTCTACCAGCCGGGGAACTACGCCTTCAGCCTCCACCTGGCCCTCGGGTTCGCCCTGGGTGCCCTGGGGAGCGCCCTGGCCGGATACGTGGGGATGTACGTGTCCGTCCGCGCCAACGTCCGGACCGCCCAGGTGGCCCGGGGTGGGAAGCTCGATCCGGCCATGCGGTTCGCCTTCCGGGGCGGCTCGGTGACGGGCCTTTCCGTGGCGGGATTCGCCCTCCTGGGGCTCATCGGGTTCTACGTTGGGTATGGCGGGGACATCCTGGCGATGGTGGGATTCATCTTCGGCGCGTCGCTCATGAGCCTCTTCGCGAGGGTGGGAGGCGGCATCTACACCAAGGGGGCCGACGTCGGCGCGGACCTCGTGGGGAAGGTGGAGGCCGGCATCCCGGAGGACGATCCCCGGAACCCCGCCGTCATCGCGGACAACGTGGGAGACAACGTGGGGGATTGCGCGGGGATGGCGGCCGACCTCTTCGAGACGTATGTGGTCACTGCGGTGTCGGCGATGCTCCTCGCCTATCTCCTCACGGACGTGAGCAGCGCATTCCCCTACGCCGTGCTCTTCCCCCTCGTGGTGGGCGGTTGGGCCATCGTGGCCACCCTGGCGGGGTTCCCCTTCGTCCGGATGTCCCCGGGCGGAAGCATCATGGGGGCCCTCTATCGGGGCATGATCGCCACGGTGGCGGTGGGGATCGTGGGCCTGGGGGTCCTCTCCTACCTCCTCATGACCGCGGCCTGGACGGGAGTGTTCGTGGCGAGCGTCTCCGGGCTTGCCGTCATGCTGGTGATCGTCTTTTCCACCGACTATTACACCGGCACGGGACGGCGGCCGGTGAACTCCATCGCGAAGTCGGCCCAGAGCGGGCCCGGGCCCGTGGTCATCGAGGGCATGGCGGTGGGGCTCGAATCCGCCCTGGTCCCGGGCCTCGCCATCGTGGTGGGGACGCTCGTCTCCTACGGGGCCATGTACGTGAGCGCCCCCGTCGGGGTCGCCCCGGGGGACTTCGGGCTGTACGGGATCGGGCTCGCGGCGGCCTCCATGCTCTCGGCCACGGGCATGATCATCTCCATCGACGCCTTCGGACCCATCACGGACAACGCCGGGGGGATCGCCGAGATGGCGAACCTGCCCAAGGAGGCCCGGGAGGTCACCGACCCGCTGGATGCGGTGGGGAACACCACCAAGGCCGTCACCAAGGGATATGCGGTGGGTTCCGCGGCCCTCGCCGCCCTCGTCCTCTTTGCGGCCTACATCGAGGCGTCCCGTGCGGTGGGAAGCAACCTCTCGGCCTCGGATCTCGCGGTAAATAACCCCCTCGTGGTGGCGGGCCTCATCATCGGGGCCATCCTCCCGTTCTTCTTCACCGCGTTCCTCATGCGGGCGGTGGGCACCGCAGCCCAGTCGGTGGTCCAGGAGGTCCGGCGACAGTTCCGGACCATCGCCGGGATCATGGAGGGGACGGCAAAGCCGCAATACGGTCCGTGCGTGGACATCGTCACGCAGACCGCCCTCCACGAGCTTGCGCTGCCGGCCGCCATCGCCGTGGTGACCCCCCTCGCCGTGGGGCTCCTTCTGGGCCCCACTGCCCTGGGGGGAGTCCTCATCGGGGTGATCCTTTCCGGCCTCCCTCTCGCCATCTTCATGACCACCGGGGGAGGGGCCTGGGACAACGGCAAGAAGTTCATCGAGCAGGGGCACTACGGGGGCAAGGGGTCCGACGCCCACAAGGCCGCCGTGGTGGGGGACACGGTGGGGGATGCCACCAAGGACACCGCGGGGCCCGCCATCAACCCGCTGATCAAGGTGGTGAACACCGTTTCCATCCTCTTCATCACGTTGATCGTGGCCCACAACCTCCTGCAATACCTGCACCCGTAGGGCTCCCCCTCGGCGCGCGCCTCCCCCATCCCCCGTCGACCGCGGGGGGACCCTCAAATAGTGTCCCCCCGTCCGCAAGAGCAGGGGGTCAGCACCCATGGAACTCACACGCGAGGAGGAGGCGATCCTCCGGGGAGAGAAGGGTCCCCGCCTCCAGGAGTGCATGCGGATCCTCACCACCATTGGTGAGCTCAACGGGGCGCGTCGTCTCCTGCCGGTTTGGTCCGTCCAGCTCTCGGGCATCTCGTTCAAGACCATGGGGACCCAGGGCACGGAGTTCCTGGAGGAGATGGCCCAGGAGGCCCGGTTCCAGGTGCCCACCACCATCAATCCGGCCGGCTACGACGTGGGAGGGCCCGGCCTCGTGCGAACGAGCCCGGAATTCCGCGAGAAGCAGGACCGGATCGTGAAGGCTCTCATGACCATGGGGGCCATCCCCACCTTCTCCTGCACGCCGTACACTACGGAGTACTCCCCCCCGCCCGGCGCCCACCTGGCATGGGCCGAGAGCTCGGCGGTGATCTACGCCAACAGCATCCTCGGGGCCTACTCCAACCGGGAAGGGGCGCCCAGTGCGCTGGCGAGCGCCGTGATCGGGAAGACCCCGGATTACGGGCTGCACCACCCGGAGGGACGCAGAGCCCAGATCGTGGTCGACGTGGACACCTCCAAGGGACCCATCCGCTACACCGTCCTGGGAGCCTACCTGGGGAAGCAGTTGGGCCAGCGGATCCCGTTCTTCCGCGGGATCCGGCCGGATGTGGATGCCATGAAGGAGCTGGGGAGCTCCATGAGCGCCTGGGGTGCGGTCCCCATGTTCCACGTGGAGGGAGTGACGCCGGAAGCGGACCGGCAGAACCTTGCCGGCCTCGAGCGGATCACGGTGGATGCCCAGGTCATCGGGGAGTTCCAGCGATGCCTGGGCTGCGACGAGACGCCCCAACTGGTGGCCATCGGATGCCCCCACTGCACCAAGGGGGAACTTCTGGAGATCGCCCGGGCCGTGAAGAAGAAGGGCCGCAAGCTTCCCTCCGGCACGGAACTGTGGGTCTGCTCCAACCGGACCGTCATCCGGGAGACCGCCCCTGCGGTGGAGATCCTTCGCTCCGCCGGGGCGAAGGTCATCCAGGACACGTGCATGGTGGTGGCCCCCCTCTCGGACCAGTTCTCCGTCACCGCGGTCAACTCCGCCAAGGCGGCCTTCTACATCGGGCGCAAGTCCTTCAGCGGTCAGAAGGTGGTGTTCGGGACCACGGAAGAACTGGTGGACCGGTACCTCTGACCGTCCGTCGCCGTCGTTCCGCGGTGTCGTGACCCCGTGCGATCCATGGAGGATATACCTTCCCGGCCGTAGGCGTCGTTTTGCGTAAACGAGCCCGGGATCCCGAGCCATCCCTTCGAACCCCCTCCACCGGATCCAACCCGAGCGTTCTCCCCGTCCCTCACCTACCCCGCCGAGGGGTATGCGGGAGGCGATGTCCTTCGCGTTCCCCTCCCAATGAAGGGAGCGAATCCCAACCTCAGATGGGTTCCGCGTCAAATGTGCGGTAGGATTCAGGGATAAACTTTAAGGCAGCAATGGATGTCGCTGAGCGCATGGGCACACCCACACCCCACGAGGACACGGAGGCAAAGGATCTGGCCATTTGGAAACGGCGGGGGGCGATCTTCCTCTTCCTGGGCGTCATCGCCATCATCTTTGGGGCGACCGCGGGGGAGGAGGTGGGGAACAACCCCCTGTTCGCGGTGGACGATCTGGTGGTCCTGGTCGTGGCGATCCTCCTGATCGCGATCTGGGTGGTCCGTCTCCGGGGCGCGTCGACGCTCCCCCAACTGCGGACGGCGGCCAACATTTCGGTGATCCTCCTCGCGGTGGCCGTGCTGGCGAAGCTTTACGGCGTGTTCGTGGAGCGAAACAGCCCCGATGATTTCGGGGACGAGATCCCGTCCCTCTACATCCTCTTGGTGTCCATCGGAAGTCGATTCTTCTGAGACGCCGTGAGGGGTCCTTCTCGCCTCCGATCCATTGCGGGGGAGTGCGGGAAGTCCGTCGAGGGAAAGGGGGAACCCTCCGGAACGACCTTCCATACTTTCCGGTGCTCCTCGCGGGGATGCCTCGCCATACCGGGTCCGGCCCGGGCGACACCGGAGCGTCCCCCGTACGGTTTCTCTCCCATCGATTTGGGGTCCCGAGGGGATCGCATGCGAGCGTCGTAGGGCCTCCGGGAGGTGAAGAGGACCGATGAGTTCCGAAGGCGAGTCCGTGTCCAAGGACCCGAAGGGGCTCGGGGGGGATGTTCCCCCGGCGCCGGAGGGACCGCTCTTCGGGCCCCCCGTCAGAGGTTCACGAGCCCCGCGGCCAGGTTGGCCATGACGAAGATGAGGGCCAGTTGGAACACCGCCTGGACTCCCGCCAACCGGGCGTTGAGCAAGCCCAACCTTCCGATCTTCGCGATGTCCGGTCTCGGGCGGCGGAGTTCAAGGACGATCCGGAGTTCGTTGGGCAGGAAGATGCCGAACCCCTGGCCGGCGAGGATCACCACGAAGATCCCCGCGAGCTGGATGGCCAGGAAATGGAGGTTGAAGATGCCATCCATCATCGCGAGATAGATGCCGGCGGTGATGGTGACCGACGCGAGGGTGGGCATCAGGAAGAGCATCGTGGGGACGAGGCGCTGGACGAAATCGGCGCGGGCCGGCCCCGACATGCGCCCGAGGATGGGGCCGATCACAAGCCCCATGAAGATGTCGATGCCGGTCCAGAGGGCTCCGCTCATCACGTGGACATAGTCCAGGAGGACGAAGCGCTGGAGGGCCAGCGCGGCAACCAGTGCCCCCACAGGGACCAGGACGAGGGGAAACGCCCGCCACGTGAGGATGGGGGGCGGCCCTTCCGCGGACGCGGGTTGCCCGCCGTGGGCCACGAGATGCCCCACGTCCGTCACGGCGGAGTTCACTCCCCCGAAATCCTTGGCGACCTTATAAAATCCGTGCCTGTACCCATCAGGGAGCACGGAAGGAGATCGACGGGGTCAGATCCGGGGGGTGAACCACGGGGTACGTCGTCGCTCCTTTGGCGATGAAGGATCCCTGAACAGGGTATGGGGGGCATCCCCTGTCCGAAGATGCGGGTCCCGGAGCCCTGACCCGGTGGAAGTGTGGTTCCGTACGGAAAATTCCGGGAGGGTGGGACCCCCCGAAGTGAAGTTCCCATCCAGAGGTGCTTTCCTTCCCCCCATCACGTTAAGCCATGGAAGCGCTGCGGATGCCTCGTGGAGCGCCTCATCATCCATGGGGGGGCCGGCCGGATCCGGGAGGAGAACATCCCGAGAGTCGGCGAGGGTCTTCGGGAGGCCCTCGAGGCAGGCTGGTCCCGGATGGATCACGCCACCGACGCGGTTGTGGCGGCCATTTCCTCCATGGAGGACTCCGGGATCTTTGATGCCGGGAAGGGTTCCGTGCTCAATCTTCAGGGGCAGGCGGAGATGGATGCCGCCCTCATGACCCACGAGCGCAGGGCCGGCGCGGTGGCGAACCTGCGCCGGGTGGCGCATCCCATCCAGGTGGCCCGGAAGGTCATGGAGGAGACGGAGCATGTCATGCTCGCGGGCCGGGGGGCCAACCTGTTCGCCCGGGCCATGGGATTCCCCTCCGTTCGGATCCGCTCTCCCGAACGCTGGAAGACCTACCAATCGCTCCGGCAGAGCCTTCGGGACGCCCCTCGCTCCCCCGCAAGGGGTTCGGGAGCCTCTCCCCTGGTGTACCCCGGGCTTCCCGCGCTCCTCCGGAAGCATCCCGAGCTTCTGCACGGGACGGTGGGGGCCGTGGCCCTGGACCGGAGAGGACGGCTCACGGCGGGGACCTCCACCGGAGGGATCTTCCTGAAGCTGGAAGGACGCGTCTCCGACTCCTGTCTCGTGGGATGCGGCACCTACGCCGACGAACACGTGGGGATCTCGGCCACCGGCATCGGCGAGTCCATCATCCGCCACACGTTCGCGCGGACGGCCGCGGAGCGGATGGTGGCCCGTCGCCTTGCCCCCTCCGCCGCGCTCTTGAGCGTGCTCCGGGAGATGCCCCGGGATTCCGCAGGGGCCATCGCCCTGGACCGGAAGGGCCGGTTCGGCATCGCCCACAACACCCGGAACCTGGCCTGCGCCTGGATCTCCGACCGCCAGCCGGCTCCGCATCTCCGGATGTCGTGAGACACCCGTCCTCTCCCCATTTGTCCGAACTCTGTCCGACAATTGATGCGGCGGAGCGGGCTTCATGTATCCCGATGCGCATTACTACGTAGGACAGGTCTCCAAGGGGACAGCGCCGTCAAAGGCCCCCGCTGGACCGGCCCAGGGGCAATCCATGGAAAGGTTCCCGATCCCTCGGGGTGCCATCACTGACGTCCCCTCCCTGGAGGAGGTTCCATTGGCCGGCATCCCTCCGGAGCTCGCCGTCCTGGGGGCAGCGGGGTCCGCCCCGGCTCGGTACGCCTCCCGCCAGACGTTCTCCCGGGGCCGAAGGCTGGTGGAGCAGCGGTTGGGGACCACCCGCGCCAATGCCGAGAGCCTGTTCCGCCACGCCCGGGTCATGGGGGAGTTCTTCGTCCGGGCGGGGCTGGTGGAACGGGAGCCGTTCGTGGTGGCCCGGGAGGACACCCCTCTCGCGGACCACATGGGGTTCCGCTCGGCGATCCTGGCCTGGGTGCCGGGCGGAGGCTTTGCCTACATGGTGGGAGTGAAGGGCCACTACCGGGTGTTGGAGGTGTACCGGACCCCGGACGAGATCTGCCAGGGGATCCTCACCGTGCGCCTCCTGGCGTCGGCCGCCCGGGGGTTCCAGGCGGAAGATGCCGGGGAGCGGCTCCTGCGCCTTCAGGAGAATGCGCGGAAGCTGCGGGAACTCGAGCTCGAGACAGGGACGGCTTCGGCAGAAAAGGCGGTGCCGTCTCCTCCGGCGGCCCGGGGGGGTCCTTCGGGAACCCCCAGGAAGCGAAGCGCCCCGGGGCACAGCTCGTAGCGTACCGGCAACCGGCCCACGACATCTCCGTCCGCCTCCACGAGTCCGTCCCCGGGGTCGCCCTGAACCTCCAGCCGGCTCGCCTCCCATGCATGGACGTCGGGCAACGATAGGTGTTGGCCCTTCTGGAACTTCGAGAGGGACCGGAGCAGCCGCAGTCGCCCTACCGCCCCGATGGCCTGGATATGGAAGAGGCCATCCTTGAGGTCGGCCCGGGGCGAGGTGAGCATCCCGCCCCCGGAGAACCGTCCGTTGGTCACAAGCAGGGTGGCCACGCGGCCTTCGGGGAAGGGGACCGACGGGCCCGCCAGGGAGACCCGGATGTTCCGGAGGTGGAGAAGTTCGCGAGCCACCGCGATGCGATAGGCCGATTGACCGGCCCATCGGGTCCGCGCATTGGCCCGCTCCACGACCCGGGCCCCGAAGCCCACGTAGGACTGGTTCACCCAGTAGCGGGTCCGGGAGGGCGTCTCGCCCAGAAAGGTGAGGCGTCCGATGTCCACGGGGATCGGAACCATCTTCTGGAGCGCCTCCACGAGGTGCTCCGGAGAGGCGGGATAACCCAGGCTCCGGGGGAGGTCCGCCCCCCGGCCTGCGGGGAGGAGGCCCAGGATGGGGGGCGGGCCTCGGGGGGCCATTTCCCATCCCAGGAGGGCGTCCACAGCGTTGCTGTACGTCCCGTCCCCTCCCAGGAGGAAAACGCGGGAGGCTCCTTGCAGAACGGCGCGGCGGATGAGCTCCCTCTCTTCCCCCGGGCGCGAACTCCACAGGACCTCCGTCTCTCCGAACCGACGAACGAGATCGGGTCGCAGCTCCCGCCAGAGGACCTCGCCTCGTCCCCTTCCCGCGGTGGGATTGATGATCACCCACGTGGACCCGGAACCGTTCATGGGGCCCCCTGGGTCCAGATCGCACGTCCCTTCCTGAGACGCTCCAAGTAATCGTCCCGCTGGGTCCGCAGGGATCCCTCCGACCAGTGGAAGTCTTCCACCAGGCATCGGACCACCTCATCCACCAGGAGGGGGAACGATGGCTCGTTCCGGTTCATGGGCCGCAGGCGTCGCTCCACCACGTCGACGAGGGTGAGGGCGCCCGCCTCTTCCACGGCCCATCGGATCCAGGGGCGGAGGGACTCGCGGCGCTGCGAGGGGGCCATGTCCGCGAGTTGGGCCAAGAGATCGCCGGCCGAATACTCATCCCCCCAGGGCCCCTTCCAGGGGAATGCGGTGCGCTCCGGGGGGTCCTCCCTGGCCTCGGATCCTCGCTCCCAACCTCGGAGCGCCCGCCGGGCCATGGCGAGGTGCGTGGTGAGCTTTCCGCCGGCCACCGTGACCACTCCCCGCGGATCCACCGATACAGAGTCTTCCCGGGAGGTGTCCCCGGGGCGGGACCGGTCATCCTGCACCAGGGGCCGCAGGCCCGCGTACGCATCGCAGACGTCCATAGGGCTGAGGCGAAGCGCGGGAAAGCTGTCGTTGGCCAGCCGGAGGAGTCCCTCTCCTTCGGATCGGGTGGGCTCCACCCGGTCCGGGTCCCCGGTGAAATCCTCGTCGGTGGTTCCCAGGATCACGAACCGCCCGTACGGGAGAGCGAAGACCCACCGCCGATCGCGTGTGGGGATCACCACCGCCACGTCCAATGGGAATCGGGAGCGTCGGAAGACGAGATGGATGCCCTTGCTGGGGCGAAGGGGGGCCGCCCGGATCCCCGGGAGCCAGCGGAGGCCCCAGGCCCCCGTGGCGTTCACGATCTGCCGCGCCTTCACGGGGAATTGGGTGCCTTCCAACCGGTCCCGCAGAACGGCCCCCGAGATCCTTCCGTGGGACCAGGTCGGGGAGAGCGCCTCCACATGGTTCACGGCCACCGCCCCCCAGGCCACCGCTTCCCGGACGCGCTGCAGGGTGAGGAGGGCATCATCGGTGATAGCCTCCCGATAGAGGATCGCTCCCCGGAGCCCGGAGGGCTCGAGGAGGGGACAGGCCCGCCTCGCCTCCGACGGGGAAAGGACCTCTCGGGGGCCCAACCCCGCTGCATGGCCCCAGCGTTGGTAGACCCAGGTGCCGGCCCGCTGCGCGATGCGGTCCAGAAAGGATCCGGAGAGGGGCAGGAGGAACGGCACCACGCGCACGCGCGGCGGTGGGAGGGACCGTACCACCTTCGCGCGTTCCCGCAGAGCCTCCCGGACCAGCCGGACCTGGCCATGCGCCAGGTACCGCAGTCCTCCATGGAGCATCTTGGACGACGCTCCGCTGGTCCCGCTCCCGAAGTCCTCTCGCTCCACCAGGGCCACGGAATGCCCCTGGGCGGCCGCGAGACGTGCCACGGCCGCACCCGTGATGCCTCCCCCCACCACGAGGAGGTCCCAGGGGTCTTCCTCTCGGAGCCTAAGGAGGTCACGGGGCCTCTGGAACGGGGGGTTTCCCAGGGGAAGTTCAGGGCCGGGAGCGGTCACGGCAGGAGCTTTCCCGGGTTCATGATCCGATGAGGGTCGAAGTACGCCTTGAGGGCTTCCAGAGCCCCCAGAGAGATCTCTCCCCTGGCGGAACGCATCCAGGGCCGATGGAGCCGCCCGATGCCGTGGTGGTGGCTCAGGAGCCCTCCGGATCGGAGCAGCGCCCCGGTGGCGGCCTCCTTGAGGGCCGTCCACTGTTGCTCCTCCCGGTGCGGGAACTGCGGGGCGATGAGCGAGAAGTACAGGCCCGAGCCCTCCGGGACCGCGTGGGAGAGGTGGGTGCCCACGAAGAGCGGGAACTTCTCCTTTCGGGCCGCCGCCTGGAGAGCCTCCTGCACCGCATGGGCGAGGGGACCGATGTCGGTCCAGCTGGCCCCGGTCTCCAGGGTCTCCACCAACCAACCGTCGGTCAAGAGATCGTCGCGGAGAAACGGGAGCAAGAACCGTTCCGCCCGCCAGGCCTCTCCCGCGGGGCGCCCCAGATCCACCGCTCCGGCCGCACGGCAGACGTCCTTCAGCACCTCGAACCCTCGCCGTACCTCCCCCTCGGTCCCCTCATATCCCACCACCGCGAGGCAGAGGGATTCGGGGTCCATCTTGCGCAATTCCAGGATGCGGGGCCCCAGGCGGTCGCGGATCTTCCCGCCGAGGCCGGCCGCGGGCGCCCGTCCTTCCATGGTGAGCTCGGTCTCCTCCCGGTCCGAGAGGCGCAGGATGGCCGGGGTGGGGGCGGACTGTGCCAACGTCCGGATCGCCTCGACCCCGGCGTACCAGTCCGGGAAGAGCAGGACCGTGATCCAGGAGGCGGCGGGCGCAAGGTCCACCGCCATCGTCGCCTCGGCGAAGATGCCCAGGGTCCCTTCGTTCCCCAGGAAGATCCCCGAAAGGTCTGGCCCCGAGGCTCCCGCGACCCCCTGCTCCCAGGAGACCACGCCCCGGGGCGTCACCACCTTGGCCCCCCGGAGGCGATGGGACGGATCCCCGTAGCGGGTGGAAGCCTGGCCCGAGGACCGGGTGGAGAGCCAGCCCCCGAGGGTCGAGTACTCGAAGGACTGGGGGAAGTGCCCCAGGGTGGTCCCGCGTGCCGAGAGGTAGGACTCGAGCTCCGGCCCCCGGATCCCGCACTGGAAGCGGGCAAGGCGGCTCGGGAGATCCAGGGAGATGGGATCGGTGAACCGCCCCATGCTGAGGGTGATCACGCCGTGATGGGAATCTTCCGTGGGGGCCACCCCCCCCACCACGGAGGTTCCTCCCCCCCATGGGACCACGGCCAGGTCGTTCTCCTCCGCGAACCGGAGGGTGGCCAGGATCTCCGGGATGCTCGCGGGGTGCGCCACGAGGTCCGTGAGGTGCTGGATCTGCCCGTGCCGCAGGGCCAGGAGGTCCATGTAGGCCCTTCCGAAGGAGTGGAGGAGCCGCTCCTCTCCCTCCGCGCTCACCGCGCCCTGAGGGAGAGAGTCCCGAAGCCGGCTGACCAGCTCCGGGGAGACCCGGGAGGGTGGGATCTTCCAGGCGTGCAGGCTGGGTGGGGGTCCTCCAGCCCCTTCCCGGGGTACCCCCAGGCGATGGTGGAGAAACGTCCGGATCCGGGCGAGCCGCTCCGCGGGAAATCGTCGGTCCATCTCCCCCCACCCCCACCACCGGGCGGTACCAGGGTGGGTCCCGGACCCCTCCGCGGAGGCGGTTTCCTTGGGAGGAGGGCCCGGGATCTCGTGGCGGGCGGCCCGTTCCTCAGGGGGCTCGTTCATGGAAGATCCGCGGGAGCATCCCGCGGGCCTCCGGGGAGGGGAATCCGGGGGCTTTCAGGGTTTGCCCGAACCCCATCCCCGCACTCCTTTATATGCCGCCCCAGTCCCTCGCACCCCAATGAGCGAGGCGATCCAGGTCCAGGGCCTGGTGAAGACCTACGGGCCCCTTCGCGCCGTGGATGGGATCCAATTCCAGGTCAACCAGGGGGAGGTCTTCTCGTTCCTGGGGCCCAACGGGGCCGGAAAGACCACCACGGTGGAAATCCTGGAGGGCCTCCGCAGGGCCACCGAAGGCTCCGTCCGGGTCCTGGGGATGGACCCCTGGGAGGAGGGCCGAGCCCTGCACCGGCGGATCGGGGTCATCCCCCAGGGGTTCAAGTTCTTCGACAAGGTGACCCCCCGCGAGGCCATCCGGTACTACGCGGCCCTCTTCGGAACCCGGGCAGATCCCGATCTCCTCCTGAAGCGCGTGCTTCTGTCCGATAAGGCCCAGGACACCTTCGACAAGCTCTCGGGGGGGCAGCGGCAGAAGCTGGGCCTTGCCCTCGCCCTGGTGAGCGACCCCGAGGTCCTGTTCCTGGATGAACCCACCACGGGGCTGGACCCCCAGGCGAGGCGGGCCATCTGGGACGTCATCCGGGAGCTTCGCACCGAGGGCCGGACGGTCTTCCTCACCACGCATTACCTCGACGAAGCGGAGGAACTCGCCGATCGGGTGGCCATCCTCCACCACGGGCGGATCATCACCGAGGGGACGCCGCGGGATCTCATCCAGCGGCACGGCTCCCCACCCCGGCTCCTCATCACAGGCCCTCGGGAGGTCGCCCGGACCTTGAAGGCCCACACCGACCTCGAGGTCCAGGAGGATCACGGAGAGACCCACGTGATCCTCCATCGCCCGGGGGACTTGAGCCGGGCGGTCCAGACCCTCGAGACCCACGGAGTGCGCTGGGAGGACCTGAGCACGGAGAGGGATTCCCTGGAGGACGTCTTCATCCGCCTGGTGGGAGAGATGGACGAAGGGGAGATCACGTCCTCATGAAGCCGCGGCGGATCTGGGCCGACTTCCACCTCTATTCGAGGTCCTACCTCCGCAGCCCCGAGGCCATCTTCTTCTCGTTGATCTTCCCCTTCTTCCTGATCCTCATGTTCGGGGCGCTCTATTCGGGGGGAGGGACGCCCAGCGCGGTGCCCCTCTACGTCCAGAACTTGGACCACAATTCCAACGTCAGCGAGTCGTTCCTGTCCGACCTCAACCGAACGGGGCTCGTGAACGTGGCGATGGTCTCCCCGGACGTGAGCCTGCAGGGGTACCTCACCAGCCACTCCCAGTCCAATGGGCTCATCCTTCCGGACGGGTTCGGGGCCAACGTGACCCAAGGTCGCCCCAGCACCATCACGGTGATCACCAACCCGTATGACCAGGGGGCGGCCGGCCTGGTCCAGAGCGCGGTGGGCTACGCCATGAGCGTCGTCAACCAGCGCGGCGCGCCACCCCTGGTCTACGAGTCGACGGATTACGTGGGAGTCCGCAGCTACAGCACCATCGATTACGTGGTCCCGGGCCTCATCGGGCTCTCCATCATCACGAGCCCCATGTTCAGCATGGTGACCCTCACGGCGGAGTACAAGAAGGAGAAGCTGTTCAAGCAGCTCTCGCTCACCCCTCTCACCAAGTCCGAATGGCTCGCCTCCAAGATCATGTGGAACTGGGTGGTGGTGGCCGCCTCGGCCGTCATCCTCATCGCCACGGGGGATGTGGTCTTCCATGCCGCGTTCCTGGTGAGTCCGTACCTCCTGGTCTTTCTGCTCATCGGACCGCTCTTCTTCGTCTCCCTGGGGATGCTGGTGGGGACGCTCTCCAAGAAGGCGGAGACCGCGGGGTTCATCGGGAACCTCATCACGTTCCCCATGATGTTCCTCTCCGGGGCGTTCATCCCCGTGAGCATCATGCCGGGCTGGCTCCAGCCCTACGCCCGGATCTGGCCCCTCTACTATTTCATCAACGGGATCACGGACGCCTCCGTCTTCAACAACCCCGGGGGGACCTGGACGGACATCCTCATCACGCTGGTCATGGCCGCGGTCACGTTCGCCGCGGCGGTGGTGCTGTTCCGATGGAGGGAGGATTGAGCCCCGCGTCGTCCACCCGCGACGACCCGGGAGACCGGGCCCTGCCGGAGCCGGACCGGTTCCGCGCCGTGATGGGGCGGTTCGCCACCGGCGTCTCGGTGGTCACGGCCCGTTGGGAGGATGCGGAGGGGGGGATGACCGTCAACGCCCTCCTCTCCGTGTCCCTGGACCCGCCCTCGGTGCTGGTCTCCCTGGGCGCCGCGGCGGACACCACCCCCCTGGTGGAACGCTCCGGTCGGTTCGGGGTGAGCCTCCTTGCGGCGGATCAGATGGAACTCTCGGAACGCTTCGCCTCCCGGATCCCCTCCTCCGAGAAATTCCGGGGCGTGGCGTGCCACCGGTCCCCCTCCGGCATTCCCCTCCTGGACGATACCCTGGGGACCATGGAATGCGAAGTGGTGGAGGCCCATCCGTTCGCCACCCACCTGGTGTTCCTGGGGCGGGTGACCCACCTCGAGGAGGGGTCCGACGAGGATCCCCTGGTCTTCTGGGGGAGCCACTACGCCACCCGGACGGGGCCCCGGACGCTCCGATTGCCCGATCCCCGGCCCATCCCGCTCCGAGAGACACCCCGGAGGGAACAAGGGACATGACGGAAGGCAAGCGGCATCATCGCGTGGTCATCGTGGGAAGCGGTCCGGCGGGCCTCACCGCCGCCCTCTATAGCGCCCGGGCCAACCTGAAGCCCCTGGTGGTGGCGGGCATCCCCTCGGGGGGGCAGCTCATGATCACCACGGGCGTGGAGAACTTTCCCGGGTTTCCCCAGGGGATCCAGGGCCCCGAGCTCATGGAACTCTTCCGCCAGCAGGCGATCCGGTTCGGGGCCGAGGTGCTCGAGGATGCGGTGAACCGGGTGGACTTCCGGAGCCGACCCTTTCAGCTCTGGACCAGCGGGGGGGTGGAGATCTCCGCCGACGCGGTGATCGTGGCCACAGGAGCCTCGGCCATGTGGCTCGGCATCCCCAGCGAGGACCGCTTCCGGGGGCACGGGCTCAGTTCATGCGCCACGTGCGACGGCTTCTTCTTCAAGGGAAGGGAACTCGTGGTGGTGGGCGGCGGCGACACGGCGATGGAGGAGGCGAACTTCCTCACCCGGTTCGCGAGCAAGGTGACGGTGGTCCACCGGCGGGACACCCTCCGGGCCAGCAAGGTGATGCAGGAACGGACCCGCCGGAACCCCAAGATCTCCTTCGTCTGGGATTCCATCGTGGAGGAGATCGTGGGGGAGGGGGAGAAGGTGACCGGGGTCCGGCTCCGGAACCTCAAGACGGGGGAGACGAGCCTCCTTCCCTGCGGAGGGGTCTTCGTGGCCATCGGGCACCGGCCCAACACGGAGATCTTCGACGGCCAGCTGGAGCTCGACCAGAAGGGGTATCTCCGGACGCGGGAGTTCACGCGGACCAGCGTGGAGGGGGTCTTCGCGTGCGGGGATGTGGCCGACCCGCGCTATCGCCAGGCGGTGAGCGCGGCGGGGACGGGGTGCATGGCCGCCATCGACGCGGAGCGCTGGCTCGAATCGATGGAGTGAGGGGGGAACCCCTCCGGGGGGGTCGGGAGCCCCCCATTCCGTCGTGGCCCGTGAGACAGAAGGCTCATGAGGGGCTTTGCCGGACAATGGTGCCGGGGAAAGATTAATACGGGGGTCGTTTGCCCACCGAACGGAGAGAACGTGCCGGGGAAGAAGGACCTTTACATCGAGTCTTCGGGCCAGGTCTGCGTCTCCTGCGGGGCCTGCGTGGGGATCTGTCCCCTGAACTGCATCTACCTGGATGAGTGGCGCATCGGGTTCGACGAGGAGGTCTGCACCCGGTGCGGCATCTGCGTGCGGGCCTGCCCCGTCGGGGCGATCTCCATCGGTTGAGGATCGAGGGACGAAGGGGGCTCCGGAGTCACGGTACCCAAGGAGGATTTCGCATGGCGATTTCGACCGACCTCAAGTGCGACGTACTGGTGGTGGGCGCAGGCCCCAGCGGCAGTATGACGGCCAAATGGGCCGCCAAGAACGGCGCCGACGTGATCATGATCGAGAAGCGCCAGGAGATCGGGTCCCCGGTCCGCTGCGGCGAGGGGATCTCCAAGTCCTGGCTCGCCGACGTGGGGATCACCCCCTCCTCCCGCTGGATCAACGTGGAGGTGGAGGGAGCCCGCATCTACTCCCCCTCGGAAAAGGTGATGGAGATCAACGAGAAGCATGCGGGGAACGAGGTGGGCTACGTGGTGGAGCGGGACGCCTTCGACAAGGCGCTCGCCATCGACGCGGCCAACGCCGGCACCACCATCCACCTGAAGACCCACGCCCTCGACGTCCTGCGGAAGGATGGACGGGTGACAGGGGTCAAGGCGAAGCAGTTCGGCCAGAAATTCGAGATCCACGCCTCGGTGGTGGTGGGCGCCGACGGGTTCGAGAGCCAGGTGGGGCGCTGGGCCGGGATCCCCACCAACCTGCAGATCCGGGACATGGACTCCTGCCTCCAGTACCGGATGACCAACGTGGACTCCGACGTCCGGTACTGCGACTTCTACCTGGGGAAGTGCGCCCCCGGGGGGTACGTGTGGGTCTTCCCCAAGGGGGATGGGCTCGCCAACGTGGGGATCGGGGTGCAGGTCTCGAAGCTCCACCATCCCGCCGAGGTGCGGGACTACCTGGACCGGTGGATCGCCCAGCACCCCGGCTACGCGAAGGGGAAGAAGATCGACATGGTGGGAGGCGGGGTCTCCATATCCCCTCCCATCAAGCAGTCCGTGGCGGACGGCGTGATGCTCGTGGGCGATGCGGCCCGGATGATCGATCCCCTCACCGGCGGGGGGATCGCCAACGGCTGCATCGCGGGAAAGATCTGCGGCGAGGTGGCCGCACGCGCCGCGAAGTCCGGACGGACCTCCAAGGCGGACCTCATGGAGTACGACCGCCGGTGGCGGGCGGTCCTGGAGGAGAAGCTCCTCCGGAACTGGGTGGCCAAGGAGAAGCTGGTCTCCCTCCCCGACGAGACCTTCGACAAGATCATCGACGTCCTCTCCGGGGTGCGCCTCGAGAAGCTGAGCGTCCTCAACATCCTGAAGGCGGTCCGGGAGCGCTATCCCGAGGTCACCCAGGAATTCGAAAACCTCCTCTGAGCTTCCCTCCCGGAGCGCGCCCGCGAGCACGGGATCCGGGCCGGTGGACTTTCGGCCCGGAGGTATGAATAGAGGTGCGGTGATTTCCCGCCCCGATGCCCCCCGGCGGATCCCATCACGAGGTGAACGGTGTCCGCCTGTTCTGCGAGGAACGGGGCGAGGGGATCCCCCTGGTCCTCCTCCATTCCGGCTTCGCCGACCGTCGGATGTGGGACCGCGAGATGGAGACCCTTTCCCGCGGCTACCGTGTGGTCCGGTACGATCGCCGGGGATTCGGGAGGTCGGACCCCTTCCCCGGCCCTTATAGCGACGCCCAGGACCTGGATGCGCTCCTCACGGACCTGGGGATCTCCGCCGCGGTCCTTGTGGCGAGCTCCAAGGGAGCCACGGCCGCGCTGGATCTCTCCCTCGCCCATCCGGAGAAAGTGGCCGCGCTGATCCTCGCGGGGCCGGTCGTGGAGGGGTGTGGGGTGCAAGGAGATCCCCAGGAACAACGGCTCACACAACTCCTGGAGCTACGGGAGATGGAGATCGCCCGTGCGGTCCAGCTGGAGGGAGTGGAGAGGGCCACGGACCTCCTTCTGGACCTCTGGGGGTCCCGGCTTTCGGCACCGGAGAGGGCCCGCATCCGGGAACTCGTCCTGGAGAATGCTCCCATGGCCCTGACCGGCGTGCGCCTCACCCTGCCCCCCGACCCTCCCACGTTCCAGAGGCTGGAGAGGGTGCGATGCCCCACGGAGCTCCTGGTGGGGGAGGCCGACGATCCTCTCATCCTCCACTGGGCCCGGGCCATGGCCTCCCGGCTTCCTCAGGGAAGGGCCACCGTGATCCCGGATGCGGACCACCTGGTGAACCTGTCCCAGCCGGCGGCGTTCCAGGAACGGATCCTCTCCTGTCTCCACG
>JAJZYH010000070.1 GCA_021798195.1 Thermoplasmata archaeon
CACTGGGCCCGGGCCATGGCCTCCCGGCTTCCTCAGGGAAGGGCCACCGTGATCCCGGATGCGGACCACCTGGTGAACCTGTCCCAGCCGGCGGCGTTCCAGGAACGGATCCTCTCCTGTCTCCACGGCCTCCGCGGGGCCCTAGCCTGCTGACCCGGATCGCCCGGGGCGGTGGGAGAGGGAGACCGTGGGTCCCGGGGCGTTCTCCCCGACGGCTCGCCCGAATTCCCGATCCAGGTGGCGGAGGAGCTCGTCCCGGAACTCCCTGGGGTTCGACCGCAGGATCGCCCGGAGGATCTCGAGGTCCAGGAGGAAATCATCGGGGGATTTCCGCCGGAGCCACTCCGCGGGAGTCTTCGCGTCGTTGGCGAGGTCGACGAACCGTCCCTTGAGATGAGCTTCCCGGCGCTCCACGCGGATCCGGGCCGAAACGAGGTAGAGGCGGCGAATGTCGCCCTTGGATCCCCCGGCAAGCCATCGGCCCACCTCCTCCCGGCCCCGGAACCGGTTCGTGAGGAATTCTCGGAAGGCGGCCTCAAGGTCTTCGGATCCTTTCCCCGCGCCGGGCTTCCCTCTGGCCATGTTGCCGCGAGCCGCCGGGGCATCTCAACCTTTCCCAGTCTCGGCAGGACCTCTCGCCACCGGGAGAGTTATGTAGGGTCTCCCCTTCGAAGCCCCCATGGCAGCGAAGAGCAAGGCAAGCGCCCTCTGGCACAAGGACCTCCTCCAGGGAAGCGGGACCGTGAAGTTCGATTCGGGGGGACTTCCCGAGGCACCGGTGACCTGGGCCTCTCGGACCGAGCGGGCGAAGGGACGCACGAGCCCCGAGGAACTCCTCGCGGGCTCCTACGCAGCCTGCTTCGCCATGGCCTTTTCGGCCGCGTTGGGCCGGATGGGCAAACCTCCGGAGGAGCTCGCGGTGGAGGCCGTGGCCACCTTCGACAAGGTGGGAGATGCCTGGAAGGTGACCACCATGGAGGTGGACGTGAAGGGGAAGGTCCCGGGCATGTCCGCCGCGGAGTTCTCCGACGCCGCGCATGCGGCGGAGAAGGGCTGCCCCATCTCCAACGTCATCCGGGGAAACGTCGCCGTCCATCTGAAGGCGACGCTCGCGTAGGACGGATCGGGGACGCCCTGCATCCAGGGAGACGCCCCGGAGACTACGGGGTTCGGTCCCCGGCACGCCGTACCGCCCCTTCCGAAGGGGGAGAGGACATGGGGAAAGCCTTTCGGCGACTGGGGTCCAGGTACCGCGCGATCGCCTGCTCCAATTCCCGCCGGATCGATTCGGCCACCGGGGAACCCGGAGCGGGAGAGGGTGCCAAGGATCCCGTCGAGGCCCCCTGCTCCTCTTCCCGTTCCCCCTCCAGGTCGGCCGCCGCGGTCATGAGGAGCGAACGGGCAACGGCATGGCGCACGCCCCGGAACTTCGTGTTGTAATGGCTCACCATCTGCCCCAGGCTGTGCAGCCGGTCCCGGGTGGCCTCGTGGAACCCCACATTCCCATCCGGGGAGCGGGAACCCCCCATCCCCGGTATATGGACCTTGTCCAGGTAATCCTCCAGGAGGCGTAGCCCCTCCCGGATCTCCACCTCGGGCACCACCGTGTCCCCCTCGATGGCATGAGCCATCTGCGCCAGGCGGTCCAGGAGTCCCCGGATCACCTCGTGCTCGTGCCGGATCTGTTCGATGCTGGGGGGTTTCCAACGTCCTTCCGGCGGATCCGGGTCGTTCATGCGGTTCATCTCCCGACGCGTCCCCCTCCGGGAAGGAAGGGGAGCCGTACCAACCCGGGATAGGAGACCTCCCGCAAAGATGTTTCCCAAGGCGCCATGACCGTTCCCCCCTCATCGTTCGGCGGAGGTCTCTCCCGGGAAGTCTCGTCTTCGTCGAGGGTGGGAGTGGTACCCTCCCATCACATGAAATACGGTGCGGGGGTCCTCCAGCGCGTGAACTCGGGCGATCTCCGCGCGTCCCTCTTCCTCGACTTTGACGGGACGCTCGTGGAGAGCAACGTGGCCATGGACCTGGTGGCCCACTTTGGGAAGGATGGCCGTCGGGTCGCCGATGCGGTGGACCGGGAGCTCCATGCGGGCCGGATGAACCTGAGGGAGGCCTGGGAGCGGGAAGCCGCTCTGCTTCCCTGGGATCGCATCCCGGAGATGGTGGAGTTCGCCGTGACCCATACCCGTTGGCGCCCCGGGGCCCAGGAGCTGGTCACCGGGGCCCAGGAGCGGGGCTGGTTCGTGGCCGTGGTCTCCGGCGGCCTCGATTTCTACATTTTGCCCCTCCTCTCGCGGGCCGGGATCCGGCTCCCGGTCTTTTCTGACCGCATCGGGGAAGCACAGGGGGGGTCCCTCCAGGTGGTCCATCCGTTCCAGCACCCAACCTGCCGCCTCTGCGGGATCTGCAAGGCGGGGATCGTACGGGAACGGACGGCCAAGAATGGGATCGGGATCTTCGTGGGGGACGGGAGCACCGACCGCTACGCCGCCGAAGTGGCCGACATCATCTTCGCCCGGCGCCGGCTGCTCTCCATCTGCCAGGGACGGGGCCAGCCCGTGATCCCTTTCGACGATCTCCGCCAGGTGGCAGAGGCGCTCTGGGCTTGGTCCGCGGACCCGATGCGTCTTCCACGGGTCCGGCGGCCCGGATTCCCGGAATCTGCCTGCCCCATCTCCCGGGAGACGCACCGGGACTGGAGCCCCCACGAACCGTGAGGTCGCCGTCTCTATTCCGTGGTGCCCCGGCGCTGGAACGTGCCCAGGCGTTCCAGGACCCCTCCCACCAGGAGGGGGAGAAGGACGGTGACATCCCCCTCCACCGTGACCTGGCGTGCCGTGGGCTTCACCTTCCCCCAGCTCACCGCCTCCCGGAGACGGGCCCCGGAGAGGGACCCGTCCCACTCCACCGCCGTGGTAATGTAGGCGGCGCTGTCGAGCCCGCCCCGGAACTGGTTCCACCAGATGGTGTGGTGCTTCGAGATCCCTCCCCCCAGGATGAGGGCGTGGGTCCGGCGGGCCTGGAAGACGATGTCCGAAAGATCCTGTTCATCATGGAAGAGGTCCAGGGAGAGGTCCCGGTGATCCTGCCAGAAGAGCCAGAGTTGGCTTCCCACGGACCCGTCGGTGGGACCGGGAATGAACACCGGGACCTTCCGTTCGAAGGCGGCCCGGCAGATGGAGCCCCGCCCCCGGACGGGGCCCAGGTCCTCCCCGATGGCCCAGACGAGCTCCTTCGTGGAGATCTTCCGGACCCCACGGGTCCAGAGCTTCTGCAAGAGGGCCCGCATGCGACGCTCGATGACCCCGCCGTAATTCGCCTCCGGGATGAGGATGTTGCCCAGGCGGTAGATGTGCCTCCGGGCCAGGTCCCGGTCATCGAGGAGCCAATCCCCTTCCAGGTACGGCTTCCAGGCGCGGGCGAGGTCGTGGTCCAGCGTCCCGCAGGTGGTCACGAGCACATCCACGAGGCCCCGCTGGATGAGCTCATGGATGATCCCCCGCGTGCCGGTGGAGACGAGGTCGGCCGGGAACGACAGGAAGACGGTTCCCTCCCGGTCGCGGAACATCGTCTCCAGGATGTCGGCGGCCCGGCTCACCTCCTTCGCCGAGAAGCCCTGGGC
>JAJZYH010000025.1 GCA_021798195.1 Thermoplasmata archaeon
CCCCATCACGTAGGCACCGATCTCGCAAGCCTCATGCGCTGGGAGAGCGGCATAGAATGCCGAGGCACGGCCCTCCGAGAAGAAGGTACAGACGGAGGGGGCCGCTCCCACGTGCTCGGGGACTCCCGGCGGAGGTTCGTCCAGGTACGTGATCTGGACGGGGGGGCCATCCAGCTCCAAATCCACTGCGATTTCCTTGGAGATTCTCTTCAGGTCGCTCGCCATGATACTTCGGGGAAGCAGGGAACGATTGCTCAAATAGGCTGCCGAAGGGTTTGCTGGCATACTCCCCCCTCCCTCCGCACAGACGCGCCGCAACGGTCTGGCACCCGGTTCAGCCGAGGCATCCGCACGGAGAGCGCACCAAGGATGACGATCTGTGTGGTCCTCGGGGCCCATCTTTCGGGGATCACGGATGGGGCTCCGAGGCGGGGACATCAAGGGAGGCCGGCTTATCTACGCCATCGACAGTGGATCGGGGCGGTGGCGGGGAGAAATGTCGGAGCGAGGTCCCACCGAGGGATTCGGTGCCTGGTACGACGAGAAGCAGGGGGACACCGGGGACCCGTGGCACCGCACACTGATCGACCCGGGGTTATTCTCCCTCCTGGGCACGATAGAGCCGGGGACATGGATCCTCGACGTTGGATGTGGCAATGGGTATCTCTCGCGCCGATTGGCAAGAGAAGGGGCACGCGTCGTTGGGGTGGACCGCGCCCGGGAGCTCATCGAACGGGCTCGGGCCCGGGAGGCTTCCGACCCACTGGGCATCACCTACCACGAACGGGATGCGGCGCACCTCGATGGCCTGGAGAGCGGGACATTTCAGGTGGCCATCGCCAACATGTCCTTGATGGACATCGAGGACGCCCAGGGGGCGATCCGGGAGATCGCCCGAGTGGTGGCAGACGGGGGCCGCTTCGTCTTCTCGATGAGCCATCCCTGCTTCGACGTGGACAACCGTTCCACCTGGGACATCGAGGTCGCGGGAGGCCCCGGCAATCCTCCCGTGGTCTTCCGGAAGATCACGAACTACCGGAATCCCCACAGCGAGCGATACACATGGAAATTGGGCGAAGGCCAGACAGTGATCACCACGGGGTATCACCGCTCCCTGGAATTCTACGCGCACGCTCTCCGCGAAGCAGGATGGGTCATCGTCGACATGGTGGAGCCGCGTCCCTTGCCCGAGTTCGTGGGGATCCGCATCCAGAGGGAGTGGATCGAGGGGATTCCTCTCCATCTGGTGATTGAAGCACGGCGAGAGCCACGAGGTTTGCCGGGGGCTCGCCTTAATTCGGCCCCACGGGACTGAGCCCCGCGATCATCCTGCGGCCCGGTAAGATGGACTTCCGCCGTCAGGACCTTGGAGAAGGTGGACACGTCGGGGTTTGGCCTCCGTGGACAGTGGATTCCCGCTACGGAACGACAAGTATTGAACCGCGCTCGATATTTCGCTGGTGACCCGGGCTGAGAAGCCAGGTCGGCACAGGAGACAACCCCTCACTTCGAACGCTTGTGGCCCCCGGGCTGCGCCGCCTGCTGGAGTCGCCAGGCCAGTGCCGGATGCTTGGCGAGCGCGGCCCTGCGAGTAGGGTCGTGCTCCCCCGCGATGTCCGCGAATGCGGACAGATCTCCTTCGAGCAACCTCTTCCGTGCCAACTCCTCCTCGGTCGTCGCAGCGGTGTAGGGAGGCAACGTCCCTTCGAGGGCGCCCTTGGCCACAGCGCGGATCGACTCCAGGGGTGGGGCCGAGTCCTTCCTCCGCAGGACGTCGTCAAGGTCGCGCGGTTCGTACTGGACCTGCAAGACAGCAGGGTAGGCGAGCTTCGGCCACTCGTGGTCCTTCAGGAACGAGTAGGCGAGGTAGCACTCGCGAGCCCTGGCACGTTGGTGCCACCCCGCGAGCAGCATCCGATACATGTCGTACAGGTCGCGCACGGCATGCCTGTAGACGACGGCAGTCAGTTTCTGGCCCAGGAGTTCCGCTTCCTCCACGACGGGGAAACTCAGTTCGTCGGCCTGGAACAGGTGGGGCCCCGGATGCTCTTGGCTCGGCAGGATCGTCATGCGGTTCAGGATGTCGAGGTCGACCTTGATCTGGTCCCTCGCTCCCAGGGTGTTCACGTAGGGCAGGGTGAGCGTGCAGGCAGCGGGGCTCTCGCTTCGCTTCACGCGGTACCTCAGCCGGGCGCCCACCCCCTCCACGAGGTCGATGACCTTGCGATGCTCTGGGGTACCTGCCCGAGCGGTGGGGAATCCAGTGGCCATCAGGTCGATGTCCACGCTCAGGCGGGGAACTTCGGCCCAGTGGAAGATGTTGAGGGCGGTGCCTCCCTTGAGTGTGAACTTCCCCCGGGTCTCCGGAAGACCTTGGATTTCATGGAGGAGCCCCAGAAGTCGAACCACCTTCTCGGCCGTGTCCTGCCGAAACCCTTCGCTGAGAGCCGCCGAAAGGTCGGCTCTGTCGATCTCGACCATCTCACCGCCCGCCTGGAAAGACGACCTTGAATTCCGAGTCATAGCGATTCGCGGGGTCCTTGGGTCGAGTCGCCATGTACACCGGGCTGGCGTCCGCTACGGCGGAGCGGATCTTTTCCAGCACACGGGCCAGTTGCGGGGCATCGGCCCCGCTGGCTCGGAGCAGATGCCCCAGACGGGCGAGAACTGTCATGTTGCCTGTCTCCTGGACACAGGTCAGGAGCTTCTGCGTGTCCGTCCTTCGGAGGAGCGAACGGACGGCCTCCAAGCCCTCCTCGTAGTCCTGCACACGAGGGGGGAGGGACGCAAGGTCAACCAGGGTCCTCTCGGGCGATGTCACCCGCAGTAACTCCCCGCCCCGGCGGACCCGGGTCCAGGTCGCCTCCCACCCTTTCTCGGGGACCGAGTGGACATGGACCACGAAATCCCCCACGTCGCGCGTTCGGGACCGCACTCCCGGCGCACTGACGTGCACAGTCTTGTGGACCGTCTGCTCGGCACCCAGGAGGGTGAGCGCGCTCAGGTGGCTGAAAACGTAGTCGTCGCCTAGGGCCTTGTGGACCGCGAGGAACGGATCCGCTCTGAATCCCTTGGGGTTGACGTCGAGCGGGACGCTCGCATAGACTCCCCTCATAACTTGGGTCAGCAGTCCTCGTTTCCGTAGATCGAAGGCGAGCCGGGCGGCGTGGGGACGGGTCGTCCCCAGGACCTTCGCCAGGTCAGCCGTAGTGAGGACCCGTGCCCTGGCCAGTGTCAGGAGGTCTTCCCGGGAGACTCTGTATCTCTCCATATACATTCCTAATTATGTAATCTACATGGAGTATATTAGAGTAACAACAGGGACGCGAGCGGCGCGTCCAGTGGAAACAGCCGCTTCACCTGTTGATGATAGGGCCACTTGAGCTGGAAACCTGGTCCGGTATGACGAGGGCGGTGGTCCCAGTCCAAGCCGCAGCTCTGGCGTGGGTCGCGGCATTTCCTTCGAGTGCCCGCGGGCCACTATAGGGCGTCCTCTGTGGTCGACAGGGGGGGCACTTGCCCCTAGGATCAATCTCAAGCCTGCCGCCCAGTGAGCGGAGAGGGGGATCCCATGAATCGCCGGAGCGGGCTATATGAGCTGACGATGACGATTCGGTCATCGAAATCTAGCGATAGATGACGCTACCCTACGGCACGAGGGCGAGGCCGTCTCGAGGAGGACGGACTCGCGAACGGCAAATGGGGAAACGGTTCAGGTGGCCGCCGATTCCTCCGACTTCTTTGAGGAGGGCGCGGCCCGGGTCGTTCGTTCGGGTTCCGCCCGGCGATATCGCTCCGGAACCCCGAAGCGCTTCCCTTCACGCAGCACGGCCCACGACTGCACGAGCAGCTTCGCCGACACCGCCGTCAGTGCCAATCGGTGTGCTTTCCCTTTCGCCGTCAGCCGCTCGTAGAGGTCCCGACACGCCGGGTTCGACCGGCTTGCCGAGAGGGCCGCTCGATAGAGGCCCTCGCGTAGCCTCGGGCTCCCCCGCTTCGAGATGTGGCCGTGGTTCCCTTCGAACTTCCCCGACTGATAGACGGACGGGTCGGGGCCCGCGAACGCACGCACTTGGTTCGCGTTCTCGAACCGCTTCGCATCCCCGAACTCGCTCTCGACGATCGCGGCCGTGATCGGTCCGATGCCCGGAACGGTCGTGACGAGGCTCTCCCGCTCCGCCATCTCCCGCTCGATCCGCCCCTCGGTCTGTCGGATCTGCTCCTCGAACAGCTCGAGCTGGTGCACCAGCGCCTTGACCTCCCAGAGGAGCGGCTCCTCGAGTGCCTCCGGCGCCCGGCGGTCCTCGAAGTGCTTCGCGAGGGCCACTGCCTTCCGATGCCGCCCCTCCGAGGCGTGGAAGAACGGGCGGAGGGCCTCCTCGATCTCGTCGACGGTCGCCGTGAAGCGGTGGGTGACCTGCGCGAACGCCATCAGGACGGCGAGGGCCGTCGGCGTGCCGATGTCGGAGAACTCGGCGGAGAGCCTCGGGCAGAGGACGTCCAGGTCCCGGCGCAGCTGGCGCTTGGTGTCCGAGGCCTTCTCTACGAGGCGGAAGCGGACCCGGCAGTGCTCCCGAAGACGGGCGGAGTCGTTGTCGAGGGTGGCCGGATGGCGCTGGTGCCCTTCCTTCCTCGCGAACTGGGCGATGAGTTCGGCGTCGAGCGCGTCGGTCTTGGTCTTGCGGACCTGGCTCTGTTTCTCCCCCTGGAGGAGGAGCGGGTAGAACAACTAGGTCCGGGCCTTCTTCTCGAGGAGGAAGGCGAGCAGACCGAGGTGGGAGATGCCGCTCGCCTCCATCGCGTAGGCGACCGGGTGCCTCGAGGGAGAGCGGTCGAGCGCCTGGGTGTCGTCCCAGAGTCTCTCGAAGCCCGGGCCGGTGTTCTCGTAGCGTTGGGCGGCCCGAAGGAGATTCCCTCGCGCGTCGACGACGGCGGCATCGAGATGTTCCTGGGAGACGTCGATACCGACGTAGAGGGCGTTCTCGAGGGGGGGCTCCGGGGCGCGGGGCCACATCGTTCGACGGTTGGGGCGGCTCGGCGACTTCGGCGCTGTCTTCCGCATTCGTTCCTCCGTTTATGAGGAGGGAAGGGATGGTCCCGGGCGCCCCCAGGGACGCAAGCTGGTCCGTGATCCAGCGAGACCTCGAATCCACAGGAGAGATCCTGCGTGAGGCCGCTCACGGGCTATCGGCGTAAACCCTGGGGGCTCGGGGTGCATGCTCCGGCGCGTGGACAATGCCACAAGTGGCGAACGCACACCCTTCCCTCCAGCAAACGCCAAGGGAGCCCGAGGAATCACTCCTCACCTCGGGACCCCCTATACCAGTGGCGACGGAGCATCTGCGGGAACTGCCCGGGCGACGGGCACCGGAACTTGGGAGCGGCAACTTCCATCCTCTCCCGGGGCCATGTGGTCCTACGGGGCACGGCTCTTTCCCCGAGTGCGCTCCACGCGCTCCGGGAGGCCAGTCGGTGGGGTCCTTGCTCCGCCGACGGGCCGATGAAGGGGGACGAAGCGAATGCGAATCGAGAAGGATCACCTTCTCAATTCAAAGAGGAGTAAACTCAAGCCAACGGGGTTCCCATTGCGATCAAGGAAAGTTTCCGGGTAGGCTCCAAAGACGGCAGTCTGGTCTATGGGTTTAGTCTCCATGGGGGAGGTGGACGCGTCGGGATTTGAACCCGAGACCTCCTGATTGCAAATCAGGCGTTCTTCCGCTGAACTACGCGCCCGCAGTGTCCCCGGATATCCTCGCTGGGGGAAATGCTCGAGGTGCCAGAAGCCACCGCCTCCACGGGTTCACAGAGGTCCTCCCGGCGGCTTCGCGGGGGAGGTATCGATCCCCAGTGAACGGAAGACCTGGTCGAGCTTGGGCACCGTGGGGAACTGGGAGAGATCCCGGGGATCGATCCATCGGCACTCGGTGTGCTCCCAATCCAGCCGGACCTCAGGGTCCTCACAGTGGAAAAGGAAGGGGTGGACCACGAAGACCTTCCCCCCATCCCTGGAACGCACCAGATCCCCTTGGGACGCGGGAACAAGGGTCTCCCGAGCGATCCCCGTTTCTTCCCGGATCTCCTGATAGGCTTGTTCCAGGGGGCTCGAAGCTTCGACGAAGCCACTGACCCCCGCCCAACGCCCGCGGAAGCTCCCCACGCGGTCCGAGCGGCGAAGGATGAGGACCTTCCCTTCCCGGTTCCGCAGGATGGAGGTCACCACATGGACCTCCTGGACCGAGGGGACCTCCACGATCCCCTGATCCCCTCGGATATGGACCTGGTCTCCCTCCTCCAGGAGGTCCAAGGGAATCGAGTCCACGCAGGGGATCCGCGCCAGAACGGCCGCGCTGGCCACGATGGCATCCGCGTTGTGGACGACCATGGCGACGGGGGCCACGCCCCGCTTCTTGGCTCCGTAGAGGACGTAGGGCCCCACCGTGCTTCCCCGCGCTTCCGGGAAGGTGAGCACGGTCCCGGCCACCGAACGGCCGTTGAGCTCGCTCGACGGGTTTTCCACCATGCCCGTCCGAGGGTCGATCTCTCCCAGGAAGGAGAGCGGAGACGTGCTCTTCGCGACCGGGCCGGACACGTCCCCTCCCACGACCTTCCGCCCGTGGAGGATCATATGGGAGGCCCACCCTCCCCCTCTATTTGACACCAAGGGATGGCGCTTCCCCCGGGGAGCCCTGGAACCCTCCCCGAAGGATCCAGGGATAGGCAAGCGCTGTGACGAGGTCGAGGGAACCCGCCAGGATGAAGAGGGAGCGGAAGCTCAGCGGGCTGCCCAAGGTGAGACCCGCGATGACCCCGCCGGCCACTCCCCCCGCGTTATAGGTGGCGCTCCACAGCCCGATGGCCCTGCCCCGGTCGCTGAGGTGGCTCTCCGCAGCGAGTTCCCGGATCAGGGCGATGGAGAGGAAGGAGAACACGGGGAGGGACCACAGGAGAAGGACAAGGCCATAGTCGGTGGTGGACGCGAACGCGAACCAGAGGGAGGCGTAGACGAGGGGGGTCAGGGCGATCATTCGCCTGCGCCAGGCCACCCGGTCCACCTTGTTCCCGATCCAGGTGGAGACCGGGACCCCTGCGGCGGCCGCAGCCAGCGTGAAGATGACCACCTGGGACGTGCCGTTGAGTACCACGCCGAAGAACCCCCCCCGGCCCAGCACATCGTCCACGTAGAGAGGGAGGACGGAGTAGACCAGGTAGTTGCCCACGGCGAGTGGGATCGTGGAGACGGAATAGGCCAGGACGCGCGAGCCCCTTGGAAAACGGAGCGCGTGCCTCCACGGGACGCGGGAAGGGATTCGAACGACCTCCCCGGCGGTGGAGAAGACCAGGGCCGCCGCGATGGTGCATCCCGCAAGAACGAAGAGGAGCGCGAATCCCAAGGCGGACCCGAGTTCGAAATGGGCGACCATGACCAGCGGAAGCGCCACAAGAAGGCCCACGACGGATCCCACGCTCCCCCAGACCCCCAATCCTCCCAGGTTCCGGCCGGCGCTGCGTCGGTCGTCCCCCGTTGCCAGCGCCGAGGCAAGGATGATGACGGCCGCGAGGCCGGCCTGGGCGATCCGGACGACAAGGAGGGCCACGGAGGGAAGGAATGGGTAGCCGAGGAAGAGGAGCCCTTCCCCCACAAGCCCCCCCAACAGGAGCTTCCGCGAACTTCCCAGTCGGTCCGACAGGGCACCCCAGAGGAATGAGGCGAGGGTCTGGGCCAGGAGGGGAAGGGCGATGATGAGCGTGGCGAGGAGAGTGCCTCCCCCCAGGCTCACCTCCACAAGGGGCAAGACGGCGTAGAGGACTCCCGAAGCCACGTTGGTGAGGGCGACGCCAAGGGCGAGGCGCGCGTACGAGAGGGGCATGGGGAACCTCAGGACCCCTCACCGGGCAGTCTTCCCCGGGGGGAGGCAAGCGCCGCAAGAAGGCGCCTGAGGTCGAGGAGAACGCCGGCGCCATGATCCCCGGATGCACAAGGAGCGGGGCTGGCCCGGGTTCCTGGGCGGTCTCGGCGCTGCCCAGTTCCCCCGTTGCCCTTGGACCCGGCAGGGGAAAGGTCGGGGAACCTCACATCCGTTTCGGCTCCAATGGGGGGAGCGCTGGTTCCCGGGCCCCCAGACCGGCACCTTGCCGTCCCCCAACCTCGGGTACGGAGGCCGCACACCTTCTTCCCGTCGATTGGGGTCCGCACTGAGCCCGTGGGCGCGCGGGGAGCCCTGTCCTTGCAACGGCTGGCAAACGGAGCTCTGGAAGCGGAGGGAGCCGTATGCGGAGGGACCGCGGGAGGTACTAGCGCCACTGGCTTTCGAATTGCTCCATGCGGAAGCGGATCGCCTCCTCGCCAGGGAGGTCCTCCGGGGAGTCCGGAAGGTTGGGAAGCCGCTTCCCCTCCCATTTCAGGATGCAATTCTGGGCGGCCGACTCCCGGAAGTTCGTGTCCGGGGCCACCACCACCCTCAGACGCTCATCGAAGGTCCACGTGAGCTCGTCAAAGAGGGCATGATGGTTCCGGCACAGGAGGATCCCATTCCGGATGTCCCGTGAGGTGCCCCGGCGTTCCACGGGGATCACGTGGGCCGCCTCCACCGCGAGGGGGACCCCCCGGATCCGGTATCCCAGTTCACAGAGGCTGCAGCGGTCATGGTAGGCCATCCGGACCGCCCACCGGAACCTCTGATCCCTTTGTTCCCGGAGCTGGGGGGCCAGGATGCGCGGATTCCGTTCAAAGGGTTCGAACGGGACGCTGCTTGCCTTCGCCCTGAATCCCTCTTCCCAATCGATGGGTTCGCCCCTCAGGCGGAAATGGGTCCCATCGAAGTCTTCCACATAGGCAAGGCCCATGATCTCGTAGGAGACCCCTTCCCGGGCCTCCGGGGACTGCCGGAATACCCCCACGGGGACCCCGTCGTCACGGCAGCGGAGGAGGGCAGCATTGGTGTCGAGCTCCAGGTCGGGCCGTCCTCCGCGGGCTTCGGGAGCGTAGGGGTAGACCCAGGACCCATCCGGAAGGATCCGGGGATTCTCGTCCGCATATGGCCCCCGGAAGGTCTGTCGGACCCAGAGGGCGTATTTCGATCCCGCGGGTTTGTAGATCCCCTTCTGCCCCCGGAAGCCAGGGACCTCTTCCTGGAGCTCCCGCGAGGTCTTGATCTGGCCCACTTGTTCCCGAAGCCTCTGGAGCCGTTCCCGTAGGGTCGGATCCGGGATGGACTCGAGGGGATCCGTCATCGAGAGGGGTGAAAGCCCGAACCGATAGATGAACTAATCCAGAGCCACCGAGGGGGATCCATCCCGCAAGGGGACTCCCTTCGACCGGCTCAAGGCGGATCCCCGTCCCAGGGGACGAGGCGGGGTCAGGATGCAGCGAAGCCGTAGTTTCACTCTGAACATGCGCAATCTCATGAAGGGTCCCTCATGTGGGGGGTCCCGTGGACTTCTCCGTCTTCAGCATCTTCGACGAGTTCCCGGACGAGCGCCCGCACCGCGGATCGGACCGTTACACCGAGGCGCTGGAACTCGTCCAGCTCGCGGATCGCCTGGGATACCACACGTTCTGGGCCGCGGAACACCATTTCCATCCGGCGGGGAGCCTGCCCGCGCCTCCGGTGTGGCTCGCGGCGGCTTCCCAGGTGACCCGGCGCATCCGCCTGGGATCCCTGGTGACGGTCCTCCCCCTGCACGAACCGGTGGCCCTGGCCGAGGAGTTCGCCCTCCTCGACCGGCTCTCCTCCGGGCGGCTCGAGATCGCCATGGGGACCGGAAACACCCCCATGGAGTACGAGGGGTTCGGGTTGGATCCCGAGACCCGGAGGGCAGTGTTCCCCTCCCGGATGGACCTCTTCCTGAAGGCTCTCCGGGGGGAGGAGGTGGGGTCTCCCCGCCGAAAGGTCCGCATCAACGTCCTCCCCGTGCAGCGCCCCACCCCTCCCTTGTGGATCGCCGCGGGCCGGCGAGAGGCGATCCGGCATGTGGGACGCCAGGGATTCTCCCTCGCCATGATCCCCTACGCCACGGTCCCGGACCTCTCCACGCTTCGGGAGGAGATCCGGGAGTATCGGGATGCCCTTCCGCCGGGAATCGAACCCCGCGTGGTGGCGGGATACCACATCTACGCGGGAGCCGACCCGAAACCGGCCCGGGAGGCCCTCCAGCGCTACCTGGAGCAGCGCCTCTTCAGCCAGAGCGCGGGATACCTTGCGCGGGTCAAGGAGGATCCCGATCTCTCCAGCGTGGACGGGCTCGTGAGGAGGGGGTTCGTCATGATGGGTTCCGAGGAGGGCATCCGAAGGCGGATTCAGGACCTCGAGGATTGCGGGGTGACGGAGATCGCGGGCATCTTCGACTTCGGTGGGCTCCCCTTCCCGCGGATCCGGGAATCGCTGGAGCGCTTCGCCCGCGTGGCAGAGATCGACGGGAGAGCCCCAACCCCGTGACGGTCGGTCCAGCGGTGGGCCCGGGACCCGAATGGGCCCGGGTGGTACAGGGTCTCCCCAGAACATTAGGGACTTGAAGGGAGTTCGCGTCGAATCTCAGGGGCCCGGGGGTTCCGGCCGAGAACGGGTCTAAGCTCCCCCGGCAGGAGGGGTTGCCACGGGCTGACCAGAGGGGGGTGAACCTGATCCCTTCGCCGCGGGCGCCCTCTGGGTTGGAGGGGCCACGCTCCCGGGCCGCGTTGCCGCTCCCGAAGTCCCGACCGGTTTCGCCGCCACCACGGGGGGCTTGGGGGGTGGCTTGGGAGGAGGGAAGAGGTATCCTTTCACGAAGGCGATGAGGCGGGTCCAGGCCAACTCCGCCTCGGGAAGGCTGTAGTTGGGGCTGTCCCGGTTCAGGAAATGGTGGCCCACTTCGGGGACCACAGAAAAATCCACGGGGAGATGGTACCGGGCCGTGCAGTCCTCCAGGAGCGAAGCCGCCGCTCCCGCCTCCGAGTCCTCGCCCCCGTAGATGGCCAGGGTCGGGACGGAGAGGGAGCGCAGGAACGAGGGGGGGTGGATCATCTGGGGGTAGGCCAAGGCCAGAGCGCTGAGGCCCGGGGTCTGGGCGGCGAACGCCAGCGCCCAGGCTCCTCCGTACGAGATCCCCAGCACCGCCTGCCGTTCGGGGGTCACCATGGGCCGGGTCTGGACGAACCGGCGGCAGTCCTCCAGCATCCGGAGGGCACGGTCCCGGTGGGACTGGGAGATGTGGACGCCTCCCATGAGGAGGCGGGAGCTCCTCATGCGCCCCCACTCGAGGAGGTTGATCCCTTCCGCCTTGGCGAAATCGGGCAGGATCACCTCACACCCCTCATGGGCCAGTCGGACCCCGGCCTCGATGTACTGGGTCGTCAGCCCGTACACCTCGGGAACCACGAGAACGCTGGGTCGCTTCACCGCCTTGACGGGGGAGAGCACCACGGCCGGAACGACGCCGGAGCGCGCCGCCCGCGTGGGGACGTAATGCCGGGAGGTGGTGAAGGGTGGGGTAGGGGCCGCGGGCTTCGCGGGGGTCCGGATCCAGGCCTTGTTCTGGAAGTCCAGGACGCACAGCTTGAACCGCTCCTTGCTGAGGATGATCACCGCCTGTCGCTTCTGGCAGATGTCGCAGACCCCCACCACCCCGGACCCGAATTCCGGGTCCGGGACATCCAGCAGAAGGTCTTCGTCGGGCACGTGAACCTCCTCTACCCGTGCTCTCAAGACGGCCTGGATTAAAGGATTGCCCGGATCCATCGGGCCCGGAAAGCCGCTGGCAGGGCCCGAGTCCGCTATCCCTGGGTGGATCCGCGGGAATGGCGGGAAGGCTCGAGGCGGGTCATTCCTCGGGGGAACAGGACCTTGAGGTTCCTCGCCTCCAGGCGGCGCCGGAGTTCCCGGTCCCCCGTGACGATCCATGCATCCAGGTCCCGGGCGAGGGTCTCCAGGGCGGCATCCCCCCGGAGATCCGTGGGGACCACGGGGAACCTCTTCGCGAACTCCCGGGCGGCCCGGGCGGGGAAGACCCCGAAATCCGCCAGCCGCTCCAGTTCGCCCACCACGGAGCTGGGGACCCGGATCTGGGCACCCTCCATGACCCGGAAGATCTCCCGCTCCAGGGGAAAGCGGTGGTTGAACGGAAGCATGAGGGCGTTGGCATCCAGGAGCACCTGAGGACGCCCCGGGGGAGGTTCCAACCTCCCCGGGAGGGGAGCGGGGGGGGAAGGATCCGGGATCTCTCCACGCCGTTCTGCCGGTCCCGGGCCGGCGGGACGGCGGCGGGGTCCCTTCCGCTGCCCGTTCCCCTTCGCCTCCGGTCCGGCGGTCATCGTTGGGGCCTCGTCACCTTGATGCCCAGCGCATCCCGGTCGAAACATCTTTCTCCCGGAGGGCGAGACCGGAGGAGGAACCTCTGGGCCTTCTGGTTGGCCGTCTTGGGCACCTCGTCGAGGAATTCGATGAACTGGGGCACCATGAAGAAGGGAAGTCGGTTCGCGGCGAACGCAAAGAGTTCCTTGGGGTCCACCGATTGTCCTGGACGGGGAACCACGAAGGCCTTCACGTCCTCCTCTCCCAGCGGGGAGGGTACGCCCACCACCACGCTCTCGAAGACTCCCGGGTGCTGGTTCAGCACGGTCTCCACGTCGTAGGGGGCGATGTTCTCCCCCCGCCGCCGGATCACGTCCTTCTTCCGGTCCACGAAGTAGAAGTACCCATCCGGGTCCTGGTAGACGTAGTCCCCCGTGTGGAACCACAGGTTCCGCCAGGCTTCCACCGTCCTTTCCGGCTTCTTGTAGTATTCCAGCATCATGGAGAAGGGGCGTCGGGGCCGGACCACGAGTTCCCCCTTCGTCCCCGCAGGGACCGGCCGGTCCATGTCGTCCACCACGGACGCCTCCACGAAATCCAGGGGGAGGCCGATGGAACCCACCCGGATCCGGTCCGGCGGGTTCATGAGCGTGGTGCAGCCGCACTCGGTCATCCCGTAGAGCTCGATGACGGTGAGCCCGAAGCGCTCTTCGAAGGGGCGCCAGATCTCGCGGCTCGTCCCCGCAGTGAGCGCCACCCGCACGCCGTGGGTCCGGTCGGAGGGTCTCTCCGGTTGCTTGTAGAGCACGTTCACCATGGAGATGAGGAGGCTCACGTGGGTGGCCCCCACCTCCCGGGCCACCTCCCAGTACGTGGAAGCGTGGAACCATTCCTCGTAGGAGGCGGTGAGGTCATTGAGGAGCGCGGTGTTGGTGGTCATCTCCTGGGCATTGCAGTGGAAGAGGGGGAGCCCCGTGAAGAGGACGCTCCCCTCCGCGAGAAGGCTCCGGGTCGAGATGGCCTTCGCGGTGGAGAGGTACTTCTCGTGGGGGATCACCACCCCCTTGGGAGGGCCCGTGGTCCCGGACGTGTACAGGATGGAAGACGGGTCCTGGGGATGGGGTCGGCCCTCGGGGGGGACCGGTCCGGGGCTTCCCAGGAAGTCCGGATAGGCGAGAGTTCCCCCGGGGAGGTCCGTATACTCCCCCCGGGGATCGAACAACACGGTCCGTTCCAGGTGGACGGAGTCGCCGAGATCCGTCACGGCAGGGTACAGCCTCCGGTCGGCAAGGAGGAGCCGGGCGTCGCTGTCCAGCACCTCGTAGCGCAGGATCTCTCCCTTGAGCGCGGTGTTGAGGGGGACCATGACCCCCCCGATGAGGTTGAGGCCGTACCAGGCGCTCACGAACTCGGGAGCGTTGTAGAGGAAGAAGGCCACCTTGTCTCCCGGCCGTACCCCCTGCGCGGCGAATCCGCTCGCCGCCCGGCGGGCCTCCCGGTAGAGCCCCTCGTAGGTCAGTTCGCGGCCGGGTACCCGGAGCGCCACCTTTTCCCCATTTTTGCGGGCCTTCGCCTCGACGAGGGTCGCGAGGTCGTGGTAGTCCTCCGACGGCTCCAGCATGGATTGGGCGCCTCAAGGGTACCTTGGCTTTATCGTTGAGGCTCTCCCCGGCATCCCCGGGGCCCACGCTTAAATCTTCCCTGGGGCCTGCTCGGCGCTCAGGTCCCCCCATGTCCCGTCGTTCGCATCCCTTCCAGCCCGGACGCCCCGCGGTGGCGGAGCTCTCGGCCGGGGGGCTCCTCTTTTCCCCGCGGTCGGGACAGGTGCTGCTCCTGCACGAGGCCCGGGAAGGCCGCTGGGTCTTCCCCAAGGGGCACGTGGAAGCAGGAGAGAGCCTGGAGGAGGCGGCGTTACGGGAGATCCGGGAGGAGACCGGGATCCGCGGCGTCAAGGTGGGGCCCGAACTGGGGGAGATCCACTACCGCTTCCATGACCCCCAGCGCGAGGTGAACGTGCTCAAGTGGGTGGTGGTCTTCCGCTGCGAGACCGAGGAGTCGGAAGCCCGTCCGGAACCCATTTTCGACGCGTGGAGTTGGTTTCCCCTTTCGGAGGCGGCGGAGCGGCTTCCCTACGAATCGGACCGGCAGGTGATCCGGTGGGCCCGGGGCCAGGGAACCTCCCCGGCCTCCCCATGAATCCCCCCCGGGTCTCCCCGGGCCCGTCCAGGATTCTCCGGGGCCCTCTCTCGGGACTCGCCCGGCTGGACCGACGCGTCTACCTGCTCTCCGGTGCCAACCTGGTCCGGTCCGTGGGAAGGTCGGCCTCGTGGATCTTCCTCCCCCTGATCCTCCTCGCCGCCTATCATCTCACGTACCTGCAGATCGGCATCCTCATCGCCGTGATCGTGCCCGTGGGTGCGGGAGCGAACCTGTTGGGAGGCTCCTCCTCGGACCGGCACGGCCGGCGGGCCCTCTCCACATTCCCCTCCTTCGGGGTCGCCCTCGCCTCCCTGGCCCTCTACTTCCTCTGGGATTCCGGGCTCCCCCTCATGATGGTCCTCTGGGGCGCGAGCTCGTTCCTCACGAACCTGCAGCGGCCCGCCCAGAGCGCCATGGTGGGGGACATCACCTCGCCGCAGGAGAGGGTATCCGCCTTTGGCGTGGTCCGCGTCTTCAACAACCTCGGGTTCGCCATCTCCCCGGCCGTGGGGGGCCTCCTCGCCGAGACCTACGGTCTCAACGTGGTGTTCCTCATCGCCGCCGGGGCCACGGCCATGGAGGGGGTGCTCCTGCTCCTGTTCCTCCGGGAATCCCACCCCGGGACCTCGGAGCCCACGGGATCGCCCGGTCCGGCATCGGCTCCCCGCGGATGGTGGATGTCGATGCGAGGCCCCTTCGGCGACGCCGTTCTGGTGTCCTTTGGGGTGCTGGGGGTAGGGCTCACCCTGGCCACCCAGCAGTTCGGGACCGCTCTCGCGCTCTTCTCGCGGGGCGTCCAGGGCCTGAGCTACTCCCAGGTGGGCCTCCTCTATTCCCTGAATGGCCTCTTCGTGGTGCTGCTCCAGCTCCCCATCAGCTGGGCCATCCGCCATCGGTACCTCGAGTGGCTCGCCGTGGGTTCCCTCCTCTACGGTTCCTCGTTCCTCCTATTCCTGGGAGGTGGGGGATATGCGCTGGACCTCGCGGGGGTGGGCGTCCTCACCCTCGGGGAGGACGTGGTGAGCCCCCTCCAGAATTCCATCGTGGCCGGCATGTCCGGCGCGGAGGAAAGAGGGAGCTACTTCGGGGCGTACAGCCTCATGACCAGCATCGCCCAGGCGTTCGCCCCCTTCCTGGGGACCCTTCTCCTGGGGATCTCCGCGCAGGGTCCCCTGCTCCTCTGGGGCTCCATGGCGGGGCTCACCGTCGTGGTGGCCGGCGGGTACCTTTACTTGGCGCAGCTGAGGAAGGCGGCACGACGTTCGGCTCCACCCGCCGGACCGATCCCTTCGTGACCCCCGTGCCGTGGCCCTCTCCCAGGATCCGGAGGGCCGAGAGGGCAGTGCGACGCACCGTGGGGGTGAGGGGAGCCCGGGGGAGTTCCTGGCGGCCAAACCACCGGAGCGCGAGGGATTCGGGATTGGCCCGCAGGGAACCTCCCACCGGCCGGCAGAGATAGACCAGGTCGATGTGCTCGTGCCGCCCATCGATCCGCTCCACCTGGACGTGGTGCGGGGTGGGGAGGGGGAGCACGCGATCCTCTTCCGGGAGATCCGGCTCCCCGGACGAGACGGGTTCCACCAGGAGGCCCGTCTCCTCGTGGACCTCCCGGACGAGGGCCCGGAGCGGGTCTTCCCCGCGCTCCACGTGCCCTCCCGGCGGGAGCCACATCTTGAGCTTCCTGTGATGGAGGAGGAGCACCTTGCCTTCCTCACAGACATAGCCCGTCACCACCCAATGCTTGGGCAATCCCGACCGCGCGAGAGGGTGGTCCACCCAGGATGGAGAGGGAAGGCGCGTGGGCCGAGGAGCCATTCCGCCCTTCTCCGTCACTCCTCGACCGGCGGGCGCGGGGTCTTCGAGGGAAGGTCCATGCTCCCTGACCCCTGCGGGGTCCCATCCGGGGGTCGGGTGGGCGGGCTGAGCCACCGGAAACGGGCCCCCTCCGTGGCGCGGATGGATTCGGCATATCCCGCATCGGCATGGCGAACGACCCCGAGCCCGGGGTCCGCGTTGAGGGCGCGGCGGATCTTCCGGGCGGCGGATTCGCTCCCGTCGGCCACCACCACGAGACCCGCATGGATGGCGTTCCCGATCCCGGTCCCGCCCCCGTGGTGGACCGATACCCACGTGGCCCCGCAGGCGACATTGAGGAGAGCGTTGAGGATGGGCCAGTCCGCGATGGCGTCGCTCCCGTCCCGCATGGACTCGGTCTCGCGGTACGGGGAGGCCACCGAGCCCGTGTCATGATGATCCCGGCCGATGGCCACGGGGGCCGTGAGGGTGCCCTTCGCCACCATCTCGTTGACCCGGAGGCCGAAGCGCTCCCGGTCCCCGTACCGCATGTAGCAGATCCGGGCGGGCAACCCCTGGAATGCGACCTTCTGCCGGGCGAGGCGGATCCAGCGGCACAGGTGCTCATCTTGGGAGAACTCCTCCAGGACCATCTCGTCGATCCGGTGGATGTCCTGCGGGTCTCCGCTCAACGCCACCCAGCGGAACGGGCCCGAACCCACCGCGAACAGAGGGCGGATGTACGAAGGAACGTACCCGGGGATCTCGAACGCCTCGGGCAATCCGCCCTCCCGGGCCCGGGTCCGGAAGTTGTTCCCGTAGTCGAAGCACCGGGCCCCCCGGGCCCGGAAGGTGAGGATGGCCCGGGCCTCCTCCACGATGGCACGATAGACCTCCCGGCGGTACGTCTCAGGGTCCCGGGCGCGGAGGTCCTGCGCCTGGGCGAGCGTCCAATGGTTGGGGATGTACCCCTCGGAGATGTCGTGGGCCGCGGTCTGATCGCTCACCACATCCGGCGTGATGCCCCTCCGGACCAGCTCGGGATACACGTCGGCCGCGTTCGCCTCTAGGCCGATGGAGAGGGGACGACCCTCGGCGAGGGCCTGGTCCTTCCAGGAGAGGGCTTCGTCCAAGGACGCGGCGCGCACGTCGAGGTATTTCTTCTCCAGGCGTCGCTCCAGGGCCCGGGGGTTGACGTCCACGATGAGGGCGACCCCCTCCAGCATGGTCACGGCGAGCGGCTGCGCCCCGCCCATCTCTCCGAGGCCCGAACTCAGCATCCACTTCCCCTTCAGGGTGGGTTGGTGGAACTCGAGGCGGGCCAGTGAGGCGAGGGTCTCGTAGGTCCCCTGGAGGATCCCCTGGCTCCCGATGTAGATCCAGCTGCCCGCCGTCATCTGGCCGTACATGGTGAGGCCCCTCCCCTCGAGGTCCCAGAAGACCTCGTCGGTGGCCCAGTGGGGGACGAGCAGGGCGTTGGCGAGGAGGACCCGGGGCGCCTCCGGGTGGGTGGGAAAGATCGCCACGGGCTTTCCGGACTGGATGAGGAGGGTCTCGTCCTCCCGCAGCGTCCTCAGGGCCCCCACGATCCGGTCGAAGTCGTCCCAGCTCCGGGCCGCCTTCCCCCGCCCCCCGTACACGATGAGGCGGTCCGGGTCCTTCGCCACCTCGGGGTCGAGGTTGTTCATGAGCAGGCGGAGGGCGGCCTCCTGGGGCCAACCCCGCGTGTTGAGGTCCGTTCCGCGCGGCGCGCGGACCGGCCGGGCTCCGGCGGACATGGGACGGTTCGGGAGCGCAAACATCCTATGAAAGGTTGCTCCCCGCGGGGGAAGTGCCTTCCCGGGAGCCATAGGCCCCATCCAGGAACTCCCTTCGGATGGCGAGGTAGCGGAGAAGGTCCCGGGGAAACGATCGTTGTGTAAGGCAGATCCGGATACCTCGGGAGTCCCCGAAGAGGCCCCCGGGGCAGACCAGGACCCCCTTCTCGACCGCCCACCGCGCCAAGAGATCCCCTCCTCCGGGCTTGCGGGAGATCTCGTCGAAGCAGACGGGGGCGGAGAGGGAAGGAATGCCCGGTAACATCCGGTGGAGGACCCGTTCGTTCCGGCGGAAGAGCTCCCGGCTCTCCCGCAGGATGCGGTCCCGGCGAGACAGGAGGGACATCGCCCCGTCGATGCTCGCCTGGGGGATCAGCGCCACCATGTTCCCATGAAATGACGCGAAGCGGTCCACCCATTCCGGGGGAGCCGCCACCCAGCCCACGCGGAGCGCATCGGCTCCATAGGCCTTGGTCAGCGTCCCTGTGACAAAGATAGATGGGTCCCCCCGGGTGGCGGCAGAGCGAAGGGGGGTGAACTCCCGGAACGTCTCATCGATCAGGAAAACGGGACCATTCCGCGATGTGGCCGGAGGGGGGACAAGAGTCCCGCGCGGATTGTTGGGGTTCGAATGCACACGGAGATCGCTTCCCGTGGGCTCCGACACCCTTCGGAAGCCGGACCATCCCGGGCCTTCCTGCAAGGGAGGGTATTCCAGGGCGGGCACATGGGCCCGAGGGGTCCGGCCCAACTCCCTCCGCAGCTCCACCCCCAGGAACCAGAGCGTGACGGCGTTGGCCTCCGTGGCGCCGTGGGTGAGGAACAAACGTCGAGGGTCGACACCGAGGGTCTCGGCGAGGGCGCGCTGGAGTTCGTCCTGCGTGCTTCCGTTCCGCGGCCGGAGCCCCTTCAGGGAGCGCTGCAAGGAGTATTTCATGCCGGACTGGGAAAGATTGTGGGGGAGTCCCTCATGCTGGTTGATCCAGTCCGCGAGGGGGAAGCCCATGCAACGGGGGTGCTCCGCGGGATATTTCCGCCTTTGGGAGGGGAAAGGCCTCTTCCAGAACGATTCACCGTGGCGCTCTATGGACGCGGAGTGGGGCGCTCCGCTCGTCGGGGAGCCCCGAGGGAGACCCCACGAGTGGGAGGAGCTCCGTTCCCGGGATGCTCCGCTCCGGGACGGTGAGGCAAAAGGATATGCGCTCCTCTGTCGGATTCAGTCCCGTCCATGCCGCCGTAGCTCAGTTGGCAGAGCGGCTGATTTGTAATCAGCAGGTCGGGGGTTCAAGTCCCTCTGGCGGCTTTCCATTAAGGTTCATGTCCCATCGACCCTTCTCTCGGAGTAGGGGGCGTGAAGAAGGAGTCCTAGGACGACCCGTTCGCCGATGTTCGCCTGATTTCGGGCTACATCGAGAAGCGGCTTGACCAGCTCAGTTCCGACCCGACTTTGGAGACCGGGCGCGATTTCACCTCAGAAACGGCGTAGGGGGTACACTATCAATTGGGGACGAACCGCTCCAGGCCTAGCGCCTTCACGACCGCCGTCTGCTCGCGGTCCAGCTTCTGGGGAACCACCTTCACCTTCCAGGACCTCGGGCGCGCCATCGCCACCACCTGGATACGATCCAACCGTCCCGCCAGCGCCTCGATCGGGATGCACGCCTTCGTCACGGCCTCCACCCGACGCTGGACCCACCGGTAGAACAGCAGCCCCACCACGCACAGGAACGCGTGGACCCGG
>JAJZYH010000008.1:0-68484 GCA_021798195.1 Thermoplasmata archaeon
GGCGTGGGTCGGAGTGAGGAGACGGGAGCCTCGCCAATTGCATCACCTGTTTGCGAAGCTCCGAGGCCTCATGGGCAAACTCCCGGAACCTATCTTGGATGAGGGCCGAAGCATCGAACGGGCGGGACTCGTCCGCCAGCAGCGTTCTCCGGGAGGCATCCACCAACGGGTCCTCCGGATCACTCATGCCGGTCCACCCCTCGTGACCTTGGGGGTGGTCCCCTCCCCCGGAAGCCCTTGGCGGGGACCCTCCAGGGCGAAGACCCCCGAACTCCCACTGGGGACCGAAGCTCCTCTCGGGTCGCCAGGACACCCGGGGTTTCGGCATCGTGCGACTTCCATCGCAGCTAACCATGTGGTTACCATGTAATGAGTCTTCGCAGGGTCGTATCCCGGGCCCATCGTCGTTCCAGCCCCGGAAGGGAGGACCCACCATGGTCAAGGTCTCCGAAAGGAACCGGGCCTCCGCCCCCGGAACGGTGCCCGCTGCCCTGTCCACCGGTTCATCATGCGTCATCCGGGATCTCGGAGCCCCATCCCCCACTCGGGGATCCCGCGTCGCCCGGACCGGATCTTCACGGGGAGTGCAAATGCCCTACCCGGTCCCTGAGGGCGGGCAGTAACGAAGATGATACTTCGTGACCCTGCCGATGCCATCCCGTTAAGACCGTCGACATTTTCGTTACATGCGAGGGCATGCGACATGTGGAACGGGACGTCTTGTGATGTGGCTCCCCGAGGTTCTCGGAAACAGACGGCGATTTGGGTCCTGGTCACCATCGGGATCATGGTCTTGGCGACGGGCACCGCTCTGGCCTCCGCTCCGCAGGCTTCCCCCTTTGGGACCCCGGTGGCTCTTGCAGAACCCACGCCGGCCCATGCCCCTACCTTCCCGGTGCCCGGCCCCGCCTCCGGCCAGCCGAATCCCTCATCCACCCCAACCTCCGGCCCATCCCTGGGCACTTCGGGTCCACTCACGGTTCCGGGACTTGGGGGAATGCACATCCAGAGCCCTCTCATCCGAGCATCACATGTCCCGCAGTCCTGGGCCTCTCTCCGGACCCCCAGCGGTGCCTATAGCCCGCCCGGGGTGGACCCCACCAATGCTCCGTGGGCGAACAGCTGGGGGTACTCCAATTCCTCCACGAACCAGTCCGGCCTCCACTGCGTGGGGTACGACACCGGTGTCTGGGCCCAGTACGGGTACAATTGCGTGGGGCACGACGAACCTTCCATTGACTTCTATTCGACCCTCCCCGGCAGCGCCGGGAACGTCACATGGAACGTGACCCTCCCGGTGGACCGCAGCCCGACCCAGAACCAGTCCGATCTCTACATCGCCATCTGGTTCGGAATGACCCTCAGCGACCCCAGTGCCTGGGAGAACGCGTGCTTCCTCGAGCTCCAGTTCTACCCCGACTCCACGTGGGCGAACACCGCCCTGGACCTGAATGGCACGGTCACGAACAACTGGATCGCAGCCGCCTTCGCGTGGCAGCTGGTCCCCGGTGCCGGGGCCGGGAACCTCATCGAGAACCCATGCTTCCTCCAGCCCCTGTATTCCAATGGATACACCTCGGGGAACTCCTTCTTCAACATGCAGGGCGGGGACAAGCTGACCCTCACCTTCCAGGGATGGCCGGGGGACCCCAAAGGGGAGACCATCGCGGTGGCCGACCATACCCAGGGCACAGCTACCTCCATGGACCTCTACAACGGGTCGTGTGCCAACTACCAGGAGTGGTTCGGGTTCCGGGCCTGCGGAGGGAACTATCCGCTGGACCCCGCGTACACGTCCAATTCCTACCAGGAAAGCATGCCCTGGTCTCCCACCACCGTCTACCCGGCGGCCTTCGCGTTCGAAGTGGGCCACGCGGGAAACCCCGCCTACCCCAACAAGGGGCTCTTCGGGGGTTGCTACCCCGGATGGGATCACCTCTACGGGACCACCTACTGCCCCACCTACAATCCTTCCTCGTGGGCCAATGACACGGCACAACCATGGGAGATCCAGCCCCCCTACTTCTTCAACGCCCACGCGCACCAGTCCCCGGCCCAGGTGGCCTTCAACCAGGACCTGGGCGGGGAAGCCTTCTCCAACGGTACCGCCTGGTCCAATTTCGCCTACGGCTACGACTACGGGCTCCCCAACTTCGGGTGCACCCCCAAGACGCTCACCGGTACGGAGCACTGCAGCTATCCATGGTACAGCTACTCGTGCAGCTCCCACGCGTTCGAATTCGGGGCGACGGACTATCCGGGCGTCACCTCGGACTTCGGCAAATGGAGGCAGTTCACGGACTCTTGGACCACCGGACCGGAGGCGGGGATCCAGGGAGGCCTGATGCCCACCAATTTCACGATCCCGGTCTGCTCGGGATCCGGGGCCAGCCTGTCGCTTGGCGTGGGTACCCCCGGCCAGGGTTCCATCTATTTCCTGTCCCACGAATACACATCCACCGCCACCGTGCGGGGACTCACTTTGGGGGAGTACTCGCTGCACGCGACCCCGTCGGCGGGCCTCTCCTTCGCCGGATGGTACTCTTCCGGCGGGGTGAAGGTGGCACAGCCGGCCTCTCCGTGGACCAGCGTCTACGTGGAGGGGAACGGCACGTTGGTGGCCAACTTCTCCAAGACGGCGCCCAAGCTCATCGACGTCTACTTCAATGACTCCGCCTCGGGGGCGGAGATCAGCCTTGTCCCGGGCTTCACCGAGGCGTTCCAGCCCCAGATCGGGGACCTTGCCAGCGGGACCATGGAGGCCTTGCCTCCCGGCATCTATTCGGTGCAGGCCATCCCCCCGGCGGGAAGCGCCACGTCCGGCTTTTTGTTCTCCAACTGGTCCATCTCCAAGGGCGGGAACATTTCGGCCCCGTACTGGGCCTTCGCCTGGCTCACCATCGACGGGAGCACGAGCTCCGTGTCCCTCGAGGCGTACTACACGCCCAGCACGCTCACCGCCTCTCCCCTCGTCGAAGTGATCGGGGATGCCACCGCGGTGACCTTCAACGGAGTGGCCTTGACCCCCCTCTCCACCAGCACCCCTACGGTCTATGTGAACCCCTCGGGCCTTGCCGGCGCGACCATGGCCGTGGGAGGGTACACCCTCAGCATCACCCCCGCGGCCGGCTGGGTCGTCGTGGCCAGCGAGATCATCGAGGCCATGAGCATCGACACCCACTCCAACAGCATGGCGGTCTACTTGCAGCCCACCCCCAGCGGAGCCCAGTCGGAGATCGTGGTCATCATGGCGGCTCAGGTCACCCTCGCCGATAGCCCGGCCACCGGGGGAGAGGTGGCGATGCAGTACGGTTCCTTCAATGGCCTGCTCTCCACCCTGGGGCTGTACCCTCCGGGTCTCCTTCCCTCCGGGCCGCTCCCCAGCGGGACCGTCCTGGACCTTCCTCCCAGCACGGTGAGCTGCGCGGCGTGCACCCCCACCACCATCACCCTCGCGGGCCCCTATTCCCTGTTCGGGATCCCCAGCGCATCCACCTCCTTCTCCTCCTGGAGCGTGAGCACGGGGGCCAACATCACCGTGGCGAGTTCCGGGGCGATGTACACCACCGCCCTCATCGACAACACGGGTACGCTCACCGCCAACTACGTCTCGGCCGCGAACCACTCGGTCACCTTCTACTCCTATCCCTCCAACGGGGGAGAGGTCGACTTCAATTTCCAGACGGTGGCGAGTGGGGCTCCCGGCATCAACGCGACCAACGGGACGTATCTCGTCTATGCCCTCCCCGCCCCCGGGTTCAAGTGGATCGGATTCGAGCCGTGGGGCGGCGTGAGCACGGCGCCCTCCTGCTTCGACAGCTCCATCTGCAACGAGCTCAATGTCTCCGGGAACGGCTTCGTCTACGCCCTCTTCGCCCCGCTGGATGTCCGGGTGAGCTTCACCACGAACCTTCCCGGATGGGTCTCGGCCACGTTGAACGGGACCTCGCTCGCCAACGGGGGTTCCACGGAACTTCCCTTCGGGACGGCCCCCCTGGATCTGGTCCTCCCCTCCGGCGTTCGGGCAGCGGTGGATTGGACGGCCACCGAGGGCCTCTCCCCTCAGTCGGCGTCCGCCCCCGCGACCAATCTCTCCATCGCCGGACCGGGGACCCTGTATGCGGAGGTGGGCGCCGCGGTGACCACCCCGGGGGCCACCTTGCGCGCCCTCGACGTGGGGATGAGCGTCGACCTTTCGGTGACCGCGGCCGGGTACGGAAACCTCACCTACATGTGGAACGGGCTCCCGTCCGGTTGTTCCTCGCAGGACTCCGCCAACCTCACGTGCGCTCCCACGAGCGCAGGGACCTACAACATCACCGTCACAGTGACCTCCTCCGCAGGGCCCCAGGTGACCTCCCTACCGGTGACCCTGGCCGTGGGGCTTCCCCTCTCCACCACCGCGGTCCTTTCCGCGTCCGCTTCGGATGTGGGGATCCCCCTCCAGGTCTCCATCGTGCCCACGGGAGGTGTCGCGCCGTACGCCTACGAGGATTCCCACGTCCCCGCCGGATGCAGCCCGGGCGCCTCGGGAAGCGTGCTCACCTGCACCGAGGCCCTCCCGGGGAGCTACTCCGGAACGGTCTCGGTGACCGACGCCGCGGGTGTCACCGTGTCGACCCCGTTCGCATTCACGGTGAATCCCCTCCCCCAGGTGGCGACCTTCACCGCCAGCCCGGCCGCGCTGCTTGTGAACGGGACCACATTCCTCAACGTGAGCGAAACCGGAGGGACGGCCCCCCTCCAGTATAGCTACGCGGGCCTCCCGCCGGGTTGCGCCTCGGTAGACGCGGCGACCTTGACCTGCCGTCCGGACACCACGGGAACGTTCGGCGTCACGGCCTCGGTACGCGACGCGGACAACGTGACCGCCCAGGCCTTCATCGTCCTCTCCGTGGGCGTCGCCCTGTCCAGCCCGCACCCCGTCGCCGTGACCGCCTTCACGGCTTCCCCCAACGCCATCGATCTGGGTGGGACCGTGGACCTCAACGTCACCGTGACGGGAGGGACCGCTCCGTTCACCTACAACTACTCCGGGCTCCCCAACGGCTGTTCCCCGGCGGACTCCCCCACCCTGACATGCACTCCCACCGCCACAGGGGATTACACCGTGATGGTCACCGTGCGGGATGCCCAGAACCAGACGGCCTCTGCCTTCGTCTCCTTCACCGTGGCCTCAACCCCCACCCCCGCCTCGAGCCAGGGACCCGCGGCGTCCTCCTCAGGACTCCTGGCCCTCGTCGCCCTGATCCTTGCGGTCCTGGCTCTGGTGGCCGCCGGGGTGGCGCTCGCCGCGCGCCGCCGGGAACGGCGACAGAACGAGCCCCCCCTTCCGTGGGCCACGCAGAACCTGAGGCAGGGATCCCCGTCCCCGGGACCGACCCCCCCGGGCCAAGCCTCCGCGACGGAGCCGGGAAGCCCGGGCTCGCCCGGGCAGACCACACCCGAAGGCCAGTCCCCTCCCTAGAGGGATCTCTTCGGGAGGAACTCCGTTCCGCGTCTAGGGGCGAACCCTTTCAAGGTGCATGTACCGGGGGCCCGAAGGGCCGGACGCCCACGCGAAGAGGAATTCCTTCCGGACCCCCTGGGCCAGCCGGACCCCCCGGGAGACCTCGGGCCAGAGGGTCTCGAAGTCCGGAGGGACCACATGGAGCAGGTAGCGCGCGTGGCTCGTCGCCGGATGGCGCTCGTAGGCGCGGAAATGCGTCCCGTACTTGAACCCCGTCTTGGGCACGAGTCCCACGGACCTCAGGTGGCGATAGACGGGAAGCCTGCGAGGGATGTCCGGTTCCACCCGGAGCGCCCGGCGGAGGAGCTGCTCCCGGGAGAGGGGGCGGCGTCCCGGCCCCTCCTGGAGGGAGAGGACCCCTTCCTCGGCGAGGTACACCGCCTCCAGGAGGGAGAGCTCCAAGCGCGAGCCCACCCGGCACCCGAAGAAGGCCCTCTCCCCGAGGATCTCGGTGGCCACGGGGTCGAAGATGCTCACGCGATCCTCGAGGAACGTCCCCGCCACCTCCGGGGGCATATCCACCGTGGGAAGGTGCCCCCGGGGACTCACCTCCCGGACCCGGTAGTAGGTGAGGTCGCTCTCCTCGTCCACTACCCCCACAAGGAGCGTCCTCTTGGCCGCGCGTGCCCGGTCCAGGAGGTCCCGGATCTCCGGGAGCTGGAACGAAGTCCGCTCCGAGAGCGCACGGACCCAGTAGCGGGAAGGGGTGCGGGAGAGGCTGCCTCCCCGCGGGAGGACCCCGAAGTCAAAGGGGGCCGTGCCGGAGCGGACGATGTACCCCCTCTGACGGAAATCGCGATAGACGAGGTAGCGGATCTCGAAGGAGCGGTCCCGTCGATGGTGGAGGCGGACCAGGTCCTCGAACCCCAGGTCGTGACCCACAGGGTCCGCCACCCGGAGGCGACCGGACTCCACCAAGTAGGTGGTCTCCACATCGTCGAGGTGCAGTGTGCCGCCGCCCTGGATCGTCCCGTAGGCCCCCTTGCCATGGATCTGGGATGCCTCGGTGACGTCCGCGACCCGGGAGATCCCTGCCGCCTCCTGCGTGGCCCGAGCCGGAGCACTGGGGCGGGGGGGACCCGAATCCCCCCGCACCTCCCCGATCTCCGTCGACGTCATCCCGGCCCCCGAGAGGATCGCTCCCGGAGCTGCCGGGCCACGGACGCCATGCCTTCCTCCAGGATCGAAAGCTCCTCCTCGGAAAGACGCCCTTCCTTGCGGGCGGCCGCCTCGACGTCCGACATGCGCACCAGGGCGAACCAGGGGACGCCCGCCTCCCGGAGGGCTTCCTCCGCCTGGGGAAAGCCATACGTCACGATGGCGGTCCCGCCCAGGACCTCGGCTCCGGCGGAGCGGAGCTCCCTCGCCACCTGGATCATGGAATGGCCCGTGGAGATGAGATCCTCGACGATCACCGCCTTCTGCCCCGGGAGCACCACCCCCTCCACGGTCTTGGAGAGCCCGTGGTCCTTTCCCCGGTCGCGGACGTAGACCATGGGAAGCTTGAGCCGGTCCGCGAGGAAGGCGGCATGGGGGATCCCCGCCGTGGCGACTCCCGAGAGGACCTGGGCCGTGGGGAACCATGCCCGGATCGCATCGGCCCAGAGCGATTCCACCTCGTCCCGCGCCTCCGGATAACTCATCAGGCGCCGGTTGTCACAATAGACCGGGGACCGGACCCCCGACGACCACGTGAACGGCTCCTGCGGGGACAGGATCATCGCGCCGATGGCCAGGAGGCGCCGGGCGACCCGCTCCGAGCGGAGCCCCTCGGAGAGACCCTCCTTCTCCATGCTCCATCCCCTCCCGCGGCGTCACCACGGGACCTTCTTCGTCCCGATAAAGTAACCCACCCAGTTGAACGCCGTGTGGAGGAAGAGCGTGAGCAGGAGGACCCAGGCCAGCACCAGGAGGCCCCCGAGAGGTCCGGGCCAGAAGGCGGACAGGAACAGGGAGGGGTCCGCGAACCCCAGGAGGGCCATGGGAACGAGCAGGAACGGCCACTGGTCCAAAAGCGGCGCCGGAGCGCTGCTTGCGTAGTTCCAGCGCCGCTTCAAGAAGGAACCCAGGGCATCTCCGGACATCGCCCCGGCGGAGAGGAGGAAGAGCGGGAACAGCGAGCCCACGAGGGAAGTACCGAAGCGGGGCACGATCTGGAGTGAGGGTGGAGCGATGAGGATGAGCTCCGAAGGGATGAGCCCCACCAGCATCCCCCCGAGAACCCCGGCCAGGAAGCCGGACCACGTCTTGGAAGCGCCCAGCACCCTCCGGCCATCCCGCGGCCACGACCGCCCGAGGTCCATGGAAGGGCCGCGGCCGCCCGGGAGCGTGGCCAGGGCATTGGCCACATAGGCGGGGATGAGCACCCACAGCGCACCGGCCAGGATCGCGAGGAGGAGGACCATCCAGGCTCCGATTCCCTTCGGGTATAAGGGTGCGGCCCTCCGGGGAGCCCCTCCCCCGAGGAGTGACGATGGCTCGCGGGCAAAGCCTTTTGGTCCCCGGGTCTCCCCGAGGTCACCATGCCGGGGACCGATGCGAACTTCCGGGACCTGCAGTACTATGCCCTGCTCGAGGAGAGGCTCCGCACCCAGCACGCCACCTCGAAGACGGTCTACGGGACGTACTGCAATTGCACCGAATGCACCCACTCCTGGCGGGGCGAGTGCATGGAGTCCAAGTGTGCCTGCTGTACCTCGCCCTGGAAGGAGTGATCCTCCCCGGATGGCATCCCGGACACCCGCCGCGCCGGGACCTTCGGACCGGGGACGCCTCCTCATCACGTGCCCCGATCGGCCGGGCCTCGTCGCGGCGGTGAGCCGGTTCCTGGCCGAACGCGGAGGCAACATCCTCCGGTCGGACCAGCACTCGAACCATCCCTATGGAAGGGATTTCTTCTGCCGGATGGAGTTCACCCTGCCGGGGCTCGACCGCAAATGGGCCTCCCTCACGGAGGAATTCCGGGATCTCGCCGCCCCGTTTGCCATGGACTTTCGCCTCCATCGCGCCGATCGGACCAAGAAGGTGGCGATCTTCGTCTCCCGCCAGGACCATTGCCTCCTGGAACTCCTGTGGCGGTGGCGCTCGGGGGAGCTCCCGTGCGAGATCGTCCACGTGATCAGCAACCACGAGGACCTTCGCCCCCTCGTGGAGGAATGGGGAGTCCCCTTCCACCATGTCCCCGTGGACCCCCTGGACCGCGATCGCTGTGAGACCGAGGAACGGATGCTCCTGGGATCGGATACGGACCTCATCGTCCTCGCCCGCTACATGCAGATCCTTTCCCCCTCCTTCGTTCGGGATTGGCCCCACCGGATCATCAACATCCACCACGGTTTCCTCCCGGCGTTCGCGGGAGGGCGGGCCTACGAGCAGGCCTATGAGCGGGGCGTCAAGTTCGTGGGAGCCACGGCCCACTATGTCACCGATGTCCTCGACGGGGGCCCCATCATCGAACAGGATATCGTGCGGGTCGATCACCGCCACGGGCCGGACGACCTCCGCCGGAAGGGGAAGTACGTGGAGCGGGAGGTGCTCGCCCGCGCCGTCGCCTGGCACCTCGAGGATCGGATCCTCGTGTTCCAGGGAAAGACCGTGGTGTTCTCGTAGGGACCTCGGCCCCGGGGATCCCACCCCTTTCCCCCGCAGGGATCCCCGGAACACGTGTCATCCGGCGTTCCACGTCTCCACCATGCGGACGAGAAGCTCCACCACCTCGCGCAATCGCGCGGGGTCCAGGCTCTCCTCCGCGTCGTGGATGTGGGCCCGGGCATCCATGGCGCCGAACACGATGGCCGGCAGGGGGGCCCCTCCGGGGGTGCGCAGGGTCCGCAAGGCACTGGCGTCCGTACCCCCGAACTCCCCATAGACCCCCACCGGTCGATGGGCCACCTCTTCGTAGACCTTCTGGACGCGCCGGACCATGGGATGATCCACGGGCAGGAAGTATCCGCTCCGGGTCCGGTCCACGGGAGCCTCCAGGCGGGCGCCGGCCACCGTGCTCTCGATCTCGGCCCGGAAGTACTCCCGGAACGTCGAGACGGCCCGGGATGCCTCCATCTCGGGAGGGGAACGGAGGTCCAGGGTCATCTCTCCCGTACCCTTTGCCGAAAGGTCCACGATCCCCCGGTCCCCCAGCTCCCGCACCACCGCCACGGCGATGGGGACGGGGTTCGCCGCCTCGTGCGGATATCCTCCGTGCCCCGAGATCCCCGATACGGTGATGGTGGGACCCCCCTGGCTACCTCCGGCGGCGTCCCACCGGAGAGCGAAGGGGGGTGGGACTTTGAGACCCGCCGGCCCCACGACCGCGTCGAGGACAACTCCCGGGAGGGGCGGCAGCGAGATGGTCACAGACGCCGGGATCTGGTTGGCGGCGAGGCTTTCCGCGTGCACCTCCATGGGTCGAGGGTCCGAAGAAGCTCCGCGTGGCACCCTGAGGTCCAGCCGGGTGAGCGTGGCCCGACCCGCGATGGTGGGGTGGGGAGGGTCCCCCCGCTCCCGGGGGGCCGCCAGTTGGGAGCGCCAGGAATCGGCGATCCCATGGAAGTCGATGGCCCGCTGGGCAAGGAGAAGGAGATGGGAGAGGGGCGTGGGGGTCTCCACGGCGAGGTCGAGGAACGAGACCCCGCTGGAGCCCGCCGCCACATAGTCGGACCCATCGGGAATCAGGGCCAGCTCGCCGCGGAGGAGCCGTTCCGGGCTCGCCTCCCCCAACGATTCATCATGCTCCCGCAGGGCCTCGATCCCACCCGCCCCTCCCGTCTCCTCGTCGCAGCAGGCGATGAAGCGGACCGTGACCGGACGTCGGGGGGCCTGGGCCAGTCTTTGGAGGGCCCGGAGGGAGGCCAGGACGCCGCTCCCCAGGTCGTCGTTGGAGCCACGACCGTAGAGACGTCCGTCGGCACGATAGGTGAGCTCGTGGGGGGGTGTCTTCCATCGATGGCGCTGCTCCTCGGGGACCGGGACGACGTCGTAATGGGCCAGGAGGAGGAGGGTCTCGGAGGAGTCTCCCGGCAGATCGATGATGACGTTGGGGCGGCTCTCGGGGAACCGCTTCGCCCCCTGAGGAAGCTCTTCCCGGGCATCCCACACCCGGCCCGCGAGTCCCCATCCTCGGGCGCGCTCCAGGATCGCACTCGCCGCCGCGGGGTAGCGGGACTTGTCGGTGCGGCGATGCACCGGATCCTCGAGGTTCACGGGAGCCAGGGAGACCATCCGGTCCAGGAACTCCCAGGCCTCTTCGCCTCCCAGCAACGCCATCGCCTTGGGCGGCGGGCGCCGCCCCGAAACTTCGCTCCTCATGCTTCGACCCCTTTGCCCCGTCTCCTCAATGGAAGAGCCACAGGAGGATCGCCGCCTCCATGGCCAACGCCAGCAGGAACGTGGTGGGGAAGAGGATCCAGAACGAGGAGAACGAGTCCCCCACCGCCGTCAAGAGCCGCGCCGTGACCCCGGGTCCCAGGATCTTCACCCGGGGGACCCTTGTGGAGCCCATGGTCACCTCCATCGGTTCCAGTGACCCCAGCGCCTCCTGCAGGGTTTCGCGCAGGTCCCGGGAGAGTTCCGCGATGGGACGCAACTTTCCCAGGGGGTTGAGTCCTCCCGCGACCTCGTGGACCACGTGGTTGTCCGTGGTCATCACCTCTCCGTCGTCCACGGACTCCCGGAGGACCGCCACCAGAGGGTCCCGGAGGCCCCGCACGAGGTTGTTGGCGTCGAAGAGGGCATACGCCGTGGTCTTCCCAGCCGCTTCCACCACCGTGACCGAAAGACCCTCCGGCCCGATGCCGTCCTCCCGGGGAGTATATCCCAGCTTCTGGGCGAATCCCACCCGGATCTCCTCTCGGGGCCCTGCGGCGGCGCGGCAGGCCTCCAGGGCTTCCCGTGCATCGCGCACGATCTGGAATCCCACGGGGGACCCGAACGGCACCGCACCCCGGTAGGCCTCGTACGAATTGTGGGCGTCCACCACCGCCACCTCCCGGAAGCCCAGTTTCCGCCCTTCGTCCCGGATCGTCTCCGCCCAGGCGTAATCGATGTCGTCGGTGGGCTGGGGCGCCTGGGTGATGAGCACCAGCGCCCCGTCCCCCAGGGCCTGCGCCCGCACCAGGGAACCGGGGCGTCCGGAGACCAGCGGGGAGAAGGCCCCGGATCCCCCCCACGAAAGCCCCCCGAGGAGATTCCGTGCCGCCTCGATCACGCGCGCTACCTCGGCCGAGGTGGGGATGTCCTGATCGTGCGTCGAAGGGGAGTGGGGGACCACCACGTGCGGGAACGTCCCCTTGAGGGTTCCGGCGATCTTGTGGGGCAGGTCGCTGGCTCCCAACTCCCCGAAGGGGCCGGGATGCACCGCGGGGAGGACCCATGCGAGGGGGACCTTCCCGCCGGCGCGGAACCCGATCGCGGTGACCCTCAGGTCTCCTTCGGTGGAAAGCCTCTCGAAGAATCCTTCCATCCGTTCCTGCGCCAGGGGGTCGCGCTCGTTCATGTGGTCCATCAGCGGGCGAAGGAAGGCGAGCCCTCCCTCACCGAACTCCCGGGCCATGGGTCGGTTGACCCCCCTCAGGAGGAGCGTCACCGCCAAAAGGCCGGCGCCCAGGCAGGCCCATCCAGCGAGGATGTCCGTCGGAGAGTCTCCCACGTATCCCCAGAGCATGATGTCCCCCAGGAGAGGGACCACCAGCGAGATGGGCAGTGACCGCAGGTAGGAGGGGGTCGCGACGCCCATCACGGCCATCTGCCGGAACCAGAGCACGAGCCCATAGGAGAGGAGGAGCACCGCCTCCACCGGAATCCGGAGGCCCAGCGCGTCGAGGACCCTCGCCAGGACAAGGAACGTGCCCAGGATGATCGAGGAGTAGAGGGCAGTGTAGTAGGCGCGGCGGAGGTAGAACTTCCCCCCCACCGCGAAGGAGACGGGTGCGGCGAGCGTGGAACCCAGAGCCAGGGGGACGAGGAAGATCAGGAACGCCGTGAAGAAGCCCCCCCAGGGAAGCCCCGGGACCGGGGGGAAATCGGGGCTCGTCCCAAAGGCGAGATACGCAAGGACCAGGGAGATGGGCACCGTGGCGAGGAGACCCACGGGCCAGGGCGGTGCCCGGATGTTGAATCGGGAGGATCGGGAGTGGGACCGGTACGCGGTGTCCTTGGCCTTCGGGGCCGCTGGAGCTGGGGTGCTCATGAGGGCGGTCTCCGGCGCTTCCGTACCTCGGCCACGATGTCCTGGAGCGCCGAGACCCCATCGGTCTCCACCACGGTCCCGGTCACCAGTACATCCGCCCCCGCGTCCAGGAGCGCCGCTGCGTCCTCGCGGCGCCGGATCCCTCCCCCCACCACGAGGACCGAGCGGACCGTCTCGCGGACGGCCCGCACCATGGCGGGCGGGACCGGGGCCGGCGCCCCGGAGCCCGCCTCCAGGTAGATGAGCTTCATCCCCAGGAATTCGGCTGCCTGCGCATATCCGCAGGCGGTGGCCACATCGTCCCGGGGGACAGGTTCCGCCCGCCCCACCTCCCCCACCTTCATCCCCGGTTCGATGATGAGGTAGCCCAGGGAGATCGCTTCGATGCCCAGCGCCCGGATCCCCAGGGAACTCTGCATCTGGGCCCGGATCACCCACTTGAGGTCGCTGGAATTCATGAGGCTCATGAAAAGGAGGGCGTCGGCCTCCCGGGTGATCGATTCGGGACCCTGGGGGAAGATGATGACCGGCAAGGAGGTGGCCTCGTGGACGGCACGGGCGGCGTCCCCCATGAGTGCGGGGGTGATCCCCGTGGAGCCTCCCAGGAGGATGGCGTGGGAACCCAGGCGCTCCGCCTCGCGCGCCACCCGGCCCGCCGTGGCGCCCGGGCTCTTGTCCGGATCCAGGAGAGTGAAGTGGAGAGGCCCTGACTTCCGTTGGCGCTCGAGCCACGGGAATATCCTTCCGGCCCGCCATGGGAGGCGTGGGGCCCCTCGGTCCCCCGGCTGAGGCGTCATCGGAGGGACGCTCCCAGGAACGCTCCCAGCGCCAGGATCATAGCCACCTTGGACAGCCCTTGCTCCCGGTGCAGCCGCTCCGGGAGCCACCAGACCGACATGAGGAACACGACGTCGCTCCCGAGGACCAAGAGGGCGTACATAATCCCCGCGGCGGAGCGGAGCGGCAGCCAGTAGAGCAGGGGGAGGGGGCTCAGGAGGATGGCCGCGAGCACGCTGCCCCGAGCGACCCTCCCGGCCACCTGGTTGCCCCGGGCCCTCGGAAGGGTCGTTCGGCCCACGTCGCCCAATCGGTCCTCCATATCCTTGATCACCTCGCGGGACAGGGTGGAAAGGGTCGCCATGGCCGTCCAGGGGAGCGCGAGGGATGGGTGGCCCGTCACGCTGGCCCCGAACAGGAATACGACACCGGTGAGGAGGGCCACCGTCGCGTTCCCCTGGAGCCCCCGTGCTTTCCAGTGGTACTCGTACGCCAAGAGAAGAGCGACGGCGAGGGCCCATATGGAAAAGGGCAGGAGCAGGGACCAGGGGGACTCTCCCAGGTATGGGAGTTCCAGACTCGCCCCAACGACCAGGGGGAACGGGGAGGCACCGAGCAAGATGCGGGCGTACGTCCGGGCCCCTTCGGGCGTCATCTCTCCGGTGACCAGGGGCCGATCCGGATGGTTCACCCGGTCCCCCTCCCGGTCCAGATAGTCGTTGAGGACATTCCCGCCGGATGTGACGAGGAATGTGGTGAGGCCCGCGAGGAGCAATGCCCCCCATCCGGCAGGGCCCCCCACGGACCCGACACCCACGACGGAGAGACCCCCGATGAGCGTCCCCGCGAGCGAGATGGCACCGTTCCCGGGGCGGAGGATGCGGATCCAGGGATTCACATCGAAGGCGGAACCCACTCACGGGATAATTGTTGTCGTCCTCCCCCTCGACGGGGTGACGGACCCGGAACCGCCCGGTGAACGGGGAGGTGACCCCCGGGGGCCACCTCTTCCCGCGTTCCACCCTCGCCTCAGGTGGGCTCCCGCCCCCCGGGAGCGCCCGGGGCCGGGCCCCCATGGACCCCCTTTATAGGCGGATTGTGTGGGCCGGTGCGTGACGTCCCCACAGAATCCCCGTGTGGAGTCCTTCACGCTCCCCAACGGGTTGGACGTGGCGCTCCTCGCCCGCCCCCAGTCTCCGGTGGTCTCCTCCTGGGTCTGGTACCGCGTGGGCTCCAAGAACGAGACCCCGGGGGCCACGGGCGCCGCCCACTGGCTGGAGCACATGCTGTTCAAGGGATCGCGGAACTACGCGGTGGGGGCCATCGACCGCGCCATCGTGGAGGCGGGGGGGAACCTCAATGCATTCACCGACACGGACTTCACCGCGTACTTCATCACCGTCCCACGGCAGCATGCCCTGCTGCCCCTCCGGATCGAATCCGACCGGATGACGGGAGCCACCATCCCCGCCCCCGAGGTGGACAAGGAACGCGAGGTGGTCCTGTCGGAGCGGGAGATGAACGAGAACCATCCGGTCTTCCGGGTGGAGGAGGAGATCTTCGCGCTGGCCTTCCATGAACACCCCTATCACTGGGACCCCCTGGGCTACGCCCAGGACATCCGGCGGATCACCCGGGACGAGCTCTACCGCTTCTACCGGAGATTCTATGGACCGGCCAACGCGAGCCTCGTCCTTGCGGGCGGATTCGATCCCGGGGAGATCCGACGGGAGATCCAGAAGCGGTTTGGGGCCATCTCCCACGAGACCGAGGATCCCCGGGTCCCGACGGAGGAGCCTCCCCAGCGGGGAGAGAGAAGGACCACGCTGCGGGGGCCTGGCTCCACTCCTCTGGTCCGCATCGGATGGCGGGTCCCCTCCGTCCTGTCGCCCACGGCCGCCCGCTTCCTCATGCTGGATCTCTACCTGGGGGGAGAGATCCCCCTCTATCCCTCGGGGACGAGCTGGGGGCGGTCCCGGGAGCACCCCTCCGCCCGGCTCTACCAGGCCCTCGTGGACACCGGCCTCGCGGTGAGCGCCGGCAGCGACTGGAGGCCCCGCGTCCACCCCAGTCTGTTCTCGGTCTGGGCCCAGGCCGCACCGGGGGTCTCCCTGGACCGGCTGGAGGAGGCGGTCCGCGCCGAGGTGGACCGGGTCCGGCGCCGTCGGGTGGACCCGGGGGAGATGGCACGTTTGCGGGCGAAGCTCGTCCAAGGGGCCCGGATGGGCTGGGAGGGGAGCACCCGATCCGGCTTCCGGCTGGGCTATTTCTGGGCGCTGGGGGGTCGCCACCTGGATCGGGCGGTCCTTCGGGAGTGCCTGCGCCTAAGCCCCGGGGACATCCGGGAGGCGGCGGAAGAGATCTTCCAGGATGACCGGGCCACGGTGGTCCGCTACGAGGTGGAGCCCCCGCCCCCCGATGGACGGGGCCGAGGCTCCCGGGTCCCGCGGAGGAGGAGGTCCTGATGCCTCCGGCCCCCGCGCTCCGGAACCCCCTCATCCTGCGGCGGGTGGACTGGGGAGGACCCATGGACCTCGTGATCCAGTGGGCGCCCCCGTCGTCGTTGAGCTTCGCGGCTTCCTGGATTGCACCGGCGGGAAGCGCCTTCGATCCTCCCGGCCGGGAAGGCACCTCCCTGGCGCTTGGTCGCCTGCTCTCGGCGGGGACCCTCCACCGGGACAAGCGGGCCCTCGCGCGGGACCTCGACCGCCTGGCGGCCGCCATATCGGTCGACGTTGATTGGGAGTCCGTGGATGTGGAGGTGAGCGGTCCGGCCTCCGCCTGGAGGGAGCTCGTGGCACTCCTTTCGGAGGTGATCCGGGAGCCGGCACTGCGCCCCGAGGAGCTCCGACGCGTCTGCCGGGAAGGTCAGGAGGCTCTCCTTCGGGAATCCACGGAGCCGGGTCCCCGTGCGGAGCGGGTGTTCCTGGAAACGGTCTTCCCCCGGGGTCACCCGTACCATCGGAACCCCCTGGGAACGCCCCGTTCCCTGGGACGCCTTCGTCCCGAGACCGTGCAACGTTTCCATGAACGGCACTATACCCCGAGGGGATCCCTCCTCGTGGTGACCACGGACCGGACCGAGGCGGAGCTCCTGCCCGTGATCCGGAAGATGTTCGGGGACTGGGAGGGGCCCCCGCCACCGCCTCCCCTTCCTCTCCCTCCTCCGGACCATCGGGAGCGGGACCCCGTCTACGCCCCCCTGGAAGGAACGTCCCAGGTGGAGGTGATCGTGGGAGGCGCCTCTCCCCCGCGGGCCCACCCGGACTACCCGGCCCTCTTCCTCGCGGACGAGGTCCTGGGGGGACGTCCCCTCCTTTCCCGCCTCTTCCAGAAGGTCCGGGAACGCGACGCGCTCGCCTATTCCACGGGAAGTGAGCTCGAGGCCCTGCGGTGGTCCGGAATCTTCACGGCGGAGGCCGGTACGAGCCCCTCCACGGCCGGCCGCGTGGCGGCCATCCTCCGGGATGAGATCCGCCGGCTCGCGGAGGAGCGGATCCCCCGGGACGAACTGGAGCGGATCCGGGAGAGCTTCCTGGGCAGCATCCCCCTCTCCCTGGAGACCGCCGTCGCGGCCCATGGCCTCGCCACCACCGTAGCCGCCTACGACCTCCCCCTGGATTTCCACGTGACGTGGCCCGCGCGGATCCGGAGCCTCTCCCCTCCGGAGATCCGGGAAGCGGTGGCCTCCCACTGGTGGCCCCCAGGAGGACCCATCGTGGTGGCGTCCGGGCCTCCCAAGGGGGCCTGGAAGGGGACCGTGGGACCGTCCGGCCCCTGAAGGGAGAAGACGAACCCGGGGACCGGCGTACCGGCCCTCGGGAGAATGCGCGGGGCTGCGGGAGCCGCGGGATCATGGAAGGGACGGGGGCCCCCATGCCCGCCTCCTCGGGGCTATACCCAAGCGCCACCGGGGGGAGCCACGGCTGCCCGACCGGCGATTTGCATACGTATAAATACATCGGTACGGATTCCCCCGGCATGGCACCTGGACACAAGGCGGACCGCGAACCAGCCATGCTCCGGAAGAACATCACGATCACCCCCTCCGAGAACGAGTTCCTGGAGAGGCACCCCGAGATCAACCAGAGCGCTCTCTTCCGTCAGGTGGTGGAGAGCCTCATGAAGGCCGAGAAGGGCCCCAAGTACGCCAGCGTGAGCACCCTCAGGCTGGGGAAGGCCGTCTACCGCAGCGGCGCCGTTCTCTTCAAGCGGAAGTCGAATCTTTAGGGACCGCGGGCGACCCCCGGGCGGCGAGGGTCCGCTCGGCGATGGTGGGTAGCCAACGGGCGAAGCGCCCTTCCCGGGCCTCCTGGGCGCGGGCGTAGATGACTCCGCGGACCCCCGGCGTGCGGGAGACGATCTGTTCCAAGAGCTCCGCCGGAAGCCCCGCCCAGTGATGGCGAGGGATCATGTGCCCGAACGAGGCCTCACGTCGCCGCGCGAGCTCCCCCCAGTGGGGGACATAGTGCCCCCCTCCCACGCCGATGAGGATGGGATCCTCCCGGGTCCTGGCCACCTCGAGACCGAGGAGCACCTCGGCCAGGGCGCGGTGCACCTCCCTCCGCGCGAGCGTCGCCGCATCCCCGCCCGCCTCCAGGAAGAAGGAGGGCCAGGGCAGGAACGGCCCGTGGTGGGTGCACTCGAACGTGGCGGGGATGCCCAGGGCCAGGCCGTGGGGATGAAGCCGCAGGAGCGCTTCCGTCATGAGGCGGGCCGGAACCGGGTTCACCTCCCAGGGACGCCCCCCCACGGGGGCCCCGGAGGTGAGGTTCCCCAGGGGATGGACGGTGAGTGCCGGCCGCCCGGCCTCGCTCCGGTGGGAAGAGGGGAAGATGACGGCCTCCAGCTGGATCCCCACGGTGGGAGGGAGCGCTCCCCCCAACCCCGAATCGTCCACGTGAAGGATGTTCCGATGGAGGACCCACGTCCCGTCCTCGAGGCTCCGGATCGGCGCCCCGTCCACGAAGAGTCCGGTGGATGCACCGGTCCCCAGCACCTCGCCCACGCCCCGGGCCACCGGATCCTGAAGGCTCACCACCACGAGCTTCATGGGGGAACCGCACGGGGGCCGGCCGCCCTCTCCCCCCGCGGAACGAGGGCCGTCACTGGGCCGTGCCGATCCCCTTGGGGGTGATGGTCACCGGGATGATCCCGGTGCGCTCGGGATGGTTCCGGATCTTCCGGACGTTGATGAAGTGCCGCAGGGTGGCGTGCTCCCGCTCCACCTCGATGTCCAGGAGCAGGTCCGCGATCTCCTCGAGCGTGCCCGTGGTCTGGTGGTCATGGATGGCCGGATGCACCGTGAGCAGGGCCACGCCTCCCACCCGCTGCGCCCGGGACCGGATCTGACGGACCAGGGAGATCACCTCCTCCCTCTCGGAGATCTCCAGGAAGAAGTCCAGCGAATCCAGGACCAGCCGGAAGGGCTGGTCGAAGCCCGCCAGGTCGTAGGTCATGCGCGTCACGAAGTTCACCGGGGGCGCTTCCAGGGACGCCATCTGGAACTCGCTCACCTCCTTCCCCGAGACCCCTTTCTCCCGGTACTGGCTCACCTCGAGGTTCCGGGAGAGGACCTTCTCGTAGTACTCATCCGCGATGTTCACCAGGTTCAGGTCGTCCCTCCAGCCGAAGTCCCGGAGGGCGCTCTTCACGTCCTCGTCCCGCTCGCTGGTGGTGTAGTAGACCACCGGCGTCTTGGGGGCCGCGGCCTGCGCGAACTGCTTCGCCAGGAGTTCGATCCCGCTCCCGGGGACGCCCGAGAGGATCCCGAGCCACCCCCGGGGGAGCTGGCCCGATAGCTGCTGGTCCACCTCGGGGATGCCGAAGATCGCCTCGGCACCCGGGACCTTGGGGGCCATCAGCCGGCCTCCCCGGTCGCCTTCAGGACCACGGTGTCGTCGCAGACCAGGGACAGGATGTTGTCCATCTCCGGGCTCATCTCCTCCGCGACCGCGAGGATCACGATGGTGATGCCCCGGGATTTGAGGTTATTCACCATGATATGGAAGAATTCCGACAGGATCCCCGCGTCGTTGTGGATGGAGAGCGAGTTCACCGAATCCAGGACCACGATCTTGCGCGCCGCGGAACTCTTCCGGAGGAAGTACTCCACCCGGAGCATGATGTTCTCGAGCATCGTGGGGCTCTCCACGTAGCTCGCATTGGGGATCTTCTCCTGTCCCGCCATCATGATGTGGCTGATGGCGTCCACGAAGAACACCCGGTCGGCGGGGATGTCCAGGGATGTGAGGAGGGAGTTCACCAGCAGGGAAGGGTTCGTGATGGAGACGTAGATGGAATACCCGTCCACCTCCATGGCGTAATCCCGAAGGACCGCAGCGAGCGCCGCAAGGTAGTTGTCCGCGTATGCGGCGCCCCCCATCTTGAGGGCCAGGGCGCCTCCCTGGGGGAGGTTCCTCAGGTGCTCCGCCACGTCCACCGGATTCGCCGTCGCCATCTCACAACCCGTCCCCGGAACGGCCCCCCTTCAGGAATGGTGCCAGGAGGATCCCCAGCGGAGTGAGGTCGATCACGTACTGGGCCCGCGAATGCGTGGTTCCCCGCATCTTGATGATCTTGAGCGTCCGCAGGAGGTCCCCCCGCCTCTGCTGGTTCCCCAGGAGGATGACCCCGTCGGCGATGGCTTCCTCCACGCCGTAGAGGGAATACCGGTTCTCCGCCGGCCCGATCTCGCTCACCAAAAGCGTCGTGCAGGAGATGTCCGAGAGGGACTTGCCCAGCTTCAGGATCAGGTCCCGGATGTTCTCCTCGTGCCGGATCCGGTAGCAGACCGACGTGATGGAGTCCAGCACGAGGCGCTGCACGCCCATGTCCGAGGCGAGCCGGGAGATGGCCAGGACCAGGAGGTTCACGTCCTCCGAGGAGAGTTCCTCCTTCGACAGGCCCAGCTTCTCGTACAGGATGGGCACGTCGATGAAGACCAGCTTCCTCTCCTCCACGGTCCGGGGGTCGAAGAACTCGAACGTCGCCAGGTTCTGGAGGATCTTCCGCGAGGCCTCGGTCACCGAGAGGAACAGGCACCGTTCCCCGGCGAGGGCGCCCCGGACCAGGTACTCCAGGCTGAGGGTCGTCTTGCCCGTCCCGCAGCTCCCCGAGACCAGGACCGTGTTCCCGCGGGGGATCCCCCCGTCCAGGATGTTGTCGAGGCCCTCGATCCCGGTCCGGCAACGCTCCAGCACCGTGGGCCCCGCGGGGGCGGTCCCCATCGCAGCCGACACGGGGGCATCCTACGGCTCAAGTGTCCTTGAAGGTATCGTCCGGTGCGAGGGGAGGTCCCTCCGGAACGGGAGGGAGAGTCCCGGGAAGGGGCTCGTGCTTCACCCACCAGATACGGCGGGGGCCCGACCCCTCGGTGCGGACGAGGATTCCCGCCGCGTGGAGGCGCCGGCCCAGTTCCCGAACATCTTCCGTCCGCTCTCCCAAGAGGTCCCGGACACGGGAGAGCGGGAGCCTCTTCACCTCGGATCCCACAGGTTCGTCGAGGCCGCACCGGATCGCCTCCCATACCGCACGCAACCCTTCGTCCCGCCCTTCGAGGGGCGGGGGATCGGGCGCCCCCGGGGCCTGGGGGCCCCACAGATCAGGTGACCAATGTTTCCGGGACCCCTCCGCGATGTCCCACGGCTCGGGTGTTGGGACCAGGGAGGAGCCCCTTTCCCACGCGGACTCGGGACGGAGCGGCACCTGGCGCGTGCCCTTTCCCAGGAAGGCGATGGCCACGTGCGAGGGCAGCGCCGCGAGGCGGGAGGGTCCGTCCAAACCGAACATCTTCGCCGACGCTTCCGCCTCCATCCCCGCGCCCCGGAAGCAGACAAAGTCCCGCACGTTGGTCCAGACCGTCTCCCGGAGGGGGGCCGGGACCGCCGCCAGGGATTGCGTGGTCATGATCACATGGATGTTGTGGCGCCGACCCAGCCGCAGGAGGTCCAAGAGCGCGTCGTTCACATACTCCTGCACCTCGTCCAGGAACAGGAGGACCTTGGGCCCGGACCCCCTGCGTTGGACGGCGGACCAGAGCAGGGCGAGAAGGAGAGAGCCCAGGTAGGCACTGGGCCGGGTGCCCACCTTCCCCCGCGCGAGGCTGAGGAAGGTGGTGGATCCCCGCTCCAGGGCGCGTCCCAGGTCCCACGTGGGGGACGGGTGGCACAGGATCCGCGCGATCCCGTCGGAAAGCATGAGTTCCCGCAACACCCGACGGGCCCCTTCAAGGGCTTCGGGAGGTTCTTCCCGCAACGAAGCGAGAAGAGCTCTGGGTTCCGGCATCCCGCCCAGCGTGTCCCCGCAGAGTCCGGAGAATTCCGCCGGATCCTCAAGGACGGCCAGGGCGTCTCGGAGCGTACCGCCCGGGACCCAGGAGGCGAGGTTCAACACACGCCCCAGCACGTCTTCGAGGCGGGGTCCCCAGAAGACCACCTCATCGAACCTCTCGGCACGGACCCTGTGGAGCGCCGAGACCAGTTCCTGGACGCGCGCCTGCCGTTCCGCCCGGGGTGAGGCGGCGGGGTCGCGCGATCCCGCGGACAAAAGTGGGTTCACCCCCACGGGCGAACGGACCGGATCCACGAGGACCGCGTGAGCCCTGCGTCCCGGGGGCAGTTCCCGAAGGAGTCCGGTCACGAAGTCCCCGATGGGATCCAACACCACGAGCGCCCAATCCCGCGCGGCGCTCTGACGGAAGATGGCGCGGAGGAGACTGCTCTTTCCCATCCCCGTTTCCCCCGTGATGATGAGATGGTGGCCTTCCCATCCCGCGACCTCCCACCGGACCGGATCCCCCGTGGGAGAGGACCCCAGGCGGATCCCCACGTTCCCCGGCATCGCATCCGGGGCGGGCACGCCGTTCCAGTTCCCCGTCGAGGGAGGCAGCCAAGCCATCACCTCCGGTGAGCCCAGGGTGAGGGGGGGGTGGCCGAAGGACGTGGGGGGCATGCCCAACTCCCGGGCCCGCTGGCAAACCCTCTCCGCTTCCCGCCTCCGCCGGATCCACCGGACCCGTACTCCCCCACCTCCCGGGTGGGAGGAGATCTGGGCGAGGAGCCGGGCCATGGCCTCCATGGGCTCCGCGGGATGGTCCCGGGACCCTCCCACGATGATCCCGACGGCGGACCAGTGGGGCCCCAACGCCTTCTCCTCCGACACTTCCTCGAGGTCCCTTGCCAGGGGGTTTGTCGCCGGCACCGGGAGGGGGGTCTTGCGGTCCTCCCGGGGCAGTGGGCCCTGTCGGCCCCGGAAGGCGGGATGCGAGGGCCCCACGGGGTGGAAGATCCATCGGAGCGTCCACGGGCTTGGTTCCCGGGAGACGGCCCGAACCCAGGAGAGCCAAGGTTCCGGACGACCATCCTGCGGGTCGATGCCCCTCACGGGGACATCCATCCGGTAATGAGTGCGGGATTCCAGGACTCCCACCGCCCCGGGGCGAAGTTCCGATGCGGGTACCCGCTCCCAGAACCACGCCCCGCAATGGGGGAGGAGGACCCGTTTCAGGAAGGTGGCGGACCCCTCCGGGCAGATCAGCCGGATTTCGGGGGTGAAGGCCCCGCCGGCCGTCACCTCGATCCCCCACGGCCCGCCCCGTGTGTGCAGGAGGTCCACCACCTCCCTGCGTTCCCCTCGGGCCTTGAGGTCCGCCGACGGTGAGAGGAGGGGGACTCCCGGTCGACCTCTCAGGTGGGTGAGGAGGAGGGCGTCCGGAGGATGGCCCCGAGGAAACGACCCAATGAACCGGAACGGCCCCCGCCATGGTCCGGCCATGGAGCAAGGCTGGAGCGAAGGCATTAATCTCGCCCCGGGTCCCCTCTTCCGCTGAACGATGGGGGCCATCGACGACGAGATCCTCCGCCTGGAGGACGAGATCCGGAACACGCAGTACAACAAGGCCACCCAGGGGCACATCGGCCGCCTCCGGGCCAAGATCGCCGCGCTCAAGCTGGAGAAGGAGAAGCGGGCCCGGGGCACCGGGGGAGGACCTTCGGGGTACGCCGTGCGCAAGAGCGGACACGCCACCGTCGCCCTCGTGGGGTACCCCTCGGTGGGCAAGTCCACCCTGCTCACGCACCTCACGGGAGCCGAGAGCGAGTCCGCGGCCTACGAGTTCACCACCGTGAGCATCATCCCGGGGATGCTGCAGTGGAAGGGGGCCTCCATCCAGATCCTGGACATGCCCGGCCTCGTGGCGGGAGCCTCCCGGGGGCGCGGGAGGGGCCGGGAGGTGATCTCCGTGGTGCGGGCCTCCGACCTCGTCCTCTTCATGCTGGACAAGGAACACCTCGAGTTCCGTTCGCTCCTCGCCGAGCTCGAGGGGGCGGGCGTCCGCGTGAACCAGCGGCCGCCCAAGATCTCGGTCACCCACCGGGACCGGGGGGGACTCGAGGTGGAGAGCACGGTGCGCCTCACGAAGGTGGACGCCGACCTGGTGAAGCAGGTGGCGCGGGAGTTCGGGCTCCACAACGGCCTCATCATCTTCCGGGAGGACGCCCCCGTGGATTCGCTCATCGACGTCCTCGCCGGCAACCGGGTCTACGTCCCCGGGATCCTCGCCATCAACAAGTCCGACCTCATCTCGCCCGCGGAACGGGCCTCCATCCTGGAGCGCCTGGGGAGCCATCGGCCCATCTTCGTGTCTGCCACCTCGGATCAGGGTCTCACGGAACTCAAGGACCGGATCGCCGAGGTCCTCGCGTTCATCCGGGTCTACATGAAGCCCCCGGGAGAGGCCCCCGACCTGGTGGAGCCGCTCATCCTCCGGAAAGGGGACACGGTGGCCTCGCTCCTCCTCCGCCTCCCTCCCGAGACCACCCAGGGTTTCAAGGCGGCCCAGGTCTGGGGCCCCAGCGCCCGCTTCCCCGGTCAAACGGTGGGGAAGGACCACGTCCTGGCGGACCGGGACATCGTCACCGTGGTCATCCAGCGCGGTTCCCGCCCCGAGAGGTGATGGGGGGGATCCCCCCGCCACCCCCCCGGACCCTTCCCCGTACGAAGACGTGCTTCCGGTGGAAGGGGTCCAGGGGTGTCACATCCTCCACCTCCATCCTTCGGGAGAACTCCGGGGACACATCCTCCCAGCGGGCGGTGGCCCCCTCCCTGCGCGGAAGGCTCGCCAGCTTCACCGCGAGGAGGACCCAGGTGCCCGGCCGGGCGAACCAGGAGAGATTCGCCTCGAGGATCCCCGCCTGGTCGCCCTGGGGGATGTCCATGCAGATGAGGTCCACACGAGGGACCCAGGGTGAGTAGCGCTGGGGGGAACGCGCATCCTCCAGGAGTGGGATCAGGTTGGGGTACCGCTGGGCCACCGACAGCAATTGCTGGAACGGGCGGAGGCTCTTCTCCACCGCGAACACCGTGGCCTCCCTCCCCACCGCATCTGCGACGTGCGTCGCCGTGGTCCCGCTGGCGGCTCCCAGGTACAGGATCGCGGAACCCGGTCGGACCGGAGGGAACTCCACACCCTTCACCAGGGCGGCCGCGAGCTTGCTCCGGAAGGGGTCCATGGCCCGCCATACCCCCTCCGGTGCGTGTCGAAGACGCTCCGAGCGTACCCCGGGAGGCTCCCCCAACCCCAACGTCCAGAACGTGAGCCTCTCCTTCCCGGAACGGAGGAGATACGGCGGCCCGTTTCCATCCGTCCGTTCCAACGCGCGCTCCGGTCCGCGTTGGGGCTCCCCTCGCCATGGGCCCGGTCGCGGCCGCACCCACCCGGGCCGTCGTGCGGCGCGTCCCGTCCTCATGCCCCGCCTCGCGGTCCGTTCCTCGTCCTCGGGCGTCGGGGCCGGTTCAGTTCGCGGATCCGGGCCTCCCGCCGCGCCACCAGGAACGTCCCCAGGGACCCGTGCGTGAGAAGGTCCGCCCGGATCGCCGGGGCGGCGAGGGACCCCAGGGTCCTCGCCAGGGCGCCCCGCCGGGAGGGGGGGACCCGGTCCATCCCTTCCGCATTGTAGAGGAGCCCGTGCCGGGGGCCGTTGCCGCCCGGGGGCCGCCGTTTCGCTCCCAGGAGCTGGATCCGGGACGCCCCAAGGCGGGAGAGCCCGTCCAGGGAACTGGAGTGAGCCAGGAGACGGGCCGCGGTCCTCGCGCCCAGGAGGGCGGTGAGGTTCGGCAGGATGCGGGTCGTTTCCAGGAGGAGGGCCCGGTCGAGCCGTTCCCGGCGGGCCCGCAGTGCATCCAGCGTCTGCAGGGACAGCTCCCGGTACCTCGCCACGACGCCATCGGGGGATCCCGAGAGGCGCAGGGCCTCGAGGACCTCCTCCTCGCGCCCCATCCACCGCTCCACACGGTCGCGCTCCCGGCTCAGCGTGATGACCACCTCAGGAGGGGAGGAGAGTTCCCGGGCGAGCCGCTCGCGGGCCATGTCGAGGCCCACGTCCCGGGAGATCCGGGGCCACCAGGGCGCCCCCCGCAGGTCCGGCAGCGAGCTTGGATCCGGACGGAGCGCGCGGACCCCGAAACGCTGCGCGAGCTTCTCTGCCACGGGGTCCATCGCCACCACGGGCCGTTCCCGGAACTCGGCGAGCCACCGGGACCCCCAGTCCAGGAGCGGGGGAGGGAGTTCTGGGGAGAGCCACCAGAGGGAGCCCCGGTCCAAGGGGGCCCACTGGGACCGCACCTTCCCGTCGGGGTTCACGAGGACCATCATGGATCCGGCCTGGGCCAGAACCGGTGCCGGCATCCTGGTCTAGAACTCCCGGAGCGTCCGCTGGAACCGCCGCTGCTCCTGCGGGACGTCCACCGGGTAGCGGGCGGTGAGGCAGCCCAGGCACAGGCCGTTCTGCCCCACACCGATGGACTGGACCAGGCCCGGGATGGTGAGGTAACGCACCGAGTCCGCCCGGAGCGCCCGGGCCACCTCTTCCTGGGTCTTCTCGAACGCCACGAGGTCCTTGCGCTCCTTCATGTCCACGCCGTAATAGCAGGGGGCGACGATGGGAGGACATCCCACCCGGACGTGGACCTCGCGGGCCCCCGCGGCCCGGACCATGTGGACGATCTCCCGGAGGGTCGTCCCCCGCACGATGCTGTCGTCCAGGAGCACGACCCTCTTGTCCCGCAGGACCCCCGGGATGGGATGGAGCTTCACGCGCACCTCCTCCTCCCGGCGGCGCTGATCCGGCAGGATGAACGTGCGCTCCACGAACCGGCTCTTGATGAGGCCCTCCGCGTACGGGATGCCGCTCTCCTCGGAGAACCCCAGCGCCTGGGGGCGGCTCGAATCCGGGACCGGGACCACCACGTCCGCCTCCAGGGGAGATTCCCGGGCCAGCGCCTTCCCGATGCGGTGCCGGACCTCGTAGATCAGCTGGCCCTGGAAGATGCTGTCCGGCCGGGAGAAGTACACCCATTCGAACATGCAGTAGGCCGTGGAGCCCGGACGGGGGATGGTGGAACTGTGGGACACCTGGCCCCGCTCGATGGAGACGATCTCCCCCGGAAGGAGCTCCCGTTCCAGCTTCCCTCCCATGAGCTCCAGGGCCACCGATTCGCTGGCCACGGCATAGCCCCCGTCGAGGGATCCCAGGCAGAGGGGGCGGATCCCGTGGGGGTCCCGGAACGCGTAGAGGTGGTTCCCGTGCAGGAGCACCACGGCGTAGGCCCCGGAAGCCTCCATCATGGCTCGGCGGATGGCGGTCTCCATGTCCCGGGTCCGGGAGAACTCCATGGCGATGTACTGGCCCAGCGCTTCCGTGTCCGCGTTCCCCAGGAACTCCACCCCGCTCAGGGCGAGGCGTCGCCGGAGCCTCTGGAAGTTCACGATGTCGCCGTTGTGGGCCAACGCGATCTCCCGCGTGCCCGTGCCCACGATCAACGGCTGGGCGTTCTCCAGGTTGGAGGTCCCTGTGGTGGAATAGCGGACGTGGCCGATCCCCACGCTCCCCCGCAGGGTGTCCAGGAGTTCCCCGTCAAAGACCTCGTGGACCAAGCCCATCCCCCGCCGGTGGTACATCTGGCTCTGCGAGGCGGTGGCCATGCCCGCCGATTCCTGGCCCCGGTGCTGCAGGGCCCGAAGCCCCATGTACAGGTAGGGAGCCGCTCCCTTACCGGGGAGGGAGACGCCGACGACGCCGCATTTCTCCCGGACGCCCACGAGGGTGGGACCTTGTGCAGGTTTAAACGGTTTCGTGGTGGCGTGCGGAATGTCCCCAAAGAAGCCTGGGGGCAAAGGATCCCCCCCGGCCCTGGGACCCGTGAGTCCTCCGGGGAGGGGATGCGAAAAAGATGGGGGAGGAGGGCCCAGCGCTGTGGGCCCTCTCCCCCGAGGGAGGATACGCGGTGGGGCCTATCCGAAGAGGGCGGAGAGTCCGGCCGCGGCCTCTTCCTCGGTCACGCCCTTCTCTTCCTTCTCTTCCTTCTTGGCTTCCTTCTTGTCGTCCTTCTTCTCCGAGGCGGCAGGCGCCGCCGGGGCGGCCGCCACGGCCATGGTCTCGGCCTTGGCCAAGACCTCGGACACGTTGACCCCTTCCAGGGCGGCCAGTAAGGCCTTCACCTGGGCCGGATCGGCTTGTGCCCCTGCGGCCGTGAGGACCGAAGTGACCCCTTTCTCATCGATCGGCTTGCCTGCCGCGTGGAGCAGCATGGCACCATAGACGTACTGCATGGTTCTTTCCTCCTCCTGGTTGTGTTCCTTCCTAGTTCGTTGGGAGACCTTCGAGGGCCTGGAGAGCCTTCGCCTGGCGCGCGGCCTTCTCCAGGAGCGGCCGGATGGTCTCCTGCGAGACGAAGCCGGCGGCGAGGGCGAGGCCCATCCCCTGGCGCTGGGCCCGGGCCAGGAGATGCGGGATGCTCTCCGCCGTGGGGAATGCGATGTGGAGCGCGAGGCCCAACGCCTGCTGGCGGGCCCGAACGAGGTCGCCCCGGATCCGCTCCAAGTCCACCATGAGGGCCTCGCGGGGGTAGAAGACGTCCTCCTCCACCGCGGCGCGCAAAAGGAGACCCACTTCCAGCGGCTTGATGTCCAGCCGAGCGAGGAGAGGCCCCACCTCCCGCGAGATGATCGACCCCTTCCTCACGATCAGGGTCTCCTTCTTGATCACCACCTTTCCCTTCTCGATGGCGGCCGGGAACCCGGCGTGCTGCAGTTCTCCCACGATGGGGCCGGGCTTGAAGGGGGTCTCCCCCGCCGGGACCACCACGTCGATGGGGGCGATCTCCCCGCCCCGGGGCGCCACCGGGCTCCGGGTCTTGTCCAGTTCCTGGGACAGGACGAATGGGTTCGTGTCCGCCACCAGTATCGCGGTCTGATCCTGGACCAGGGGGACCAACCGGGCCAGGGAGGGCCGCTCGGAGGCGGCTGCCTCCAGGGCATGCACGATGAGGCTATTCGGGGCCACGTGGAGAGGATGTCCGCGGAGACTGAGTTCCCGACGCATCCCCTGCAGGTTCGCCGCCGGGACCCCCCGGATGCCCACCAGGGCCACCACCGGCCGGGAGAGGAGTTCCTTCTTGAGAGCCTCCACCCGGGCGACCTTCTGGGCCCGGGAGGGGGAGATGTGTGGAGTGACCTGGGCTTGGGCCGCCATGCTCATGGATCTTCCCTCTACCACAGACGGACCGACGGGCCCATGGTGGTCTTCACGTAGACGCTCTCCACGTTGGACCGCCCGCGCTCCAGGCGCGACACGACCCGGTTGAGGACGGTCTCGAGGTTCTCCGCGAGTTCCTCCGCGGGCATGTTCCGAGTCCCCACGGCCGCATGGAAGGTCCGCTTCCCCTTGTTGCGCACCCGGACGTTCCTCTTCAGGGCCTGGATGATGGGGGTCGGGTCAGTCCCCGGAGGCACCGGCCGGGGCATCTTCCCCCGGGGACCCAGGACCTGTCCCAGCCGCTTCCCGATCATGGGCATCAAGGGAGCCTCGGCCATGAAGAAATCGATGTCGCGGGCCACCTTCCGGCTCACCCGCTTGTTCTTGAAGACCTCATCCATCTGGTCGGGAGTCACGGTGAGGTCCGCCGATCCCCGGACCTTCTCCGCGAGCTCGGGGGAGGCGATGACCGCCACCTTGATCCCCTTGCCCCGTCCCCGCGGGAGGGTCACGTCCTCCTCCACCCGGTTCTTGGGAAGGCTCAGGTCCAGTTCCTTGAGGTTGATGGCCACCTCCACGGACTCGGGGAACTCCCGGGGCGGAGCGGTGGACACCGCTTCCTGGATTGCTTGCAGCGGGGATTTGTCGGCCATGGGAACGCTGGTTCGGCGCCGCCGAAAAAGCGCCCTGCTATAAAGCTTGGGGACGTGCTCCGCCGGGAAGCGCCCCCGATCCGCGGCACCGGGCGGACGCGGCCCGGGAGGGGCGAGGATCCGGTGACTCGGGTCCCACCCCCCACGCCCCCCACTCGGAGCCCCGGCGAGGCCCGCACCATCCCGAAGGACCGCCGACCGGGTCCATCATGTTCAAATATCGCTCCTCTCTCGGCGGGCCTCGTCATGCACTATCCCAAGGAAGTGTCCGCCTACTGCCCCAAGTGCAAGAAGCACACCGCGCACGACGTGGAGAAGGGGAGGAAGCGGCAGGCGAGCGAACTCGCGTGGGGTCAGCGGAGGTTCCGACGGGCCCAGCGGGGCTACGGGGGGTTCCCCCGCCCCAAGCCCGAGGGAAGGGCGAAGGCCGTCCGGCGCGTGTACCTCAAGTACCGCTGTCAGCAATGCAAGTACGTGGTGCAACCTCCTTCGTTCCGCGCGAGCCAGCTGGAGCTGGTGGAGCATAAGGGATGATGGAACAACAGCTTCCCGCGCCGGGAGCGCCGCGTCCCCGGGCCCCGTTCTACACCGTGAAGTGCCCCGACTGCTCCAGCGAGCTCGTGGTCTTCAGCCGCCCTTCCACCACCGTGCACTGCAGCATCTGCGGGGCCCTCGTGGCCACCCCCACCGGGGGGAAAGGGGAGTTCCGCGCCGAGATCGTCCGAACGGAGGTCTGAGCCTCCCCCCGGTTCGGTCCCAAAGATGCCGTCTCGTGGAACCCTTCCCGAGGAAGGGGAGCATGTCGTGGCCACGGTCCGGAGCATCCGGAACTTCGGGGCCTTCGTCACGCTCGACGAATACGGGAACCGGGATGCCTTCATCCATCTCTCGGAGGTGGCCACCGGGTGGGTCAAGTACATCCGGGACTACATCCGGGAGGGCCAGAAGATCGTGGCCCGGGTCATCCACATCGACCCCGAAAAGAACCAGGTGGACCTCTCCCTGAAGCGGATCAACGACCACCAGCGCCGGGAGAAGCTGCAGTCCTGGAAGAACGAGCAACGGGCCGAGAAGCTCATGGGCCTCGTGGCGAAGGCCCTCAAGATCGAGATGGAGGCGGCCTACCAGGAGTTCGGGGAGCGCCTCGTGGAGAAGTACGGGTCCCTCTTCAAGGCGTTCGAGATCGCGGCCGCGGACCCCAAGGCGCTGCAGCGCGACGGGTTCCGGGGGGCCTGGGTGAGCGCCTTCCAGCGCATCGCCCATGAGAACATCACGCCGCCGCGGGTGTCCGTGACGGGGATCCTCGAGGTCTCGAGCCACGCGCCCGACGGGGTGGAGCACGTGCGCGCCGCGCTCCAGGAGGCGGAACGGGTGGACCCCAAGGCCATCGTCGTCCAGTACGTGGGCGCCCCGCGCTACCGCGTGGTGGTCGAGGGGACCCAGTACCGGCAGGCGGAAGAACTCTTGAAGAAGTCTTCCGAGGCCGCCCTGAGCAAGATCAAGGCCCTGGGGGGAAAGGGCTCCTTCACCCACCTCTGAGGAATCCGCCATGTCTCCCCTCCAGATCCGCCGATGCCGGACCTGCTCCGTCTACACGCTCCAGGAGAACTGTCCCCGGTGCCAGGCCCCCACGGGCACTCCGCACCCGGCCCGCTTCTCTCCCGAGGACCGGTACGGGCGCTACCGAAGGGCCCTGTTGGCGAAGGTCCCGGCAGAGAGCCCCCCGCCGACGCCCAAACAATAAGAGCCCGCTTGCCCTCCCGGGGAGAGATGCATCGGATCAAGGTGGTCAATGAGATCTCCGAATTGGTACCCGTCCTCCGTGCGGTGGACTCCCCCTTCAAGCTCGACCTCTTCAACCGGCTCACCGACAACTGGCTGACCGAGGAGGACGTGGAGAAGGAGTTCGGCAAGGAGGGGGTCCGCGTCCTGGGGTTCTTCGAGAAGCTCAAGCTGGTGGACACCCGCTGGGTCGCCCGGGATGCGAAGAAACAACCCGTCAAGAGTTTCCACACCTACTATTCCACCATCAACATCAACACCACGGCCCCGCTTTCCGAGGTCTCCGAGATCCTCTCCATCGCCTCCATGAGCGACAAGGACTACGCCAAGCAGGAGAAGCAGGTCTACGATGCGGTGGGCGAGACGGGACGGTTCTTCTCCGACGTCGCGGAGGAGCTCCAGATGAGCCCCACCCGCCTCAAGGGGCTCATCAAGCGGTCGGAGCGCCTGGAGTACCGGGGACATCGCATCGAGCGTCTCAATGGGTCCCGGGAGTGATCCTGGCCTCCGCGTGGAGGTCCTTCGGCTGGGGCATCGACCGGGCCGGGACCCCCGGCTCACCACGCATGTCCTCCTCACCGCCCGGGCGTTCGGCGTGGAGGTCGTCCATCTGGAACCTCCCGACGACGCGCTCGCCCGGCGGGTGGTGGACCTCGCCCGCCGGTTCGGGGGTTCGTTCCGGGTCCTGGGCGAGCGCAGCGGGAGGAAGCTGATCCAGGATTGGCCCGGATCCACACTCCACCTCACCATGTACGGGGAGGACCTGGACGAGCTCCGGACGCGGTGGACCCTCGAGGGCCCGGTCCTCGTTGTGGTGGGCGGCCCCAAGGTCTCCCGGGAGGTGTACGAGAGGGCCACCTACAATGTGGCGGTGACCCACCAACCCCACAGCGAGGTGGCGGCCCTCGCCATCCTCCTGGACCGGCTCCTGGGAACCCCTCAGGTGGAGCGGCGAGACGGGGCACGGATCCAGGTCCTCCCCGCACGCCGCGGAAAGAGGGTCCGCGACCTGACCTCGTCCTCCCGGAGGCTCCCGGACCCTTACGAGGAGGCGGAGGCACCTCCGTGAATCCCCTCCCGCTCACCCCCCTCCCGTCGCGGGGGATCTCACCGGGAAAGGCGATCCTCTTCGGCGAGCACGCCGTGGTCTACGGGGAACCCGCCGTGGTCCTCAGCCTGGACATCTACACCACCGTGGAGGTCCACGAGGCGACGGGAGGAACTGACCATCGCTTCCAGGGGGACTCGGGCGCCTGGAGGAGGAACCCCTACCTCCAGGAGATCCTCGGGAAGGGGTCGTCCCCGCCGGCGGGACATCTCGACGTGCGCGTGCGTTCCCAGATCCCTCCGGCGTCCGGCCTGGGCTCGTCCGCCGCGCTCGTGGCCCCGCTCACGGCCATCCTCAGAGCCCGGGAGGGCCCCGTGGACCGGGGGACCCTTGCCCGGGAATCGTTCCTTGCGGAGAGGGCCGCGCAGGGGGTCGGCAGCCCGGTGGACACCACCGCGGTCACGGCGGGCGGGATCGTGGCCGTGGGACCCCCCGGCCGGGAGGGCGAGGACCTCTGGACGATCCCAGCCGTGGAGGGAAAGGGCCCGTGGACGGTCCGCCGGGTGCCGGATCCGGGCTGGACCTGGGTGGTGGGGTACACCGGCGTCCCCAAGCAGACGGGCCGCACGGTGAACCGGGTCCGGCAACGCCTCCAGGAGACCGATGGCCCCGAACTCCTGGCCGCCTTCGGCTCGCTGGCGCGAGCCGGCGAGGACGCGCTCCGGCGCGGGGACCGGGATGCGGTGGGGCAGTGCATGGAGCGGAACCACGCCCTTCTCGTGCGCCTGGGAGTGGGCCACCCCCGGCTGGACCAGTTGGTGGGGGCCGTCCGGCCCCATGTCGCAGGGGTGAAGATCACCGGAGCGGGCTCCGGAGGTTCCATCCTGGCCCTCCCTCGACCGGGGAGCGAGCTCGCGGCGGCGCGGGCCATCGCCCGGGCGGGGGGCCTCGCCTTCCGGGTCCGCCCTCCCCCCCAGGGCGTCCGAGTGGAGCCCCTTCCCCGTTGAACGTCCCGGGAAGTTCACTTCCGGGAAACGATCCGTACGATGTCTCCCGGTTGAAGGATGTGGTCGGCCGCCAGCGCCCGGTGCGTCCTCCCGTCCACGGCCCGGATGAAGCCCTCCCCGAGGTCGGTGTGGACCCGGTAGGCCAGCTGCCGTGCGGTGGTCCCCTGGGGGACGAGGAACGCGTCCGGCAGGACGCGTCCGCGCCCGTCGGTCCATTTGGTCTCGTCCTCCACGGGGAAGACCACGATCCGGTGGAGGCCCTGGAAGACGAGCCCCTCCAGCGCCTCCTGGACACCCGTGGTCCCCCAGACCGAGAGGAAGCGCCGGATCGATTCCAGCGCGTTCCTCTGGCCCGCGGTGAGGCGGCCGGGGTCCGGGATGGAGAAGCTCGGGTCGCCCGGGGAGTACCGTACGAGCCCTCCCTTCGAGGCCCTCCTCAGGGTGAGCTCCATCTCCGCGGAGGCGAACGAGAGGGGAGGGAGGCTCGCATCCGCCCGGAGGGCCTCCACGAGCGGTCCGGGTGCCTGGTCGGCCTTGTTGGCCACCACGCGGCGGGGCTTTGCGACCCGGAGGAGGACCCGGGCCAGGAGGAGCCGGTCCCCGGGGGTCCAGTGGGAGGGATGGGCCAGGTCCAGGGGCACCTGTCGCAGGGCCGCCTGGATGGACGGGAGAGGGATGGAGAGCCCCGTGAGACGCTCCTCCACGAACCCTTCTACCTTCCCTCCCGAGAGTTCCAATCCCCTCACCTGACGATCCCACTGCCGGTCCAGGATCCCCGCCACCCATCGGGTCAGTTCCTCCTCGAGGAACTGGATCTCCTCCCGGGGATCGTGGCTTCCGGGGGCCCCCAGGACCCCCTGGGCATCCGTCGCCCCGCTCCCATCCACCACGTGGAGGAAACCATCCGCCGCCCGAAGGTCGTCGAGGAACTGGTTCCCCAGGCCCTTCCCCTCATGGGCTCCCGGAACGAGGCCCGCCACGTCCACGAGGACGACCGGCAGGGTCCGGGTCCCTGCATCGCAGCCGGCGTTCCCCGGGACGCATGCGTGACCCAGCTCCCGATGGGGGCAGGGGAACCGGACGAACGAGGGCCCCCGGTTGGGTTCGATGGTGGTGAAGGGGTACGGGGCCACTGGAACGCTCGCCAGGGTGAGGGCATTGAACAGCGTGGACTTGCCCACGTTGGGTTTTCCCACCAGCCCGATCTCCAACGCCTGCCTCCCCGGTGAACCCGCCTTCCCTCACCGAGTGTAGTCGGGGGCCGTCTCGGGGCGGCCCTCCCCATGGTTCACCCACAGGGCCATGGCGAAGAGCAGGTCCGAGAGCCGGTTCACGTAGGCGAGGATCACGGGGCGCAGGGGTTCCGCGGCGTCCAGGCGCACCAGGGCGCGCTCCGCGCGTCGGGCCACGGTACGGGCCACATGGAGCTGGGCGGCCAGAGGGGTCCCCCGGGGCAGCACGAAATGACGCAGAGGCCCCACCGGTTCCATGAACCGGTCCGTGGACCTCTCCAGAGCCTCCACGTGCCGCGCTTCCAGGAGCCGGAGAGGGGGATTCGCGGCTCCAGAACCGGCGACCTCCGCGCCCAGGCTGAACAGCTCGTGCTGGACCAGCTCCAGCTCCTCCCCCAGCGGCGTGGCCGTCCCCTGGGGAAGGGCCGCGAGGACCGTTCCCAGGAGCGAGTTCAGTTCGTCGAGGGAACCGTAGGCTTCGACCCGGGGATCGTCCTTGCGCACCCGCTTGCCGCCCCGCAAGGACGTCTCCCCGCGGTCGCCGGTCCGCGTGTAGAGACGCGTCAGATGGAAGACCTCCTTTCGGGGGAGACCCCGGGGTCCTTCATGGGCTTTGCCCCGTGCCGGGTCCGGGTGCCCCCCCGGGAGGAAAGGGTTCCCTACCGGGCCGCGGAGGCCCCGGGGCGCCTCAACCCGCGGGGATGGCCCAGGACCCCAGGTTGAAGGTGGGGTTCGCGTTCCGGACGAACGCCGCGCGTCCGGTCTCGAAGCGCCGGGGGGTGCTCCCCAGGATGTCCAGAGGGCTCTCGAGCCCGTGGATCGCGCAGTAGGAAATGCGCAGGATCTCGTTGTGCTCTGCCTCTTGCTGGCAGAGACGGCAGACGAGAGGTGGTTGCCGCAGGGGTCGCACGTTCAGCGGGCGGGGATTCAGCATGGTTCGGTGCCTCCGTGGGGTTCTTACTTTCCGAGCAGCCCGTCTCCCCGGGACGCCGCGCGGCGACGGGCCATGCGGCGTTCGTGGAGCTCCCGGGAGGCGTCCCGCGAGGCCCGGCGCCTCTCTCCATGGTCCAGGGCGAGCTCGGTGAGCCCACGTTCCACCGCCTTGGAGAGCGCGTCGGCCACAGAATTGGCCCAACCATCCTCCACCAGCTCTTCCAGCTCGGCAGCGAGGGAAGCCGGGAGATCCGGGCGTGCCTCCGCGCCGGTGGTGGGAAGGGACCCCGACCGGGGCACCGTGGCCTCGGGGTCCGCCTCCCGGAGCAATTGGCGGACAGCTTCGGACCGATTGGGGAGCCCGCGGGACCGCACGATGCGGTCCAGACGGTGAGTCGCCTCGTGGTCCAGACGGACTCCGAGGAAGACTCCGGCCCCCTTCGGTGGCTGCACGCGTTAAACGACAGTTAAACAGCTATTTAATACAAGTGGCGCTTCGTTTAACACCGCGGCATCTTCGCGTGGATCGCACGGCTCCGCGGCCGGGCGGGGTGCCCGATGACCTCGGGGAGCGAGAGCTTTTATGCCGCTCCCCATCGGGACAGCCGAAGGGAACGAACCATGGCTTGGACGCAGGCAGAGGTCCGGGAATTGCGTGAGGGGCGCTACATGCTGGTGGACAACGAGCCGTGCAAGATCCTCTCGATCCAGACGTCGAAACCGGGAAAGCACGGAGAGGCGAAGGCCCGCATCGACGTGATGGGCATCTTCGATGGGAGCAAGCGCTCCGTGGTGTTCCCGGTGAAGCACAAGGTGCAGGTCCCCATCATCAACAAGCGGTCCGCCCAGGTCCTCTCCTTGAGCGACACCGAGGTCCAGTTGATGGACATGGAGAGCTACGAGACCTTCTCCCTGCCCTTGGAACCGGGGCAGCGGGAGGAACTCTCCCCCGGGTCCGAAGTGGCGTACATGTCCGCCATGGGGAAGCGGAAGATCCAACGCGCGTAGGCCCGGGCGGGCCCCCGAAGGGAGCCCGTTCTCACGGTAGACGCCGCCGGTATTCCCCACATCTTATATGAGGGGGGCCATATGCAATCGCACGTCCCGGCGTCCCGTGCGCGGGGAGGTCCAACCTCGGAGGGTAGTCTACGGCGGCAGGAGGCGGGCTGAGTAGCGCTCGGCTCAAGCAGGTTGCCCAAAAGGCCGAGGAACTGAAGCGGAGGAAAGCGGCGGGGGAAGAGGCCCGGCGCCTCGCCATGGACTCCGTGGAGCTGGCCCGGGGGTTAGGTGTGACCCCACCGGACCTCGAGGCACGGGAGAACGCCATCCGGGAAGCGATCCGGAAGCTCTCCTGGGAGGAGGTGGTCACCCTTTCCGATGCGCTCCGCAGGTCCACGGAGGAGGAGATCCAGAAATCGCTCACAGAACGGGGCGAACGGGCCCTCCTTCGGGCCCAGGAGCTCCACAAGCTCGGGGTCCTCCCCGACGGGCAGTCTCCCCTCTCTTCCCGTGGGTGGGAGACCCCGCTCAAGGAAGCGCGCTTCTCCGAGGCCCATGCCACCCTCACCGAGGCCGAAGCCTTCCTCCAGAAGGCCCAGGACGGATTCCTCGGAGACCTTCAGCGAAGGGTCCTCGCATTGGCCCAGTGGTCCGGCGACGGGGGAGAGGACCTTGCCTCACTCCATGGGTTCCCCGCCGCCGAGAAACTGTTCCAGGAGGGAAGGTTTTCGGACGGGCTCGCGGCTCTGGAAGCGGAACTTCCTCACCGCCTCCCCAAGGCCCAGAAACGTCTCGAGGATTCCGTTCGGCGCTTGAGCGCGCTGGTCCCGCTGGCCAAATCGTGGTCCATCGAGGTGGACGCTGCGGAAGGCCGTCTGGGGCAGGTCTCGTCCCACCGCACGCTGGACCTCCCGACCTACGTGGGGTCGCTGGACCAGGAAGCCTCCCACCTCGAGCAGCGGATCCGGGAGAAGACGGAATCCCAGCTCGCGGAACTGCGCCAGGTACTCAGGGTCCTGTCCGAAGGGGGGGTCGACGTCAAAGAGCCCCTCGAGAAGCTGGAACACGTGGCGAACCAATCCTCCGACACGCCCGTCACCGAGCTCCCGGGCCTCGTGCAGGAAGCCCAGGAGAGCGTGGAAGCCCTGGTGGTGAGCGTTGTGGCCGGGTACATCGACGAAGTGCGGCCCCGATTCGCCGAGGCCCGACAGCTCCGCCGGGATGCGCAACCGGCCATCGACGCGATGAACGAAGCGCGTGACTTCCTGCGGCAGCGGAAATTCCTCCAGGCCATCGCCTCGGCCCAACGGTCGCTGGAGCTCGCCTCGGAACTCCTCGCGGATGTGGAGGCGGCCCACGCCGAGATCCAAGAATTCCGGGAGATCCTCAGGCGCCTCAACACCGGCGGCTTCTCCACTACGCCCTATGAGGCGATGGCCACCGAGGCGGAGGCGATGCTCTCCCGGGGGGACGTGGAGCGGATGCGCACCAGCCTCCAGGAGGGCCTTCGGGGGTTGGGCCGCGAATCCCTGCCGTTCTTCCAACGGCAGTTCGAGGTGCAGGATCGATTGCGCGCCCGGTTCCGGGAACGGGGGTGGACCCCTCCCGAGGACCTTCCCCGGAAACTGGACGGGGCGAAGCAGCTCTTCCAGGACGGCCGCTTCGCGGAGACCGCCGAAGCCCTGGCCGAAATCAAGGCGCTCACCAAGGCCTTCGTGGCCCCCCACATCAGCCAGCGGCTGGAGGAGATGGGCCGAGCGCTCGACGAGATCCCCGACCCCCAGGCCGTGGGGACCGTCCGAGGGCTCCTCGCGGACACCGACGTGAGCCTCCGGGTACGGGACGACGCCGCGCTGTCGCTGGAAGCGCTGGACCGCGCCGAGAAGGAACTCTCCACCGTGTTCCTCGCCCGTTCCCAGGCGGTGATCCGCGAACTCGAGGAGGAACGGACCGCACTCGCCTCCATGGCCGTGGACACCTCCGAGGTCCAGCGGGAGATCGCCCAGGTGCGCGAGATCTTCGACGTGGGGGATTTCTTCAAGGCCTCCCGGGCCAGCCAGGAATTGAAGACGCGCCTGGAGCAACAGCAGCTGGTCCGGGCCGAGGAGGCGGTCTCCCGGGCCAAGCTCGCGGTTGTCGAGGCCGGCAAGATGGGACTGGAACCTCTCGGTGTCCGCACTGCCCTCCAGGGAGCCCAGGAACTGGTCCGCCAGGGGCGGTACCTGCCGGCCTTCCAGGCCGCGGAGAAGGCCCGCACGGAGGCAGCGAACATCTGCTCCACCGCCCAGAGGGTCCTGGACGTGATCACCAAGGTGGCCGAATTGATGGCGAATCTCCGCAAGCAGGGGGTTCCCGTGGAGGACCTGCGGGAATTCGCCCCCCGGATCGCCGAGGCACGGGAGGCGTACCAGTCCCTGAGGTTCCAGGAGGCGGAGACCCTTGCCTCACGCATCCGGAACGATGTGGAGGCGATCGTCGCCCGGAGGGATGGGCGCGCGGTGCTCACGTCCCTGCGGACCCTCTTCGAGGAAGCGGAACGCATCGGGGCCGCCCCGGAAGATTGGCACCCTTCCCTCGCCCGGGAGGAGGAGGCCCTCTCCGGCCCCCAACCCGTGGAGGCGTTCCACCGGCTCCAGGAACTCCAGGTCCAGGGCCTCTCCCGGATTCGCCCGCTCCTGGAAGGCCAGCTCCGGACGCTGGAATCCGACCTGAGGTCCGCCCGTGCGGTGGGCATGGACACGCAGGCCGTGGAGGAAGCGCTCCGGGAAGCCCGACGCCGCCTGGAGAGCCCCATCCCCCTGGGGGCGGCCCAGATCCTCGACCAGACGCGCCGCGACTTCTTCCAGAGCCGCACGTTCGTGGAACAGGCGCTCAAGGGGCTCAAGTCGGCCCGGGACGCATTGGTCCAGGCGGAGCTCGTTCGGGTGGGGACGGCCGACCTCCGCAAACGTCTCGACGAGGTGGAATCCCGGATGGCCGCCAAGGACTACGCCTCGGCCATCGAGAGCGCCCAGGCGATCCAGCGCGAGGTGGAGGGGCGGGTCCGGGACCAGGTGAACGAGACGCTGGCCAAGTTCCAGAACCTCGTCACCAAATCCAAGATGGAGGGGATGCTCACCACGGTCGCGGAGAATTTCCTCGTCCAGGCCCGCCGGCTCCTCGAGGAGGGCAAGCCCATCGAGGCCCTCCAGTTTGCCAGCCGCAGCGAATCCGAGCTGGAGAAGGTGGAACTCCAGCATTCCCTCGCCCAGAACTCCCTCCTGACGCTCCAGGAGAAGCTCGAGACCGCCGAGCGGGAACGACTCCATGCCCCGGGAGCTCGCGAGGATCTGGAGAAGGCAAGGGACCTCTTTGCCCGCGGGGATTACACCAACGTCCTGGATCTGGTCTTCACCGCCACCGACCGCCTGAGCTCCGTGGCCGAGCTCCGGAAACGGGCCGGAGAGGTGGTGACGAGGACGCAGGAGGGCCTCGGGGCCCAATCGGGATTCGGGGTGGACCTGGGACCGTTCCTTGCGGACAATGCCCGGGCGAAGGAACTCCTCGACCAGGGGAAGTATGCGGAGGCCCGCATCCTCTCCCTCTCGGCGGCGGAGGGGGCGCGCAACGCCGTGGAATCTTCGATCACCCGGTCCCTGGATGAGGTGCGGGACCTGGGCGCAGCGCTCCCGACGCTTTCCCCCGAGGCGCATACCAAGTTCCTCCCCATCCTGGGACGGGCCGAGCAGGCGTTCAAGTCGCGCGACTGGACCGCGTCGCTCCAGGCGATCAAGGAGGCGCGGGAAATCGCGGAGGGGACCCTCCGCGTGGTCATCGAGGAGCAGAGGGCGAAGCTCCGGACCCTGCGCTCCGCCCTCCCCTCCCCGCCCCCCACGGAACCGGGGGGGGATCTCGACACCCGCCTGGACGAGGCGGTGCAGGGGCACCGATTCCGGGAGGCCCAGGACCTCCTGGCCTCGGCTCTCGCGGAGATCGAGACCCTGCGCATACAGGCCCTCGGGGCGGACGTTCAACGGCTGGAACGGAAGGTCCTGCAGGGGGAGAAGCTGGGCGTGGAAACCACGCCCGTCATGGAGCTCTTTAGCGAAGCCAAGATGAACTTGGAGTCTCGGAACCTCGAGGTCGTCCCCGGGCAGATCGCGAAGGCCACCGACCTGCTCAACGGCCTGGTGGCCCCCCGTCTCGAGGACAAGCTCCGGGAACTGGAGAGCGAGCTCGCCTTTGCGAAGGAGGGCTTGAACGTGGCCGTGGGCCCGGTGGAAGCCCTCGCACTGGAGGTGGAGCGGGTCCGCGCCACGGGAGACCTCACCGGGGCTGCGGCAAAGCTCCTCGAGGCCGAGGAAGAGCTCAACCAGCGGAAGGCCCGGCACCGGGAATTCACCAACCTCACCTACCTCATCGACGCCGCACTGGCCCAGGCCAACGAACGGAAGCTCACCACGACGAAGGCGCGTGAGCTATTGTCCGAGGCGCTCAAGCTGAGGGCCACCGATTACGGGAAGGCCATCGAGCTGGCGCGGAGCGCACTGGCCCAGGTTCAGGAGGCACTTCGGGCGCCTCCCACGAGTTGACGGGACGCCCCTTCTCTTTCCCGGGAAGCGCGTGGATCCCGGCGCTCCGTGGATCGTTTCCCCATATGGGACCTCGCTGGGTTGGTAGTCGGGGTGGGAGAGGGAACTCACGAGGATCGATCTGCCGCCTACTACGGGGGCGCCCAGGGAGCCCTTCCCCAACGACTACGCGGAACCGCCCAAGGACTCTTCGCTCAGGCCGGATGTGGGCATCGCCCCCGGACGGGGCGGCGTCAGAGGCCAGCGATCGTACTCCACCACATGTTTCAAACCGGCCTTGCGGAGGATCGAGGAGATCGACTCGGTCAGGCCCACCACCTCCTGGCAGCGGATGGGCTTCGTCACGTAGAACTCCAACCGACGGTCCTCCCGGATCGGGAAGACCAACCGAAGACCCGAAGGGTCCTGCCGGTTGTAGCCGACCGGCTTGCGATCGGCGCGGAGGTCCCGAAGGTTCTCCTCGAGGATGACCTCCGGTAGGATCGGGTCCGGCTCCTTGGGGAGGGGCCGGTTCTGGTCCACCAGCCTCCGGTGGATCTCCGGATAGACCTTTGCGAGGTCCTTGTAGGTCTTCCGTCCATCCAGGATGAGATGCCCGCTCCGGGCCTTCACAGGGGGGGTCATCGGCCTCTTGGAACGCAGGACGGCGTATAAGGGGGTTGCGCGATCCCGGGTCACCCCTCAGGGGTCCCGGGCGGGAACTCCGGGGACTGTCCATGGAAGGTTAAATACGCGGAGGAATCCAGAACGTCACACGCTGCTCCCGTAGTCTAGTGGTCAAGGATAGAGGCCTCTCGAGCCTTTGACGCGGGTTCAAATCCCGCCGGGAGCACCACGACCTCACGGGAACCATCCCGCCCCGTTTGTTCCGCGGATCCTCAACCCCCGAGGCATGCAGATTCCCGTTGCAGGACTGCCAAGGCGCAGCCGACGCGGGGGGGGGTACCCACGGGTCCGGGACGGTCGCTCCATTCGCTCCGATTCTCCCCGTGAAGCTATAGGGACGGCTCGTCATCGGTGGTCCATGGAAGGTCCGGGCGTAGAGAAGCCGCAGGACCGCATGTGCCCTGCGTTTACCCTGGATAACCGCCTCCGCCGGTGGCTGGGCCCACCCGGGGGAGACTTGGACCTCCTGGACATCCACCCCGGAGACTCCGTCGCGGATCTGGGAGCCGGCGTCGGATACTATGCCCCGGAGATCCTCCGTCGTATCGGGGCGCAGGGACAGCTATTCCTGGTGGACCTCGATCCCGAGAACCTCCAGATCGCCCGCTCCCGTGTGGGAGCGGACCCCCGGGTGACGTTCATCGAAGGCGCGGCAAACCAGGTCCCCCAGATCCCCACGGGTTCCGTGGACCGAGCCCTGTTGTCGTTGGTCCTCTGCTGCATGGTGGACAAGTCCGGTGTCCTGCGCGAGACCTGGCGGATCCTCAAACCCGGAGGACGGACTCTCGTCAGCTATCCACGGCACCTGTTGCCGTTCCGCCTGTCCCGCCGAAGCCTCCGGGTCACTCCCGCTCTCTGGAGCCGACTGCTCCAAGAGCTCCCATGGGAAACGAGAGAGGTTCCCCAGGTATTGCCCCTGCGGAAGCATCTTCTCCTGAAGGGGTCCTGAGGGGGCCTTCGCCTTCCCCCTGGTCGGACCCGCTCGCCATTCTGCGGGAGGGTCCGACAAGTTCCGAAGAACCGCACCGGGAGTTCCGGTCGACGGGAGACCGTGGGAAAGTATGAGACCACTCCCGCTCCTCACCGGGACATTGCGACGCGAGGGGAGAGCTGGGGTCCCCCTCGCCATGTGAACTGTCAAGAAGGAGGAGAGGCTCCCCGCCGGTGGCTCGGAGAGGGGGGAGAATGGTCTCGGCTCGGCGATTTTGGTTCCTTGCCGCGGGTTTCCTGGCGATCACCTTGGTGGTCACGGTCCTTCCCGACCCTCTGGGCCTGGAACTCATGCTCCTGTTTGCCCTGGCCACCATCGCCGCGTTGGGGCTGGGGATGGAGGCCTCCCGCCGGGAGGATCTCCTCCGGGGGAATCCTCCCTGATTCAATCCCCCGGGCCTTTCTTCTTCACCGGGGTCGATCCTGCCGGGGGAACAGTCCCCTGCCTATCCGGGGGTGGGGGGGGCGGGATCGGAGGTGCCCGGCCGTCCAATTCCTGCCGGGCCCCCTCGATGGCGTCCCGCGTGAGCTCGGCGGCTTTGGAAACCAGGGGGCGCACTTCGCCATACAGGCTCCGGGCCAAACCTGAGGCGATACGCACCCCGTCGGTGAGATCCCGGCTTGCGTCGCTCACGAGTCCATGCCCTTCATCGTGCCCCGACGTGCCACCGGCGGGGGGAGTGGATCGGCCACAGGTGGGGCACGGGGAACCCCCGGTGCGCCCACCCCCTCCGCAGGTGGGACAAACCTCGGTCATGCCGGAAGGGAGACCTTCGGCTCCTATCACGCTTGCGAGAACCTGTGCCTGCGGCCGGTCCCGCCCCTCAACGGGACAGGTGATGGGATGGCCCGGGGCCAATCATCATAAGGGCGGGTCCCATCGTTCGGACCGGGTAGGCGCTCCATGCAGGATGTCCGGATCCAGATCGAGGAAGACGTCACACTCAAGGACCCCGTGCTCGTGGAGGGGCTTCCCGGCATCGGGAGCGTGGGGAAGCTCGCCGCGGACTATCTCAAGGACGCGCTCTCCGCCACCCGGTTCGCCACGATCCACTCCAAGTACTTCCCTCCCCAGGTGTACGTGGACGAGAACGGGATCATCCGGCTCGTCTCCAACGACCTCTACTATCGGAAGGCAACCAAGGCCGGGCAGCGGGATCTCGTCATCCTCGTGGGCGACTATCAAGGCATCAGTCCCGAGGGTCAGTACGAACTCACGGATCAGGTCCTCCTCCTCTGTTCCAAGTTGGGGGTCCGCGAGGTCTACACCCTCGCGGGCTTCGCCCAGGGCCACCTCGTGGAGTCCCCCCGGGTGCTCGGCGCAGCGACCTCCCCCCAGAGGGTGGAACTCATGAAGAAGTACGGGGTCATCTTCTCCCGGAACGATCCCGGCGGGGGCCTCATCGGGGCCAGCGGGCTCTTCCTCGGCCTGGGGAAGCTCTACGGGATGGAGAGCGTGTGCCTCATGGGCGAGACCTCGGGATACTTCGCGGACCCCCGGAGCGCCGAGGCGGTGCTGCGCGTCCTCGCCAAGGCCTTGAACCTGGATGTGGACCTTTCCACCCTCGAGGCGAAGGCCAAGGAGATCGAACGGATCGCCGCACGGTTCCGGGAATCCGACACGAAGCCCTCCCCGGAAGCCCAGCCCAAGGAAGACCTGGGGTACATCGGTTGAGACCGGCGGGGGCCCCTCTCGACGGCGCTCCACGGGATGCCACATGGACCCGTCCTCCGGAGGTCTTGGGTCCCCGGCGGCGCGGCATTCGGCTCTGCTCCATCGCCTCCGGGAGAGGATCGCCCGGGAAGGACCCCTCCCGTTCCCGGAGTTCCTCCGGGAAGCGCTGTACCATCCCCACGCGGGCTACTACCATGGTGGGAGGGAGATCCTTGGAGCCCGGGGGGACTACCAGACCGCGCCCCGGGTGAGCCCCCTCTTCGGCGCCGTCCTGGCCCAGCACATCGGGGAGATCCATCTCTCGATGGGCCGTCCCTCCAACTTCTCCCTGATGGAACTGGGACCCGGGGACGGGTCTCTTCTGCGCGACGTATGGGCCTCCCTGGAACGAGGGCGACCACGCAGCGAGGTCGGGGGTTGGAAGGTCCGGGCGGTGGAAGTGTCCTCCACCTTGCGGGAACAAGCCCTGCAGAACCTCTCCGGCGCAGCTGCCGTGTCCTGGTACGATTCCCTGGAAGGCATCGCGCCCGCCGAAGGCGTCGTCTGGGGGAACGAGTTCTTGGATTCGCTCCCCTTTCACCGGCTGGTGGTCCATGAAGGCCGTTGGTGCTCCCTCCTCGTGGATGCCCCGCCCGACGACCCCACACGGCTGGTGGAGACCGTGGGTCCACCGGTCCCGGACGATTGGGGCCGGGAACTTCCGCGGGACGTACCCGAAGGCACCATGCTGGAACGCATCTCGGGCCTTCCGGAACTGTTCCGGTCCCTGGCGCGAATGGTTCCCCGGGGACACCTCATCTTCTTCGATTACGGCGACACCCGGGAACGGCTTCTTGCCCGGTTCCCCCGGGGAACCCTCCAGACGTTCCACCGCCACGAGGGAGGCTTGGATCCCTTCCGGGGGCTCGGGTCCACGGACATCACCGCATGGGTGGACTTCACATACGTCCAGGAGGTGGCGCGGGGATCCGGGTTCCATGTCTCGGACTACCTTGACCAGTCGGAAGCCCTTCACCGATGGGGCCTCGATGCCGTGACGGAGGCCCTGGTCCGCGCGACCTCAGACCCCGTGGAGCAGACCCGGATACGGATGGCCCGGAAGACGTACCTCTTCGCCTATCCCACGTTCCGGGTCCTGGAACTGGTCCGGCAGGGGTGACCCCGGGCTCCCGGAGGGGCTCAGGGAAGGAGTTCCTCGGCGATCGACGGGATCCGCCCCAGGTCCTCGACCACATGGCGGGGGGCCGGATCGATGGGCTCGTTGGGGCGGTAGAGGTGTTCATAGCCGGCGCCGTACCGCTTCGCCCCCCGGTAGAGGATCGCCTCCCGGAATCCCGCCTTGCGGGCCCCCAGGATGTCATAGGGGTGATCCCCCACGTGGATCGCCCGTTCCGGTGGGACACCCAGCTCGCGAAGGCAATGGAGGAAGATCTCAGGGGATGGTTTGGCCCAGGGGAGCTCTTCGCTGAGGGACCATGCCTCGATCCACGGGGCGAGCCCCAGGTCGGACACCACCCGGCGGATCCCCTCCCCGGGCTCCCCGGAGAGGTTGGAGACCACTCCGATCCGGAACCCCTTGGAATGGAGGCGCGCGAGGCACGCCCGAGCCCCCGGGCTTTCCCGCAACGGGGCGTCCCGGACGAATCGGGAAAGCGCCCGGATGTACTCCTCGGGACGCGCCCATCTCCCCGCGAGGCGCGCCGCCTCCTGCGCTTGGGTGGCGAGGGACATCCCCACCCCTTTACGCTCGGCGTCGGCCGCCCGGAGGAAGGCCCGCTGTCCCGCTTCCTCCGGGGAGAGTTCCTCCCGGGTGCCGGGGCGTCGGGGCCATTGCCGCACCACATGGGCCCGGACCTCCGCCGCGGTCCGGACGTAGCGCTCCTCGTCCTCGGGATCGAGGTAGATCAAGGTGTGCCAGAGGTCCCACGTCACGGCGCGGGGAACGGCGGGACCCCCAACGGCTCCCGGGGGACCTTCTCCCCCGCCTGGGCGATCTCCCTCTCCGGGTCGCGGCTCCGTCACGTGACCTGCACCCGATCTCCCGGTTGGATCCGGACCGCCCGTCCCGCGTGGACCAGGATCTGGGCCACCGAGGGAGGGAGCGTCACCACATCTTCCCGAAGGAGCTCCAGTGTGTCCCCCGGGGAGACCTCGAAGGGCGGCCCGTCCTGAAGGATGCGGATCACCCAGCCTTCCGGTTGTTCCTCCTTGACCTTGGTGACACCACCCGAAGGATGGCTCCCCCCGGCAGGGTGGGCCTCCATCGCCGGTCCGGAAAGTTGGGGAGGGCCACCCTCCCGGGCGACCTGCGAGGCGGGAGAGCCACCGGATGGGACTGCGGGGCTCGGGGGCGCGGGCGCTCCTCCGGAGAGGAATGGGGCGACGTTCCCCCGATGCCGGAGCAGCTCGTTCACGAGGGCATCGAACAGGAGCCTCTCCACGGGGAGCATTGCGGGGACCTCGCCTCCCATCGAGGCGTACTGCGCCGCGCGGGTGGCAATCTTGGACATCCGTGCGTCAATGACGTCCCTCGTCTGCTGGAGGGCCCTCTGGTAGGTCTGTCGGGTGACCTCCACCCGACGTCCCGTGGGATCCTCTCGGGCCTGCTGGTCCAAGAGGGCCCGCAACTCCTTGAGGAACGCGTCGGACATGGTATAGAAATCGGAGGGGATCTTGCCCAGCCCCCGGGAGGAGTATTCGAGCCGCCTCTGTTCCAGGATGGCGTTGTAATAATCGCCGGGGGAGGACATGGATCCGGAGGCCTTCCGGGGACTCTCACCACACCCTCCCTGATAAGAGCGTTGGGACCCGGAGCGCCCGATGGCTCTCCACCCTCCGCATCCGGCCCCCCCTCGCAGGGGGAAACTGTTGCCTTCACCCTCGGGCCCGGAATTCGGGCGGACTCCCTTCCCCCTTCTCGTACCCACCGCCTCAGGTTAAGTCCGAGGAGGACATCCCCCTCCGTGAGGGACGACGATGGCGGATCCGCCCCCGTTGGTGACCTTCCTCCGCGTGCTCGCCGATCTCCGCCGGACGGTCGCGGAGAGGGGGGCCCTCCTCCTGGTGGAGGGGGACCGGGACCGGGAGGCCCTGAGAGCGCTGGGAGTTACTCGAGCCTCCCTCGTCGTGGTGAATTCCGGGCGGCCTCTTCCCGCCGTGGTCGAGGCATTGGTGGACCGGGGACGGCCGGTTGTGGTCCTGACCGACTGGGACCGGAAGGGGGGACATCTCGCCTTTCGCCTGTCCCAGATGATGGCCGACGGGCGCGTCCCGGTGGATCTCACCTTCCGCCGCCGCTTTGCGCGGGCCATGCTGGGAGAGATCACCCATGTCCAGGCCATGGCGGTCTGGGCCGAACGGGAAGCCGGCAGGCTGGGCACCACGCTGGATCACTGGCTGGGGGATCTGGAAGAGAGGAACCCGCACCTTTAGGTGGCGTGACTCAGGGGATGACCTTCGTCTGGACCCGCCGGACATAGCGCTGGTTCGCCTTCCGCGAGGGCCGGAAGCGCTCCGCCCCCTTTCCCTTCCACCAGAGTCCCCGACCCCTCTTGCCGGCACTGGTCAACCCACGGAAGGCCCGTCCCTTCTGTTCCGGCGCGGCGATCCACCGGATCTTGGGGTCGGACAGGATCGAGGGGTGGCTCGGGTCCACCAGCACCACTTCGTAGAACCGGTCGTGGCCGTCCTCCCCCACCCAATAGGAGTTGAGCACCTCGAGGTTGTGGAACTTCTTCTGGGCCCGTTCCTCGGCGATCCTCTGCTGGGACTTCGCGAGGACCATCTTCGCGATCCCCTTGTGCTTGGGGCGCCGGCCCGCGATGATGGCACGCTTCCGTTGACCGCCCCGGCGAACGCGGACCCGGGCCACGACGAACCCGGGCTTCGCGCGCCATCCCAATGCATGCGCGCGGTCCAACCGCGTGGGGCGTTCCAGCTTCGTGATGGCGGATTCCTGCCGCCAGTGCAGCAGGCGATCCCGTCGCTGGACCGCGCCCTCCCGATGAAGGGTGGTCTGGAACGACTCTGCGAAGTGGCTGTATGCGGATTGCGCCATGACCCGAAGCGCGGTCGCGACTCCGGTCCCGCTTAAAAAGCCTTCTCTCGGTCAAAGCGGGTGGGGCCGGCATCGAGGGGTCCACCTCCTAAGGCCCGTCTCCGGAAGCGGGGTCCTCACGACTCCTCGGGCCCGGCCTTTCCCAGCCCACGGGAGAGCGGGGATCCACGCCGCCGCGGGTCGGAAACCATTCCCTTGTCGCAATGGGTGGGCTGGTCCCAGGCGGATCCTGCCTCCCAAGGTCGTCGCATCCCCATCCCAACGTAGAGGGAGTCGCCCTCCTCACAGGGCGGAGCCCGATGTGCACAGAAGGTCCCTGTCCGTCGTCCTCCGAGCGCAGTCCGGCCAGATCGACCCACTTCACCGGAAAGCGACTTGGCGGCGATGCGCGTTCATGATGTTTAGATCCAGTCCTCAACGATTCCCTTCATCCCCCCCGTACGGAGGGACACGAAGGCCCTCCCCGGCTCTTCGGGACTCGCCCCGACCGGACGGACCACGAGGAGGCTCCCCGACGGATCTGGGTCCGGGCGGAGACCCGGACCGTCATCCGGTGGAGGGAGGGACCTCTCCCGCCGCCGGACTCGCCGGTACGGGTGGCCGTGGGGTCTCATCGAAGGGGAGGCCATGGGGCGTCGAGCGGGTGACCTTTGCCGTCCCCCGGCTTTCCGTGGCGATGATCCGCTCCACATGCGTGAGGAATTCGTGCAGGAACCGGATGGCCCGTGGCCGTTCCGCCTCCGGAGGAGCGGACCGCGGGGATTCCCAGGTGATGAGGGCTCCTCCGGCCGTGGGGGATACTGAGAGCCGGATCTGGACGAGGAAGGGGACCACGGCGGGATTCGCCTTGGTGAGGGTCGCCTGGATCACGGACCGGGAGACTTCGCTCCCCCCGTCCTGTTGGTCCTCGACCGTGTACCCCGCACCCGTGAGGAACTCCCCCAGGTACCGGGTCACCCTCTCCCGGCCCACTCCGCGCACCCTCAACCAGCCGTCTTCGTCCATCCTTTCCTCCGATACATGGCCCGGCGCAGGAACCCCAGGAGCATGGTGTACTCGTACCGCGACGGGAGGGAACGTCCCAGGACCCGTCGAAAGAGCAGCCGGAGGCCCTTGCGCTTGTGGGGCGGGTACCGGCACTCGGTCAAGAACCTTTCCAAGAGGTCGAAGAAGAGCGCTTCCGTGGCACCGTGGAGCTCCACCGGATCCTCCGCGGGGACCCTCCCCCGATGGAGGACGTAGAGCAGCACCGTCACCGCGTGGGAGAGATTGAGGGTGGGGAACGTCCGGTCCGCGGGGATGTGCGCCAGGACGTCACACCGCGCAAGCTCCTCCCGGTTCAGGCCGTTGTCCTCCGGCCCGAAGACCAGGCTCACCGTCCCCTGGACCCTCTGGACCATCAGGGAGAGCTCCTCCGGGGTGACCGAGCGCCGGAGGTAGGAACGGGTCCGACCTCCCGAAAGGTCCGTGGTTCCCACCACGAGGTCGGTGTCCTCCACGGATTCCTCGAGGGAACCCAGGACTCTGGCGCGCTGGAGGATGGGAAGCCCCGCCATGGCCCGCCTCCGCGCCTCGGGACCCAGCTTGGCGCGTGGGGAGACCAGCACCAGGTCCGTGACGCCGAAGTTCCGGAGGGCCCGGGCCACCGCCCCCACATTCCCATCCTCCTTGGGTCGGAGAAGCACCACCCGAAGGGAGGGGGTCATGCCGGAGCCTCGTCCGAAGCGCGGAAGAGCCGGTCCACCATCCATCGGCGGTCGAAGGGCCGCAGGTCCTGGTATCCCTGGCCGACCCCCACGTAGAGGATCGGCTTGCGGACCACGTACGCCACGGACAGCGCGGACCCGCCCTTCGTGTCCGTGTCCAGCTTGGTGAGGATCACCCCGTCGAAGCCGATCTCCTTCTGGAACAGCTTCGCCTGCTCCACCATGTCGTTGCCCGACAATGCGTCCCCCACGAAGACCGTGAGCTGGGGCTTCACCACGCGACGGATCTTCTTGGCTTCCTCCACCAGGTTCTCGTTGGTGTGCTGACGGCCCGCGGTGTCCACGAGGACCACGTCCATGTGGCGGCTGCGGGCGTGCTGCACCGCGTCAAAGGCCACCGCCGCGGGGTCCGAGCCCTCCTGCTGCCGGACGAGCTTCACACCGAGCCTCTCCGCGTGCACCCCGATCTGCTCGATGGCCCCGGCCCGGAACGTGTCCCCCGCTGCCAGTACGACCCGGAGCCCCCGGGATTGCAAGAGGCTCGCCAGCTTGGCGATGGAGGTCGTCTTGCCGCTCCCGTTGACCCCGAGGAAAAGGATCACGTAGGGGCGGGGACCGGCCCGGATGGCCGACTCCACGTCGAGAGAGGGCAGCGTGAGCACCGATTCCACCGAGTGCCGGAGGGCCGCCTCGATGGCGCGGGAGGGGTCCTCCCCGAGGCGGAGCTTGCGGGACTTGAGTTGGTCCCGCACTTCCTTCTGGATCCTCTCCACCACCTCGAGCGCCACATCCGACTCCAGGAGGACGATCTCCAGTTCCTGGAGGACCTGATCGAGCGTCCTCGCCTTGATGCGGAACCCCAGACCATCGGTGAAGTAGGCTTCCGGGGAGGCGGCGCCCGCGGGAGCGGGCTCGCTCCCCGACGGGTCCTGGCCCCCGGGCGAGGGGCCCAGGCCCAGCCGCCTCTTAAGGCGCGCCCACATGGGAGTCGCGGCCCGCAGGAGGATTGGGGGAGGCTTCCTGCTGCGCGGCCAGTTCCAGCCGCTGGGAGATCATGGCCACCTGTTCCTCCAACCGGTGGATCTGCTCGCCCAGCTCCCGTTCGCTGCGCTCCAGGCGGAGGATCCTCTCGTTCACGATCTCCAGGGCCCGGGGCCTCTCCATCTCCACGGTGACCCCCCGCCCCAGGCCCAGGAGCACACGGTCCTTGTCCGTGGGCTCGGCCCGGACAAAGACCTCCCCACCCACGGGGAGGAGGATCTCCTGGCGGGAGTCGAAGCGCTCCATCTCCTCGAGCACCTGGCGGGCCCGGGTGTGGTCCCCCAGCGACATCCGCAGGAGCTCATGCTGCCGGAGCATCGCGTTCAACTGGTTCCGGTAGGCGTCGAGCCGTGCGATCTGCTCCTGGACCTCCTCCTCGCGGCGCGAGCCCGCCATAGAGAGATCGTCCGTCGCGGTCACGGGGACCCTTCCTTCGCCGCCACCGATTCGATCCGGATCATCATGCGGGGTACGTGGTGGGAGCCCCCGATCTCCGAAAGGACCTGCTCCCGGGCCGCCTCGGCCGTGGGAGCTTCCCGTACCTTCGTGAACCCCTGCCAGTACTTCCGACGAGCCTGATAGGAGCCACGAACGGCCCACTGGGGCAACGTAGCGCCTCCGGGGAGGTGGCAGTTGGTGCGGGTCTTAAGCTTTGGGGGAGACGCCCCCCCACCGACCCGATCCGGGCGTGGGTTTGGCTCCGGCGTCCGGGGGCACGCTCACCGGGAACCGGGAGTCCCCCCGCGCGAGCCCACCACACGTCCCACGCGCTTCAGGAGGAGCAGCGTCAGGCGGAGTCCCCTCTGGATGTCGGGCTCCGAGAGCGCTCGGCCCAGGCTCATCACTCCCGTCACATGGGGGATCCGTTCCAGCTCGGCCTGCGTCCGCTCTCCGTCCCCCAGGGTGGCGACCTCGCCCACGACCGCCTGGATCATGGGCGCGCTCTGGCGATAGGCCACGAGCAGAGGTTCCAGCTCCTCCCATTGCGGGAGGTTCTGGACGAACCGCATGGCCCCCAGGAGAGACCCGCCCGCCTCTTCCACCATCTTGTCGGAGACCGCCTGGGTCGCCCCCACGAGCCCCTCGAGGAGCCCCGTGAGCGTGTCGAGAGCCCCCGTTTCCTTCCATTCCCCCACCTTCTCCAGGAGGAGGATGAGCCCCTCCCGCGCCTTTTCGTTCTGGCCGATGGAGTCCAAGAGGGACACCGCCGCCACCAGTCCGGAGCCGGAGGACTGGACCATGCGGTCGGTGAGGGCGTCACTCACGCCCACGAGCCCCTCCGCGAGGCCCATGAGATGCTCCAGGGTACCGTCCGCCTGCCACCGGTCCAGCCGCTCCGTGAGGGCTTGCAGGCCGTTGGGCTGCGCCGGGGGGGTTCCTTCGGGCATGGTCCCTCCCCTCAGAACATGGCGCGGGCGGTCACGTCCCAATAGACGCGGTTGTAGATCATCTTGTTCCAGTAGTGGGAGAACGAGGGAGTGGGGGGGTGCGGCGGGTGCAGATAATCGAACTTGATGTAGGTGGCCTGGGAGAGCCCCGTCATGATCCAGCAATAGACCCGACCCTCGTAGCGCGTCGAAGGGGCGATCCCCCGGGCCTGGGAGGCGACGCTCTGTGCCACGGTCTCCGCTTCGTAGTCCGCCGTGGATCCCGCCTTGGAGATGGCGATGTTGGTGGCATCCCCGAGGACGTAGATGTCGTTCTGGCCCTCCGCCCGCAGGGTGTATTTGTCCGTGGGGACCCAGTTCCCCTTGTCCCCCAACCCCGAGGCCCCGATGAGGTCCGCTCCCCGGTGTGGGGGGATCCCCACCAGGAGGTCGAAGTCGAGTGCCTCTCCCTCGACCCCCACGAGCTTCTTGCCCGCGGCGTCCACCTTCTGGACGTTGAACGGGGTGTGGGTCTGGATCCCGCGCTCGGTCATGATCTTCTGCATGACGGGGGCCACCGTCTCGATCCCGAAGACCCGGGGAATGGGGTAGGTGTAATGGATCTCGCTCTTGTCCCGGAGCCCCCGGGACCGTAGATAATCGTCGAGCATGAAGGTCACTTCCAGGGGGGCCACGGGGCACTTGTAGGGCATCCCGGCCACCGTGACCACGATCTTTCCGCCGTTGAACTGGCGGAGGTCGTCCCGGAGCTTCACCGCATTGGCGAGGTCATAGAAGGAATGTGCGCCCTCGGTGAATCCGGGGGAGAGCTCGGGATGCAGGGTCGAGCCGGTGGCGATCACGAGGATGTCGTACGGCATCTCCTTCCCTCCCGCGAGGTGGAGCTTCTTCCCCGCGGCGTCGATCTTCACCACCTCGGACTTGACGAGGCGGATGTTCCGGTGGAGCAGGCGGGCCTCATCCTGCCGCGTCTCCTCGGGCCGCATCTTGTCGAAGACGACCATGAGGTAGCCCGGCTGGTAGGCATGGATCCCTTCCTTGTCCACCACGGATATCTCCACCTGGCCCGTCTCCACTTCCGGGGCCAAGAGCCGCTGGATCCGGTTCGCCACGGTCGTTCCGCCGATGCCTCCTCCCAACACCACGATTCGCTTCATGCTCGTTCCCTCCTGGACATTCAATGCGTCTTGCGGATCAGGTACCGGTCGAACTCCGTACCCTCCTCCACCTTCACCAGTTCGTGCCCCGCCTTCCGGACCCACAGGGGGATGTCCTGGCGCGAGCCCTGGTCGCTGGACAGGACCTCGATCTGGGATCCCGCGTCCTCCTCCTGGATGGCGGCGATGAGCTCCATGAGCGGTCCGGGGCACCATGCCCCTCGGGCGTCCACCACGCGCGCACCGGCCGGACGGGCGGGGGTCTCGGGTCCCGTGGGGTTGGTCGAGGATTCTCCGGTCATACGAAATAGGTCGCCTCCGCACCCCGGGTCCTCTCCACGAACGATGCGATGCCCATCACATCGTCCACGAGGGGGTCCAGGTCCTTCCTCGAGAGGCCCATCACCTCCATGGATTGCGAGCACGCATAGACCCCCACATGGCCCACGGCCTTGGCCGCGCGGAGGATCTTCCTCCAACTGGGGACATTCCTCCGGTGGAGAGTCTCCTGGAGGCGTTCCCCGTCCGGGCCATGCCCCGGCTCCCCGGGCGGGTGCCCGTCGGCATGGCTGGTGCGGAACGCGTCGAGCCCCCAGTAGCTCGCAAAGATGTGCACGTCGTACCCCAGGGCCGCCGCCCCGCTCACCAGCGTGGAAAAGGCGAGGAGGCGTTCGGACATGCCGGACGCGAGGAGGATGGCCATCTTGGGGGGCCGCTCACCGGACGACGCTCCCGGTCCTTCCCCTTCCTTGGAACCGGGCGCGCTCATGGACGAGCCCCCAGCCTGCGTCGCCGTCGGGGCTCCAAGTCCCCATCCTGTGACGGCAGCGGGGGCGTGACCCTAGCTCCCGCCTCGAAGGTCCATGCGTCGGCCATACGTTCCACGCTCTGGCGCGACGAGCCTCTTTCCATATTTACCCCTTCCACCGGGGCCCCCGGATCCACCCAACCCGTTCGGGAAAAGGGGGGGTCCGGACGAACTAACCCGGCCTCGAGCCCTCGCCCGCGGGGCCCTCGTCCGCGGGAGGGAGGTCGCGCCGCTGCCGGCGCCGGAGCGCTTCCTCCCGTTGCCGGAACCAGTTCGCCACGCGGTCCTCGAAGGAGGCGCTGGGAGACGAGGGCTCCCGGAGCCGGTTCTCCCGGAACTCCCTCTCCGCCTCCTCCTCCGAGGAGAGCGGGACCGCTTCCTCGAGACCCCTCTGGCCCTGGGGACGTTCCCCTAGTGCGCGAGAGCCACGACGTCGGACCATCGGCGGCTCACCTCCTCGTCCGTCATGCCCACGGTGGGGGAGAATACCACCACGTCCTTCCAGAACTCGCGGGCCGGCGGGAACTCGTCCACGTCCAGGGGGAGCGCCACCCCGTCCAGCCCCCGCGTCTCGGCCAGCCGCCTGAGATGCTCCCACGCACCCTGGGGGTTGTCCGCCGATTCCACAGGGAGGGAAGGGGAGAAGCGGGAAAGGACCTCCTTGACCAGGCGTACCCCCTCGCCTTCCGCCACGCAGTAAACGGAGCAGCCCCGCTTCATGAGGAGGTAGGCCCCCAGAGCGCCCCGGAGCCCATCCACATGGGCACCCACCGGGCCCGCCACGCCCAGGGGCATCCCTCCGGGACCCGGCCAGCGCTCGTGGTACACGTACGTCTTGGGCCCGCGTACCTCCACGAATGCCTCCCAATCCGGTTTGCCGAGGTCCACATGGAGGTGCGCCTCGGGAAAGGCGTTCAGGATGGCTTCCCCCACCCGGGCTCCCACCTCCTGGCTGGTGAACGGATGATTCCCGGTCCGGCGCGCGCGGACCGCGAACCGGGCCCCGGTCGTCACCCGGGGTCTCACCATCTCCACGACCCTTTCGCTGATGCGGGGGAGGTCCGTCTCCACCACCTCCGCGGGACTCACAGAGACCACCCCGAACACGCGGCGGGCCACGGGGGCCGCGGAGCCGGCATCCGGGGTGTGGACGTACAGGTGGCCGTGGTCGCTCGAGATCGTGCAGGGGATCCGGGCGGCCAGGAAGGCCTCCAGGATGTTTCGCCGGAGCCGGCCCTCGAACTCCCTCCGGACCGGAGGGGACTTGAGGGCGATCTCCCCGTAACGGATGAGTAAAACCTCGGGCACGGGGTTTATGAGTCCTCGATTCTCATGAGGTTTCCTCCATGGCGGATCCTCCCGTCGCCCCCGGTAGCACGATGGCCGAGGATTCTCCGGATCCGTGGGAGCCCCTGAGAGGACACTTCATCGGCACGGTTTCGCAACGGCTCTCCCGGCGGGGGTGGAAGGGAGAGCCCTCGGAGATCCGGAGCCAGATCGCCACCCCCTCGGAGAGCAAAGGGGACCTCGCCCTCCCGATCTTCCGCTGGGCGAAGTCCCTGGGAATGCCCCCCGGGGCCCTCGCCAAGGAGCTGGCGGAGGGCTTCCCCGCCGGGCCCGGCCTCGCGGAGGTGACCACCGAGAACGGATTCATCAACGTCACCGCGTCCGTGGAGTGGCTCGCGCAGCGGACCCTGGGCCTCATCCTTTCCCGGGGGGACGAGTACGGGCATCATCCCCCCCGGGAGGAGGCGGTCTGCGTGGAGCACACCAGCGCGAACCCCACGGGCCCCCTGCACGTGGGGCGGTCCCGCAACAGCATCTTGGGGGATACCCTGGTGCGGGTCCTTCGGGCCCGTGGCCATCCCGTCACCGTCCACTTCTACGTGGATGACATCGGGCGTCAGGCGGCGACCCTGGTCTGGCTCTGGCGCCGTCCTCCCTCGGAATGGCCCCCGGAGATCCGGGCGCGCTCCGGGGTCCCTGCGGACGGGCGCCGACCTCCGGACCTCAAGCCCGACGCGTGGAGGGGACTCCCGTACGCCGCCGCCTCCGAATACCTGAAATCCCACCCCGAGGCGGCCGAGGAGGTCGCCCGCCTCGCCCGCCTCCTCGAGGAGGGGAAACTCCCGGTGGAGGAATATCGTGCGGTCCCCCGGGAGATCATGGAGGGGGTCTGCGAGACCCTCCGACGGGTCCATGTCTCCTTCGACGAATTCGCCTGGGAGTCGGACTTCGAGCTCGACGGGAGCGTCCGGGACGTCCTCCGCCGCCTCCGGGCATCCCCCAGGGCACGGATCGTGGAAGGTGCCCTCGGGATCGATGCCCATGACCTGGGTCTCCCCAAGGAGGACGCCATGGTGTTCGTGACCCGGGGGGACGGCGCGGACCTCTACCCCGCACGGGACGTGGCATACCACCTCTCCAAGTTCCGGCGTTTCGCCCGGGTGATCGACGTACTGGGGGAGGATCACAAGCTCCACTACCGCGGGCTCCTGGCGCTCCTCGAGGCCATGGGAGAACCCCGCCGGCCCGAGGCGATCTTCTATTCGTTCGTGAACCTGCCCGAGGGAAGGATGACCACTCGCGGGGGCCGCGTGGTCCTCCTGGATGACGTTCTGGACCGCGCCTGCGCCCTCGCCCGGGAGGAGGTCCGGAAACGACGCGAGAACCTCTCGCCGGAGGAGATCCAGGACATCGCGGAGAAGGTGGGATGCGCCGCGGTCCGTTTCCATCTCCTGCGGGTGCAGGCGGAGAAGCCCATCACCTTCCGCTGGGAGGAGGCCCTCTCGTTCGAAGGGAAGAGCGCGCCGTTCCTGCAGTACGCCCATGCCCGTGCGTGCAGTCTCCTCGAGAAGGCACGAACCGAAGCCCCCGAACTCCTTGCGGGGAGAGAACGGGTGGCCCGGGGGGAACCCGTCCCGTTCCCCCCCGGGGGTCCGGAGCCCTCGGAGAAGGCCCTCCTGCGGGCCTTGAGCCGGCTCCCGTCCCTCGTGGACCAGGTGGCGATGTCGGCGTCGGTGCACCTCCTCGCCCTGTATGGGCATGAGGTGGCGGAACGTTTCAACGAGTTCTACCAATCCCTGCGGGTGCTGAACGCGGATCCCCCCCAGCGCCCCTTCCGGCTCCTCCTGGTGGAGGCCTCGCGCCAGGTCCTCCGGAACACCCTGGACCTCATCGGCGTCGAGGCCGTGGAGGCGATGTGACGCCCCGCGCGGCCAGGGAAGCGAATCACCTCATGGAAGGTGTCATTGGGAACGCGTCGGCCCGCCGGGGGTCTCGGGGCCCCGTACCGGCTTCGCGGGGACTCTCTGGGGGGGAGTGGACATGGACCGCCCCATCGTGGTGAAGCTCGGGGGCAGCATCCTCACGAGGAAGCGGGAGCGGGAGCGCCTCCGGCCCAAGGTGATCCAGCGCCTCGCCACGGAGCTCTTCCAGGGCTGGAACGCCGGAGGGGCCCCGCTCGTGGTGATCCACGGGGCCGGGTCGTTCGGGCACCCGGGGGCCGCCCAATGGGGCCTCGCGGGACCACCGGGGAGCTCCCGCAACCACCGGGAGCGGGGAGCGGCCCTGACCTCCCACCGCGTCCGGGACCTCCATCAGCGGGTGGTGAAAGAACTCCTCTCGGCGGGCCTCCCCGCGTTCTCGGTCCCCCCCTTTCCCCTCGCCGAGAACCGGGAAGGGAACCTGGTGGGATTCCCCACGGCCAGCCTCACGGAGGTCCTGGAGCGGGGAGGGATTCCGGTCACCTTCGGGGACGTGGTCCGGGATTCCGCCTGGGGGTTCTCCATCCTGTCGGGAGACACCATCGCGGTCCGGATGGCGCGGGAGATCCCCCTCCGGCAAATGGTGTTCGTGAGCGATGTGCCCGGAGTTTTCGCCCCCGGGTCCGAAAGGCACCGGACCGTGATCCCGGAACTGGGGCCGGAGGTCCTCGCCGGGCTCTCGACGCCCCGGGGACATCATGACGTGACCGGGGGCATCCGGGCCAAGGTCCAGGCGATGCTCCAGATCGCCGAGGGGGGCGCCCGCGCAGGGCTTATAAGCGGCCTCACGCATGGAAACGTCCTCAGGGCGCTCAAGGGGGAGGAGGTCTACGGGAGCTGGACAAGGCGTACCTCCCCCTGAGGCCGGAAAGGAGGTTTCCGGCGGTCCCCCGCCGGATCTCCTCACGCACCGCAAGGCGGAGCACGTACAGATCGTCCTCGACGGTGGAGTGGAGGGGCGCTACCGTTTCTGGGACGACGTGGAACTCGTCCACAATTCCTTGCCGGAGATCGATCTCGAGGAGGTGGACACCGCCATTTCGCTGTTCGGCCGCCAACTCAAGGCTCCCCTGGTCATCACCGGCATGACCGGAGGATACCCGGGGGCCACCTTCATCAACCGGAACCTGGCCCGCGCGGCTGCGGAGCTGGGGATCGGCTTCGGGGTGGGCAGCGAGCGGGCGGCGGTGGTGAAGGGGGCCTACCCGGAGAGCTATTCCTGCGCCCGGGACTACGACGTCCCGCTGAAGCTCGCCAACATCGGGGCCCCCCAGATCATCCACCAGGCCGCCGAGGACCCCGTGGTGGGCCCCGAGGAGGCCCAGAGGGCCATGGAGCTCATCGGCGCCCACGTCCTCGCGATCCACCTCAACTATCTCCAGGAGATGATCCAGCCCGAGGGGGACCGCCGGGCGCGGGGCGTCCTCGCTCAGATCGCACGCATGGCGCGCCGCTTCCCGGTGCTGGCGAAGGAGACGGGGGCGGGGATCTCCCGACCGGTGGCCCTGCGCCTCCGCCGGGCGGGGGTGAAGGGGTTCGATGTCAGCGGGAGGGGGGGGACCTCCTTCGCCGCCGTGGAGTACCACCGTGCGGTGAAGCAGGGCGCCACCCGCCAGGCGCGCCTGGGAAAGACGTTCTGGGACTGGGGGATCCCGGCGCCCGTGAGCGTGGTGGAGCTCGCCCATCTGGGGGTGCCCGTCATCGCGAGCGGCGGGATCCGCAACGGGCTGGACGCGGCCCGGGCCCTGGCCCTGGGCGCCACCGCGGTGGGGACGGCCGGGGGGATCCTCCGCGCCGCCACCGAGAGCTATGAGGCGACCCGGGAGGAGCTCGAGATCTTCCTCCAGGAGCTCCGGACGGCGATGTTCCTTACCGGGTCCCGGCAGGTGAGGGACCTCGCCCGTGTGCGGACCGTCGTCCGCGGCGAGACGAGATCCTGGCTCGACCAGCTCCCGTGAGGGACCACCCCCCATGCCGTCTCCTCGAACGGTGGCCCGGGACCTCCTCCCGCCGGACGTCCCGGCCTCCGAGGCCAAGGACCGACTGGAGCGGGCGAAACTGGAGGCGGCCCGCGGGGGCCGGTGGAAGGAGCTACCCACCAACCCGGATCTCCTTTCTCAGCTGGATCCTCAGGAGCGCTCCCAACGGGCGCGCCTCTACCGCATCAAGCCCACCCGGAGCCTCTCCGGGGTGAGCGTGGTGGCGGTGATGACCTCCCCCTTCCGCTGCCCCCACGGGAAGTGCACGTACTGCCCCGGAGGCCCTGAGTTCGGGACCCCCCAGAGCTACACGGGGGAGGAACCTTCCGCGCTCCGCGGGGCCCAGTTCGGGTTCGACCCGTACCGCATCACCCAACACCGTCTGTCCAGCCTCGAGACCATCGGGCACCCGGTGAGCAAGGTGGAGGTGATCCTCATGGGAGGCACCTACACCTCCCGCCCCCCCCAGTGGCAGGAGGAGACCATCCACCGGGTCTTCGACGCCCTGAACGGATCCACCACGGGACACCTCTCGGAGGCCCATGCCCAGAACGAGCGGGCGGCGCGACGCTGCGTGGGGCTCACCGTGGAGACGCGCCCCGATCAGGCCTCCGCCCAGCAGCTGGCCCAGTTGGTCTCCTGGGGGGTGACCCGGGTGGAGTTCGGAGTGGAGTCGCTCCGGGACGAGGTCTTGGACCACGTGCACCGGGCCCACCACGTCCGCGACGTCGTCGAGGCGACCCACCGGGCGCGGGAGTTCGGTCTCAAGGTGGCCTACCACATGATGCCCGGACTCCCCGGGATGGATCCCGGGAAGGATCGGGCCGACTTCGCGAGGCTCTTCGAAGACCCCTCGCTGCGGCCCGACATGCTGAAGATCTATCCGTGCCTCGTCCTCCCCGGCACGGGCCTCTACGAGGAATGGAAGGCGGGCCGGTTCCAGCCCTACGACCACGAGGTGGCGAGCGAGCTCCTCGCGGACATCAAGGAGTCCCTGCCCCGGACCGTCCGGATCCAACGTGTCCAGCGGGACATCCCCGCGCGGCTCATCGCCGCGGGGGTCCGCAAGAGCAATCTCCGGGAGATCGCACTCGCCAAGCTCCGGGCGCGGGGGCGCTCGTGCCCCTGCCTGCGGTGCCGGGAGTTCGGACGACGCCCCGCGCCCCGGGAGCGCTGGACCCCCCAGCTCACCACGACGGAATACGACACCGGACGCGGACGCGAGGTCTTCCTCTCCCTCGACGTCCCGGAGAACGATTCCGTCCTGGGGTACCTCCGCCTCCGGTTCCCCTCCGGAGACGTGCCCGGTGCCCTCACGGACCCCGTGATCCGGGAGCTCAAGGTGGTGGGCGCCGAGGTACCGGTGGAGGGGTCCGCGGGTTCTGCCGGGGAGGTCCAGCACCGGGGCTTCGGTCGCCTCCTTGTGGAGGAGGCGGTGAACCGGGCCCGCGCATCCGGGGCCCGACGGCTCTTCGTCATCAGTGCCGTGGGGACCCGAGGATACTACGCCCGGTTGGGGTTTGAGCGCGACGGACCCTGGATGTCCCGGAACCTGGCGGGGAGTTGACGGGAGGGATCGCCCCCTCCCGCCGGATGGGACCGGAGCCGGTTGCCCGAACACCCTTCCCGTGGGGGAATGCCCTGAGGACCCTTCGGAGACCCCCGAGGGATGCCCGGAGGCCAAAGGCGACATCGCAGAGAACCGAACGGGGGAGAGCATGCCGGTCCACGGTGGCGGACAGACTCTCCCGCCACGTCGACCCTGGGCCGCGAACAGGGGAGACCGGGGGTCCTCACATGTCGTCGAGGCCGATTCCCCTGCGTCAGACAACCCTCAAGAGCTGGTACGTCCGCTTCCCGTCTCCCTGTACCAGGACGAACGGGGGTGTCATCGGCTGGATGCCGTAGAGGAAGACCCGGCCGCTGCGGGCCCGGAACCGGATCCGCGTCGTGGCCATGGACCGGATCGATTCCACCAGGGGGTCGCCCGAGACGCCGATGAAAATCTCGTGGGCATTGGTCCCGGACGCGTACTCGAGGGCGAGGGCGGGTAGGGTCTCGGCGCGGTACGGCGTACCCGTGACGGCGCCCAAAGCATTCAAACCCGCGACCCACACGATGGTCAGGTTGGGCGCGCCGGTCGCCGCCCCTTCCTTCAGGAACCGCAGAGCCTCCGGTGTCCGGGAATGGCTCGACACCTCCGAGCCCGACTGCGGCCTGGGAAGCAGGACGCTCGCCAGATGGGCCGGCATCGATTCGTCCGTGGACATGAGGCTCTGGATCCGGACCTGGCGCCGGAACGTCGACTCGGGGATGAGGGACTGGTAGAGCTCCCAGACATCATGCGGGGAGACCTGGGGGGCCAGTACGTGGAAGATCCGCCCGCCCCCCTGGATCACCTGCGCCACGATGGGGGCGAAGACGAGCCGGATGGCGGCCTCGGGCACCCCGGATTCCGTCTCGAAGAGGGAGATGCGGCCCACGGGCAACCGGCCGAAATTGGCGGCAAAGTCCGACGACCCCGGCCACAAGAAACCCGGTCTCCGATCCGGCTCGGGCTCCGGCTGCTGGAGCCGGGGCTGGAAGTCGGGGGCGATGGGAGTGATGCATTGGAACTTCCCCTCCTCCAGGGTGAACGGGTAGGAGGGGTTGTCGAGCCGCATGCCCCGGAGCTTGTGGATGTGGAGCCACCGTTCGGAGCGCTCATCCACGGTCATCCGCCCGGTGGAGAGCACCCCGTTCACGAGGTAGTCCAGCTGACCCGCCGCGTCCTGCTCCAGGACGAGCACGGTGTGGATCGGCCTCCGGCTGAGCTGCTCCAGGACCAGCCGCTCCATCTCCGCCCGGTCCGGAAGTCCCTCGTTGAGCGGCGCGGGGACGCCCAGGTACTTCTCGACGACCGCGTCCCAGGAGTCGATGACCACCATCGCGGGTTCGTTGGGACGGGTGAGGGACCAGGCCTCCTTGAGGGGGGCCGGCAGCCACGGGGTGAGGGACGCCGGTCCCGTCTCCCCGTTCACCAGGTAGTTCCGGACGTCCTGCAGCGCACGCGCCGTATCCCGGACCGTCCCCGTCCGGGTGGACGCGTCAACGACCTTGATGTGGGATCCACCGTTGGAACCCAGCCAGGGGAAGTCACGGCTCAGCTCGGCTGCCGTGACCCGGCTCGTGACGTAGATCCGCTGACCCGGGAATACCGACAGGAGGGTGAGGGCGAGGGTGGTCTTCCCCGTGCCGGCCCATCCCCGGACCAGAAGTGTTTCCGGAGGCGGTCTCAGGAGGAAGCTGGTGACCTCTTGGGGGAGGGGGACGACCACGCTCATGGCTTCTCGATGGACGGCGAGAGGTAGGCAAGCCCTGTGTAATTAATCCTTGGCTAAGGCGCTTCCATTCATGAGGACGCATGCGGATATGCCATTTTCCCGCTCCGCTCAAAATACATCTCGGGAACCACCCGCCATTCGTCCACCCCCTTCCGGGGATCCACGGGATCACCAGCCGACCCGGGCTCGCGTCCGTGGCGTACACCCCAAGGAAGGATGCTCCGGGCCGGGGGCCACAGAGGGACCCCGGGACCCTCGCTGGGCGCTCTCCTCCCAAAAGCATGATAAGAGATTCGGGGCTGGGGCGCCCCGTCGATACCCATGGCGAGTTCGCTCCCGTCCCCCTCAGCCGCCCCACCTGTGGCAGCCACCGACCTCCCACCGGAGGAACTTCGGAAGGCGCTCCGCGTCATGGTCCTGGCCCGGACGCTGGACGAGAGGGGTATCAACCTGCAGCGCCAGGGGCGCATCGGGTTCTACGCGCCCATGGAGGGACAGGAGGCGGCCCAGGTGGGGTGCGCCTGGGCATTGTCCTCCAAGGACTGGCTGGTGCCGGCGTACCGGGAACTCGCGGTGGCCCTCACGAGGGGCGTCCCCCTGCGCCAACTGGTGGACCAGCTCTACGGGAGCCGGGCAGACCTCACCAAGGGGCGTCAGATGCCCAACCACTACGGGTTCGCCCAGTACCGTTTCGTCACACCTTCGAGCCCCATCGGGACCCAGATCGTACAGGCCGTGGGCCTCGCCCTGGCCTCGCGGTACAAGGGAGAGCACGTGGTCGCGGTCCCCTTCTTCGGCGACGGGGCGACGAGCTCCAACGACTTCCACGCCGGTCTCAACTTCGCGGGCGTCTACCGGGCCCCCGTGGTCTTCTTCTGCCAGAACAACCAGTGGGCCATCTCCCTTCCCCGGGCCAAACAGACCCGGAGTGCCACGCTCGCCATGAAGGCGGATGCCTACGGGTTTCCGGGCGTCCAGGTGGACGGGAACGACTTCCGGGCGGTGTATCGGGCCGTCCGGGAGGCACGGGAACGGGCTCTCAAGGGGGAGGGACCCACTCTCGTCGAGGCGGTGACCTACCGGATGGGACCCCACTCCACTTCCGATGACCCGGGGCGCTACCGGAGCAACGAGGAACTGGCCCAGTGGAAGCGCCGGGACCCCATCGAGCGATTGAGATTGCAACTGGCGCAGGAGGGACATCTCACCGAAGCCGAATTCGAGCAGATGCAGGAGGAGGCCCGGGCCGAGGTCGCCCGGACCATCCGGGAGGCCGAGGTGGAGCCGCCCCCCGACCCGGAGAGCCTCTTCGATGACGTGTACCGCGTCCCGCCCCCTTCGCTGGTCGAGGAGCGGGAAGAGTTCCGGGACCTCCTGCGGGAAGGGGTGATCAAGCCATGACCGAGATGACCATCATCCAGGCCATCAACCGGGCCCTTGAGTTCGCCATGAAGGACGACCCCGACGTGATCTGCCTGGGGGAGGACATCGGCGTGAACGGGGGAGTGTTCCGGGCCACCGAAGGGCTCCAGAAGCAGTTCGGGGAGGAGAGGGTCATGGACACCCCCCTCAACGAGAGCGGCATCATCGGGACCGCGGTGGGAATGGCCCTCTATGGCCTCAAGCCCGTCGCGGAGATCCAGTTCCTGGACTTCATCTACCCGGGATTCGACCAGATCGTGAGCGAGCTCGCCAAGTTCCGCTACCGCTCGGGGGGGCAGTACCCCTGCCACGTGGTGATCCGGACCCCCTATGGCGGGGGGATCAAGGGCGGGCTCTATCATTCCCAGAGCACGGAGCAGCTCTTCACCAGCACGCCGGGGCTCAAGGTGGTGGTCCCTTCCACGCCGGCCGACGCGAAGGGACTGCTCCTCACCGCCATCCATGACGAGGACCCCGTGCTCTTCCTGGAGCCCAAGCGGATCTACCGGACCGTCACGGGAGAGGTCCCCGAGGGGGATCACCGGGTCCCCTTCGGGAAGGCCCGGGTGGTCCGGGAGGGGACCGACGTCAGCGTGTTCGCCTACGGTGCCATGATCCCCACGGTCCAGCAGGCCTGCCAGGTGCTGGAAACCACCGGGATCCGGGCCGAGGTCGTGGACCTCCGCAGCCTGATGCCGTTGGACACCGAGGCGGTGCTCCGGAGCGTGGAGAAGACCGGACGGGCCGTCATCGTCCACGAGGCGCCCAAGTTCTGCGGGTACGGGGCGGAGATCGCGGCGCTCCTCGCGGAGAAGGCCATCTACTCCCTGAAGGCCCCCGTCCTCCGGATCACCGGATACGACACCCCCTTCCCATACTCCCTCGAGAACCTCTACCTGCCCAACGTGGATCGGATCGCCCGGGGGATCCAGCGCACCGTACAGGCGGGCTGACGCCAGAAGGAGGCGCACGATGACCTACGAATTCCGGCTCCCCGACATCGGGGAAGGCGTCGCCCAGGGAGAAGTGGTCCGCTGGTTCGTCAAGGAGGGGGATTCCATCCGGGAGGAGGATCCCCTGGTGAGCGTCCTCACGGACAAGGCCAACGTGGAGATCCCGAGCCCCGTCTCGGGAAGGGTGCTCCGGATCCACGCCAAGGAGGGCGAGGTGGTCAAGGTGGGGGGCCTCCTGGTCACCCTGGAGCCCTCGGCGACGGGCGGCGCGCCCGTCGCCCCGCCGGGTCCCCACCCGGAGACCGCTCCTGCGAAGGCCCCTTCCTCCCCGACCCCACCCGCTGCCTCCACCAGTCCCGCCCCAGAGTCCTCCCGGGTCCTGGCTACCCCTTCCGTCCGTCGGAAGGCCCAACAGATGGGGATCGACCTCGCTGCGGTCAAGGGGTCCGGCCCCAACGGACGGATCACCGAATCCGACCTGGAATCGTTCTCCCGTGGCCCCGCGACGGGACCCTCCCCTCCGGGAGGTCCTCCCACCGCTCCACCGGCTCCTTCCGCGCAGCCCTTGGGACTGCCCTCCACCGCCGGGGAGGCCCGCGTCGTCATCCCCGCGGCCCCTCGCGGAGGTCCGCCCGGAGGGTCTCCTCTGCAAGAGCGGCTCCCCATCCGGGGTGTCCGGAGGGTGATCTCGGAGCATATGGCGCTCGCCACCCATCGGGCGGCCCACTACACGTATGTGGAGGAGGTGGACGTCACGGACCTCGTGAAGGTCCGGGAGAGGTCCCGGAAGAGGCTGGAAGAAAAGGGGACCCCCCTCACCTACCTCCCCTTCATCATCAAAGCGGTGATCCACGGGCTCCGGGCCCACCCCACCCTCAATGCGTACATGGACGACGAGAAACAGGAACTCGTGGTCTGTCACTACTACAACATCGGGGTGGCCGCGGCGGCTCCGGAAGGGCTCATCGTCCCGGTCGTCCGGGAGGCCGACAAGAAGAGCATCTCCGGGCTCGCCCGGGAGATCCAGGACCTCTCCGAACGGGGGAAGGCGGGGAAGCTCTCCCGGGAGGAACTCACCGGAAGCACCTTCACCATCACGAGCCTGGGGGCCCTGGGAGGGGTCCTCGCCACGCCGATCCTCAACTATCCCGAGGTGGGGATCCTGGGCGTCCACAAGATCCAGCGCCGGCCCATCTATGGACCGGAGGGGGAGCTGGTGCCCGCCCACCTCATGAACCTCTCCATTTCGCTGGACCACCGGGTGATCGACGGGGCCGTGGGAGCGCAGTTCCTGGCCGTGGTGAAGTCCTATCTCGAGGACCCGCACCAGCTCTTCCTGGACATGGCTTAGAGGTGGATCATCCCATGACCTCCCCCACCACCGCTTCGCCGGGGAAGGGGCCCGCCATCGTTCCGTTGCCGTACGACGCCACGACCCTGCTCCCCCTCCTGGGGGATGGCTGGAGGGAGCGGCTGGTCCAGATGTTCCGGGGGATGCTCCTGGGACGGACCCTGGACACCCGCATGCTGAACCTGCAGCGGCAGGGCCGGGTGGGGTTCTACGGCCCGGCGTCGGGCCAGGAGGCGGCCAATGTGGGAGCCGCTCTCGCCCTGGAACCCCAGGATTGGGTCTTCCCGGGACTCCGGGAACAGCTCATCGCCCTCGTCCGGGGGTACGACCTCCCCCGCTACGTGCATCACCTGTTCGGGAACGACATGGACCCGGCCAAGGGGCGGCAGATGCCCTGCCACCCCAGTGCCCGGGAGGTCCAGTACGTCTCCATGTCCAGCGTCATCGGGACGCAGATCGTGCACGCGGTGGGCTGTGCCTTCGCCCAGCGGTATCGGAAGGATCGCGCGATCTCCGTGGCCTTCTTCGGGGATGGGGCCACCAGCGCCAACGATTTCCATTCCGGGATGAACTTCGCCGGGGTCTTCGACCTCCCGGTCCTGTTCGTTTGCACCAACAACCAGTGGGCCATCAGCGTGCCCACGGCCCGCCAGACGGCGGCTCCTTCCTTCGCCGCGAAGGCCTCGGCGTACGGATTCCCCGGCGAGCGGGTGGACGGTACCGACGTGGTCGCGGTCTACCACCATGTCCGCCGGGTCCGCGGCGCCATGGCCGAGGACCCTCACCCCCACCTCCTGGAACTGGTCCTTTACCGTCTTACCCCCCACTCTTCCTCCGATGATCCCTCGCGCTACCAGCCCAAGGGCTGGAGGGAGGAGGCGATGGCACGGGATCCGTTGGCCCGGCTGGAGGAACTGCTGGACCGGACGGGGGTCCTGCCGGCATCGGAGCGCGAGGCCATCCGGAGGGAACTGGATGCGGAGATCCGGAGCGCCATCCAGGAAGCTGAGGTCATCCCGCCCCCCCGGAACGAGACCCTCTTCCAGGATACTCTGAAGGAGCCTTCCTGGCCCCTCACGGAGGAGCGGGACTCCTTCGACCGCGAGCAGGGGGGGCACTTTCCTTGAGCCGGTCCATCGACGTCCTGATCATCGGAGGGGGACCGGGGGGCTATATCGCCGCCCTCCGATTGGCCCAGTTGGGCCGGTCCGCCCTGGTGGTGGAACGGGAGCAGCTGGGCGGCGAGTGCCTGAACCGGGGGTGCATCCCCTCCAAATCCCTGATCCATGCGTCGCAGCTGTACGAAGAGCTCCAGAGGACGGGTGCGGAGATCGGGGTACGCCCCGAGTCCGTCCGCCTGGACATCCCCGCCATGCAGCAATGGAAGGAGGAGGTCCTCTCCAAGGAGCGCAACGGTGTCGCGATGCTGTTCAAGTCCATGGGTGTGGAGTGGATCCATGGGACGGCGCGCCTCA
>JAJZYH010000008.1:68584-70201 GCA_021798195.1 Thermoplasmata archaeon
TCCGTCCGCCTGGACATCCCCGCCATGCAGCAATGGAAGGAGGAGGTCCTCTCCAAGGAGCGCAACGGTGTCGCGATGCTGTTCAAGTCCATGGGTGTGGAGTGGATCCATGGGACGGCGCGCCTCACCGGTCCCCGGAGCGCCACGGTGGAGGCCCAAGAGGGGGCCGGAGGCCCGCAGGATCTGGAGTTCCAGGCCTGCATCCTCGCCACGGGGGCCTATCACCTCTCCCTTCCGGGGATCGAACCGGACGGCGCCCGCGTCCTGACCGCCCGGGAGATGCTCACCCTGCGCTCGGTGCCGGCGCGCCTGGTCATCCTGGGGGGCGGGGTGAGCGGTGTGGAGCTGGGCCAGCATTATGCGCGGCTGGGCAGCAAGGTGACCATCGTGGAACTCCTGCCGCAGATCGTCCCGGGGACCGAAGCGGACCTGGCCCGGGAGCTCCGGAAGGCCCTGGAGCAGGCGGGGGTGGAGATCTGGACCGGTTCCAAGGCCACCCGCCTGGAGAAGACGGATTCCCAGGTGGTCCTCCACGCGGAGACCCCCCAGGGTCCCCGGGATTTCCCGGGGGACGTCCTCTTCCTGACCGTGGGCAAGCGCCCCGAGACCCGAAACCTGGGACTCGAGTCGGCGGGGGTCCATCTCACCGAACGGGGCGGGTTCATCCAGGTCGATGACCGGATGGCCACCAACGTCCCCGGGATCTTCGCCGTGGGGGACGTGGCCCGTCCCCCGATGCTGGCCCACAAGGCCTATCGCGAGGGGATCCTCGCCGCCGAGGTGATCGCCGGCCTCCCCAGCCGATGGAATCATCAGGTGATACCGGGCGTCATCTACACGGCCCCCGAGCTCGCGAGCGTCGGGCTCACCCTGGAAGCGGCCCGGGAGAAGGGAATCGCCGCGCGGGAGGTGCGCTTCCCCTACCTGGCCCTGGGAAGGGCCCATGCCTCCCACGCCACCCAGGGGTTCGTGAAGATGGTGGCCGAGGAGGGGACCGGCCTCGTTCTGGGTTTGCATGCCGCCGGGGAACGCAGCGGGGAATTCGTGAGCGAAGCGGCACTGGCCATCGAGATGGGAGCCACGGTCCGGGACATCGCGGCCACCATCCACCCCCACCCCACCTTCGGAGAGCTCATGAGCGAGACCGCGCTCCTCTGGCTGGGGGAACCGATGCATGTCGCCCGACCTTCCCACCGTGAGCGCCCCCGTCCGTGACCTGGGCCGCCGGGAGTACGTTCCCGTGTGGGAGCTCATGAAGCAGCTCCGACGGGATCGGAAGGCAGGAAAGATCCCGGACACGCTGATCCTGGTGGAACACCCCCCCGTCATCACGGTGGGAGTCCAGGGATCCGACGGGGAGGAACTCCCCCCGGACCTTCCCGTCCATCAGGTGGAACGGGGGGGTAAGGGGACCTACCACGGCCCCGGCCAGCTGGTGGGATACGCCATCGTTTCCCTGGATGGGAGGGGAAGGGATGTACGGCGGTTCGTGCACGACCTGGAAGAGATGGTGGTGCGATGCGTCGCCTCCTTCGGACTCCCGGCGAGCCGCGTACCGGGCCGGCGGGGGGTCTGGATCCAGTCGGAGCGGAAGATCGCCTCCGTGGGGGTCGCCAT
>JAJZYH010000071.1 GCA_021798195.1 Thermoplasmata archaeon
CCATGACCTCCACCCCCCCTCCCACCCCCGCCAAACCCCAGGGGAGCCCCCGCAGCCACGTCGGACGATACGTCGTGGTTCTCGTGGTCGTGATCATCATCGTGGTCGCTGGGGTCGCATACTATCTTTCCCAAAAGCCGCCCTCCGCTCCCTCGACCCCGGCCCCTCCGCCTCCCCTTCTCATTGCGGGAGGCTTCACGGCGGGACAGGTCGTAACCTTCACCTTCAATGGCAGTTCCACGTTCCAGTGCACTCCGGCGGCGTCCACATTCTATCCCAATGCATCTGCGGCGACGGGCGTGACGCCATGCGAGTTCGGGAAGGCGAATCAGAATGCAGTGGGACAGGTCCCGCAATGGCTCCTGATCCCGGCCTTCGCGGGCTCCTCGGTCTTCGGCCTTTCCAAGCTGGGGGCCAACGCCTCCGGTTTCCCTGTCTACAACGGGGCCACCCTCCTCACGGATTGCGGGGGAGCGGGTTCGCAGGGAGCGTGCGGGGATCAGCCCAACGACGTCTACTCTCCCTCCTTCGTGACCATCGAGCAGCGGCTCAATATCACCACGGGAGTGGCCGGACTTCCGGAGGGCGTCCTTCCGCTGCCGGCGCACGACACCTTGCTCAACACCACCACCACGTTCCCCCTGGTGGAGTGGGGGACCATCGTGGTCTTCGTCTTCGATCCCAACATCTGGCCCGGTCGTTCCAACGCAACCTGCTCCCCGATGGTTGCTTCAAACTTGTCGAGCCCCACGGGAGATTGCCTCACCAGCTGGGGAGCTCTCGCGAAGGCCCTCGTCACGTCAAGTTCCTCCGTGTCCACGGCGAACCACGGGAACCCGATCTGGGAAGCCCTGGGGACCCCCACCACCCAGGTGGTGGTCCCGGGGGACCTGACCGTTGCGGAACTCAACAACCTGGATGCCAACCTCTACATCCCGTACTCCGTGGCTCCCGGAGCCCCTTCCACCTTCCCGTCATAGAACCTGGATCGGGGAGGCACGGGGAGATCATCGCTCCTGCCCCGGCCGGGTCCTCCGAGACCCGGAGTGCCCGCCCACACTCCAGGTCCGGGGCGGATCCGGTGCGCTCCTCGCGAGGCCCGTTTGTTGGCGTATAACCACGGAATGCGCATGGAACCGCATGCCTTTCAAGGGGCGAGAGACCCTCGATCTTCTATCGGTGGGACGTACCGCCCGCCGGGAATGTACTCTTGTAGCACTACGGTTAAATAGAGGGCCGCGCGATACGAAGGGCCGGACGTGTTCGACAAGACTCCAGAAATCTTGTTCGACAAACGTGGAGCAAACCTGGCACCGATGAACGAAGAAGAACGGATCGCGGTACGATGCACGCGGCGCGAGTTGGCCCTGCTCGACTCGTTCGTGCAGTCCGGTGAGTTCGCGACGCGATCGGAGTTGATCCGAGCCGCGCTCCGGGACTTCCTCGTCCGACGCGCCAGGGAGGCTCCGGCCTCCGCCAGCCCCCCCGCCCCCGCCTCCCAGGAGTGGGCCACCCCCTCCGTCCGGCTGCGCCCGGACGAAGCCGAGTTGTACCAAGCCTACGGAGACCTCGTGGCCAACGGCGCCCCGCTGGGCGACCTCCTCGCCCAGCTGGTCCGCCGAGGAGCCCTCGAGCTCAAGGTCGAGGAGATGGTGGCCAGCCACCGGAGCCAGGTGCGCACGGCAGCCGAGCGACGCGCCCAGTACCAGGGCCTGAAGCGTTCCGCCGAGGACCTTCAGCGCCAGGGAGTTCTGGGCCCGTAGACGAGGCAGATCGAGTTCGAGCGCGGTCCGACACACGGGGTGGTTGGGATGAACGGGACCGACAGCGGGGGCGGAGGGGCGGAAGCGCGGGCCGAATGGAACGATGGCGAAGAACCCGGGAGGGAGGCGGACCTCAAACTGGGCCGCGACGTCCGGTTCCTCCTGGTGGCCGTGGGCGGAGGTGCCGTCCGGGTGGCCCGGGACATCGCCCGGCAGAAGATCCGATACCTCGAGACCGTGGCGATCAACTGCGACGCCCGTGTCCAGGACGCCGCCGAGTTCGACCGCCGCATCTGCCTCACGAGCCTCCCCTCCGAGGATCCGGATGCGGGGGGAAGCCCTTCCCGGGGGCAGTCCCTCGCCCGCGCCGCCCTGCCGGTCCTGGACTCCCTCTTCGAGGGGAGCACCTTCGTCACGGTCCTTGCGAGCCTGGGAGGCGGGAGCGGGACCGGGGTCCTCCCGGTCCTCCTGGAGGCCGCCGCCCGGCGCGCCGCCGTCCTTTCCGTGTTCCTGATCAAGCCCTTCGCCTGTGAGGCGGAGCGGCGGAGCCTCGCCGAGCGCGCCATGGGCGCTCTACCCCTCCTGGAAGGTCTGCAGGATATGGCCAACGAGGGGCGGGCGCAGATCCGGGTCCTCGACAACGAAGACGCCGCACGCACGGGCCTCCACCAGCCGTTCCACCGGCTCTGGAAGGAATATGCCCGGGTCGTGGGAACCCACATCCAGGTGAACTACATCCAGCCCACCGAGGGGGCCCTGAGGGTGCGGACCCTGGCGCATCTCGTAGAGACCCCGCTCAACGGACCCGTACCGTCTCCGAGTAATCCCCATGCTCCCCTGGAGCCTCTACCTGCCGGCATTCGCCCCACGCTCGTCACGGCATCGCCTACGCCACCGGTAACGCCGCCACGGGAAGCGGAACTCACCTTCGAAGTGGAAACGATGGGGCCTTCTCTACCCGGAGCGTGAGCAGGGCGGGGAGTCCTCGATCTCGGGGAATCTGGAGGTTCCGCACGAGCCCCTGCGAGGGGCATTGGCCCAGAGACGGGCCAACCCCTCGCAGGACCACCGGATGGGGAAGTAGGAAGAGTTGCTGTCCGGGACGTTTGGGGGCTTGGGATCCTCCTGGTGGCGCCCCCGCAACGGGTTGGCGGTGGCCCCCACCATGGTCACTGGACACGGGGATCTCCCCAGCGTCGAGTGCCACCTCCTCCTGTTGAACCCAGCCTCGCGAGCCCGTATGGAGCTGGAAGATGGGTGGCCGTCCGTTCTCCCGGAGAAGATGGTTCTCCAGACCGAGGGGTTGAAATATCCCTGTAGAGATGTATAATGCAGCGGATGCCCCGTAGTTCCTCTTTTGAGGGCGTCCGAGGGCCATGAGAGGGCACTCCATGAAGAGTCTTGAGGTTCCGGTACCGCCCAATGTGGAGACAGCGAGCGGAAGTACCCGACGGGTCCGGTGGCATCACCCCCGCAAGGGTGTCAGCGACATCATCGGGAACCTCCTGATCATTGCCATCACGGTGACGCTCTTCACCGCGCTCTTCTTCTTTGTCACGAGCATTCCGGCCCCTCCCGCCCAGTCCACTTCGCAGTTCAGCGCCCAACTGGACATCCAGGCAGGGAACGAGACCGGGGTGAACATAACCTACCTCACCGGACCGATCC
>JAJZYH010000026.1 GCA_021798195.1 Thermoplasmata archaeon
CCCCCGCGAGCCGTCCGGATTGGACATTTGACCAAATTCCACGGGGCCCCGGCCCCGCCCCCTCAGGGGACCTGGCCCTGCGGCTCCGGGGGTCCGGAGGGGGCCGACAGGTCCTCGGGGGAGAGGCCCCATCTCGACCGGAGCTCCCCCTCGATCCGGTGGACGTCGAGCCACCTCTCTCCCTCCCGCGCCCGCTTCAGGCCCTCCCGGAGGAGGGCGAGCGCCCGGGTCCTCATCCCTCCCGCCTCCCAGAGATGGGCCCGGAAGAGGGAGAGGGGCAGGCGTTCATCGATGTCGGCCGCCCCGAGGCGATGCTCCAGCTCCCCCAGGGCCCGGAGAGCCTCATGGAAGTCCCCGCGCCGGCCCTCGAGGGTCGCGAGATACACCTCCGGCAGCACCTGGGACCGGGTGAGCCCGGTCCTTTGGAACCCCTGAAGAGCCTCCCGCATCGACGCGTCCGCGTCCTCCCAGCGCTGCGAGGCGTAGTGGACCTGACCTTCCCGGTAGCGGGCCCACGCGAGATGCACGGGGATGTCGAACGTCTTCGAAAGGTGGAGGAGTTCCCGGCCCGCCTCCCCGGCCCCCTCGAGGTCCCCCAGGTAGAGGCAGGCCGCGGACTGGTTCGCCATGAGGCTCCCCATGGTGGAGAGGCTTCCCACGGACCGTGCCACGGCGAGCCCCTTCTCGAAGCTGTGGAGCGCCGCGGAAAGGTCCCCCTGGAGCATCCTCGCCCTCCCCTCGAGGTTCAGCACGAGGGCGAGGAGGGTGGGGTGGTCCACCTTCTGGGCGAGGCGCCGGCTCTGGGCGCAGGTCTCCAGGGCCGGCAGGAGCTGGTTCAGCTGCAGGAATGCCGTGGCCCGGGCGACGAGGGCGAGGGAACGCGGCTCCCAGTCGGCGTCCGTCGCGTGGGCATCGACCGGAGCCGTCTCCGAGAGGACCTTGGGCCAGTTCCCCAGCTGGCTCTCCACCCAGGCCCGGGTGGCGGCCAGGGCCCGGCGGAACTCGGGCCGGGCGGAGGACGGGTAGGCCTCCACCTCATGGGTGAGTTCCCGGACCCGCTTCCGTGCCAGCGCCGGGTTCCGGACCACCAGCGTGTTGATCCACAGGCGCGTGGCCCTCCAGCGCGCGGTCCGGGCGAGGGGGCGCTCCAGCAGGTCGGTGAGCACCTTCTCCGCCGCGGAGAGCGCTCCCGAGACCCACAGGTGCCGGGCGAGCTGCAGCTCCTCCTCCACCCTCTCCCGGTTTGCCCAGGGACCGGCCCGGAGGGCCCCCCGGGCCAGCTCGAGATAATCGGGGACGCTCTCCCACGCCTGGCGGGACAGGGCCAGGTCCATCGCGCGGCGGATCCATCGCAGGGCCTCCCGGATGTCCCCGGGGCCCCCGGCATCGATGTAGAGGCGTGCGATCCGGTCGGCCTCCTCCGGGTTCTGGCGCTCCCACCACCGGGCGAGCTGGCGGACCCACGGGGGATGGGTCCCGGCGGAGTCCCGCACCGCCTCCCGCACCAGGAGATGGCGGAAGGTGTAGGCGCCGTCCTCGTGGAGCCAGAGCCATTCCAGGGGTCCCGAGAGGGCCCGGAGCGCCTCCAGGACCTGCTGGCGGCTGCCCAGTCGCAACTCCGGGGCGAGGGAAAGGAGCGGGTGCACCGGGATCCGGTCCCCCACGAAGGAGGCGAACTCCAGCACGCGCCGCGTGCGGGGGTCCAGTCGTTCCAGGCGTTCCTGGACCACACGCTGGAGCGTGCCGGGGACCGGGAGGGCGCGGGGGGCAAGAGGGGAGGTAGAGCCGTTCCGTTCCTCTTCCTGGGCCCTCTCCTGGAGATCCCGGACCCCTTCCACCAGGAACAGCGGATTCCCCGCGGACCGCTCCACCACACGATCCACGAGGCGGTCCATCGCGGGATGGGCCCGATCCGGGCCGAAGTAGCTCTCCACGAGCCTCCGGGACTCCGGGGGAGACAGGGGCGCGAGGCGCAGCGTCCGGATACGGCCCCCGGAGGCATGCGCCAGGCTCTCGATCCCCGCGAGGTTCCTTCCGGGTCCGGTGCCCGGTTCCCCGTACCGGAACGCCCCCATGAGGAGAACCCGGGAGGGTTCCTCGGTGAGGTTCTTCGCCAGGAACTGGAAGATGGCGAACGACGTGGGGCTCGCCCAGTGCAGGTCGTCGACCACGAGGAATAGCGGCGCCTCACGGGATCGCTCCCGGAGGATCTCGAGGTACCGGAGGAGGCGCTGCGCCATGGGAACTTCCCTCCCCCGGGGCCCACGGGGAGGCGCAGGGTCCCAGGGGGAGAACATCTCCTCGAACGGGGAGAGGGGGAACCGAGAGTTGAGGAACGCGGTCCCGAACCGGACCAGGAACCCCCGGCGGAGCGCCACGTCGCGGGCGAAATGGAGGAGGCAGGTCTTTCCGGCGCCGGGCTCTCCCAGGAGGATGAGCACCCGGCCGTGCGAACCCGGAGCGGACACCTCGCGGAGCCCGCGCAGGATCTCCAGTTGTTCCGCTCCTCTCCCCACCACATGCCGGGGCTCCTTGGGGCCGGGGGTCGGCGAAGGGAGCCGGGCCTTCGCCGCCTGCTCCACCCCCTCCAGGAGCGAGGGGATGGAACTCCTTGGTCCCGCTGCCGAATCTCCGAAGACCACGGAGAGGAGCGAGAAAGGGGAGAGATCCGGACGCAGGTCGAGCACGTCCTCGAAGAGGAGCCCCGGCGGGTCCAGGGGGATCCGCATGCGCCGGAAGAGCTCCCACAACCTTCCGGTCTCCCGGGCTCCCGCCCGGGTCAGACTGTACCCGTGCTGGGGGTTCCGGAGCCCCCAGGGCCCCCGCAGATGGGTCTCCACCCAGCCGTGGGACCGGGCACGGCCCAGCGCCCGGGAGACCGTGGGCTGGGAGAGGCCCAGCTCCGATGCGATCTCCGGCTGCGTCGGAGGGACCGCGCGCTGGGTGGACACCCACTCCAGGTAGAGGAGGATCCGTTCCCCGGGGGTCAGGGAATCCACGGGCCGAGGGGAAGCCCCGGAGGAGGATCCCCAGGGGAAAGGCGTCGGCGGGGGATTGGCGGAAGCGGATGGATCCCCTCCCAGGGAAGGGGAGGTGCGCAGGGAAGCATTCCCCTCGGGTGACCCGGGCTGACCGGTCATTGGAAAGCGCTCGGCCAGCAGGGGGTAGGAGAACCCCGAGGGTGGAGTGGGACCATCGTTCCCGGGCAGCGAGGAAGTAGAGGTATGAAAACCTTATTTGTGAAGGCAAGGGAGGTCGGGGCATCCCTCCCGAGGGGTTTGCGGGTGGAACCGGCCACCTGCGTTCCCGCAAGGGAACCTCTCCCTGAATACCGGTGAATGGCGTCGAGTCGGTTAAGTATCGAGCCGCTCCAACGCCTCGTGGGCCGTGGATGAGCGAACGCATCGTGGGGTCCGGTGAGGTTCACCCCCTCCGGAGGGATGAGGATGGAAGGCCCCGGGGCCCGGGGAGTGTCCCCGGATCCCGGGGCGGCGATCCGCCGTTGGGCCCCTCCCGTGTGCATGGGATCCCCCAGGGCCCCCCTCCGCGAGGCATGCTCCGTGCGTTGTTCCCATGGCCACGGAGGAACAGAAGATGAGAGCAGGAGTTTGGACCGCAAGCATCGTGGTGGGCATTGTGATCGCATTGGGCCTGGTGGGGGCCTCTCAGATGGTGACGACCGGGTCCGGGTACGACCAGTCGTACAGCCGTGCCGCCGGGTCCTCCAGCGTGGCCGCCGTGGACCTGGTGAGCGTCTCCAGCAACGACCCGGGCGGCACCAACATCACCGTCTCGTTCTCCGTCTCAGGGACCCTGGTGCTCAATAGCGGCAACTACCTCTACTACGTCTACTTCGGCGGGACGGGGAGCGGCAACTCCTCCGCCTATACGGTCTTCAGCAACAACAGCACGGCAGGGCTATACTACGGGGGAGGGTCCAACTCCTTCTCCTTCGGCTCCATGGGGTTCACCCTGACCAACGGGGGGTCCACCCTCACCTTCAGCATCGGGAAGGTCGTGGTGGGCCCCGCCACGAACTTCTCCGTCGATGCGTACGCGGAGTACGATACCAACTCGCAGTTCGCCTTCACCTGGCTGGGCACGGAATATAACTCGGGGACCGGGTCGGGAAGTGGTGGGGGCACGGGCGGAGGCGGCGGAGGCGGTACGTGCACCGCTTCGGGCTGCGTGGGTACGAGCGGAGGTTCCACCTACTCCAATGCGCTCTGGCTCTACATCGGTCTCGGGGTGGTCGTCCTCGTGGTGGCGCTCGTCGCCGCGCTCCTCCTCCTGCGACGGAAGAAGGTCGCACCTGCGCCAGCGATGCCACCCCCCACGGGGTACTATGCCCCGCCCCCTCCGGGAACCTCCCCGGCCATGCCACCCCCTCCCAACAACTACCCGTCTCCGCCACCGCCCCCTCCTCGCTGAGAGGAGGGGAACTCCCCCCCGGGGATCCGGTGGCGTCCCCGGGGGAGAGCGAGCCAAGGGTTGTCCGGGAGGGAGGAGACCGCCTCCGGGATCCTCCCGGGCTCACCGCGCAGGACCCTGGAGCTTCCGGAAGACGTAGGGAAGCACCCCGCCGGCCCGGTAGTACTGGATCTCCACGTCGGAGTCCAGCCGGCACGTGACCGAGAAGGTCCGGGAGCTTCCCTGGGGGGACTCGGCGGTGACCTCCACCGTGCACCGGGGAGAGAGAGCCTTCCCGGGGGGGAGGCGGAGGCGGAAGGTCTCCTCTCCCGAGAGGCCCAGCGAACGGGCTCCCTCCCCCTTCCGGAACTCGAGGGGAAGGACGCCCATCCCCGCGAGGTTGCTCCGGTGGATCCTCTCGTAGCTCTGCGCCAGGATGGCCCGGACCCCCAGGAGGAGGGGTCCCTTCGCCGCCCAGTCCCGCGAACTCCCCTGCCCGTAGCGGGAACCCGCGAGGACCACCAGGGGGACTCCCTCCTTCCGGTACCGCTCGGCGGCGTCGAAGATGGGGAGGGCGTCGCCGGAGGGGAAATGTCGGGTCCAGCCCCCTTCCCGGCCTCCGGCCAGGAGGTTCTTGATGCGGACGTTGGCGAAGGTCCCCCGGATCATCACTTCGTGATTCCCCCGTCGGGACCCGTAGGTGTTGAACTCCGTCACGGGGACCCCGTGATCCCGGAGGTACGTTCCGGCGGGGCTCCCCTCCGGGATCTCCCCCGCCGGGGAGATGTGGTCCGTGGAGACGTTGTCGCCGAAGACCGCGAGGGCACGGGCCCCCTCGAGGAGCCAACCATTCCCCTTCCCCTCCTCCGGGGGCGCCGGGAGATCGAAATACGGGGGATTCCGCAGGTAGGTGGAAGCGGGGTCCCAGTGATAGTCGATCCCCCGGGGGACCTCGAGGGATTCCCAGTGGGGGTCCCCCTGGGTGATGGTCCGGTACTTCTCCTGGAAGACCCGGGGATCCAGGCTCGCCTCCACCAGTCGGCGCACCTCCTCGGGCGAGGGCCAGAGGTCCTTCAGGTGGACCGCGCGTCCGTCGGGGGTGTGGGCGAGCGGCTCCCGGGCGAGGTCCCGGTCGATGCGGCCCGCGAGGGCGGCGGCCACCACCAGCATGGGGGAGGCGAGGTAGTTCGCCCGCACCTGGTTGTGGATGCGCGCCTCGAAGTTCCGGTTCCCGCTCAAGACCGCCGCCACGAAGGCATCCCGCTCCGACACCGCCCGGGCGACCTCGGGAGGAAGAGGGCCGCTGTTGCCGATGCACGTGGTGCATCCGTACCCCACGAGATCGAACCCGAGTTCCGCGAGGGGCTTCATGAGACCGGCCCGCGCGAGGTACTCCGTCACGACCTTGGAGCCGGGGGCGAGGGAGGTCTTCACGTAGCGGGGGACGGTGAGCCCCAATTCCCGCGCCTTGCGGGCCAGTAGCCCGGCCCCCACCATGACGTTGGGGTTCGAGGTGTTGGTGCAGCTGGTGATGGCGGCGATGACCACCATCCCATCCTGGATGTCCGGGAGCCCGCCGCCGGAGCCGGGCGCCTCCCCGTTCCGCCCCGCCGGCTGCAGGGGGTCATCGGAGGGGTACGAATGGCCCGCATTGTTGGGGACCGGCGCGGGATGGGTCCGGCGGTACTCTTCGAGGGCCTTGCGGAAGGACGCGGGGACCTCCGCGAGGGGCACCGCCTCCTCCGGGTTCCGCGGGCCGGACATGGTGGGCACCACCGTGCCGAGGTCAAGCTCCACCACCTCGTGGTACCGCTCGGGCGGGGCCGTGGGGTCGTGCCAGAAGCCCATGGCCCGGAAGTACGCTTCCACCAGCGCGATGAGCTCTGGAGGGCGTGCGGTCCCCTTGAGATAGGCGAGCGTCGCCTCGTCCACCGGGAAGAGGGCCGCCGTGGCCCCGTACTCCGGGCACATGTTGGAGACCGTGGCCCGATCGGGCACGGAGAGGGTCTCAAGGCCGGGGCCGAAGAACTCCACGAACTTCTCCACCACCCCCCGGGCGCGCAGGGTGCGGGTGATGGTGAGCACCAGGTCCGTGGCCGTGGATCCCTCGGGAAGGCGCCCCGTGAGGTGCACCCCCACCACCTCGGGAGGCGAGAGGAAGTAGGGTTCCCCCAGCATCACGGCCTCCGCTTCGATCCCCCCCACGCCCCATCCCAGGACCCCCAGCCCGTTGACCATCGTGGTGTGGGAGTCGGTCCCCACGAGCGTATCCGGGAACGCCTCCCGGATGCCCCCCGACTCCCGGAGGCTCACCACCTGGGCCAGGTACTCCAGGTTCACCTGGTGGCAGATCCCGTTCCCGGGAGGGACCACCATGAGCTCGTCGAAGGAATCCTTCGCCCACCGAAGGAACGCGTACCGCTCGTGGTTGCGCCCGTACTCCCGGTCGAGGTTGATGAGGCTGGACCGGGGGGACCCGAAGCTGTCCACCTGGACGGAATGGTCCACGATGAGGTGCACCGGGACCCGGGGGTTCACGCGACGGGGGTCCACGCGGCGCGAGGCGGCGGCCGTCCGCATGGAGACGAGGTCCACGAGGGCCGGGACGCCGGTGAAGTCCTGCATCAGGACGCGCCCCGGGCGGAAGGGGATCTCCGCGTCGGGGAGGGCTTCCTTCCCGTTGGCCAGGTCCCGGAGGAGGCCCACGTCCGTGGTACCAGGGTCGTAGTTCCGGAGCGCGTTCTCCAGCAGGATCCGGGACACGAGGGGCAACTCCCGGAGAGATTCCTTCCGGACCCCCTCCAGCCGGTCCAGGGGGTAGATGGAATACGTTCGGTCGCCCACCGCCAGGGAGGTTCGGATCCGAAGAAGGTCCGGGGTTGACATGGTGGCCACCGGAGCCCCCGCGGCTCTTAACGGCTCGGCCGCGGCGGCTTGGGAGCGGGTCCGAAAGGCCCCGGCAGGGGGGTCAAGGACAAACCTTACAGGCGGGTCCGCGTCCCCAAGGAACCATGGGCTCCGAGAGCAGACCCCCCGCCACCTACGTCACCGACCTCCGGCCCAACCGCGTGGCCACCCTGGAGGCCCAGGTGACGGAGGTGGGTCCCGTCCGTGAGGTCATGCTGGAGAAGGGGATCTCCCGGAAGGTCCAGGAGGCACGGCTCCGGGACAAGACGGGCGAGGTCACCCTGGTCCTGTGGGGGAGCGAGGTGGACCGCGTCCACTCCGGAGAGCGGGTGCGGATCCTCGAGGGCTGGGTCCGGGACTACAAGGGACGGCTCCAGATCTCCCTGGGTCGGACGGGGAAGGTGGAGGTCCTGTCCACCGGGTCTTCGCCCTGAGCCGGGAGCGTACCCCCATTTCGGGTTCGGAAGGGCCCCCACCGGCAGGTCTGGACGGAGTTCCCGAAGGGATGAAACGGCGCGGGGACCTCCCGGGATCCGGAAGGGCTCCGCGGGGGCTCCTCGCAGGGATCATTCATGGTACTCCGTGCCACGTTCCAGCACCTCCCCACGGTGGGTCCCCGGACGGAAGCCTTCCTGTGGAGCCAAGGCGTCCGGGACTGGGGGATGTTCCCAGAGAGCCCCCCGTTCCGTGGCGTGGGAAGGGACCGGTGGGACCGGATCCGGGCGGGCCTGGCGGAAAGCGAGGAGGCCCTCCGGAGACGGGACGCCGGGTACTTCGCCCGCCGTCTCCCCGCCTCGGAACACTGGAGGCTCTACCGGGAGTTCCAGGACCGGACGGCGTTCCTGGACATCGAGACCACCGGGCTCTCCCCCTACCAGGGGTACATCACGGTGGTCACCGTCCACGGGGGGGACGTCACCCGGACGTTCCAGCAGGGGGAGGACCTTCCCGAGGTGGGGGCCTTCCTTTCCCGCTATGCGCTCCTCGTCACCTTCAACGGGAGCCTCTTCGACGTGCCGTTCCTGGAGGCGCACTTCCCGGAGATCCGGTTTCCCCCGGCGCACGCGGACCTGAGGTTCCTGCTGCGCCGCATCGGCCAGCGGGGCGGGCTCAAGGTCATCGAGAAGCGGTTGGGGATGGGCCATCGCGATGGGGTGGAAGGGATCGACGGCCTCGAGGCCGTTCGGCTCTGGAACGCGCACCTGCGCGGGGTGCCCGGCGCCCTGGAACGCCTCGTGGAGTACAACCGGGCCGACACGGTGAACCTGGAGCCTCTCATGCGGTACGCCGTGGGAGAGATGGAACGGCGCCTCCTCCACGCGGAGGTGCCGGAGATGGTGGCCGATTCCACCTCCGATGCACGCCTCGAATGGAAGCACGAGATCCTTCGGGGGGACTGAGGGGGGCTCCCGGAGTCCCCTTCCTGCGGAAACGGCAAATGGAAGGGGACGTTCCCGCACCGTCATGCCCTCGCTCCTGCGCCATTTCGAGTGTCCCGGATGTCATCGCACCTGGTCTCCCCGGGAGCCCGCGACCTACTGCACCGGCTGTGAACGCACGCTGCGGTCGGTCTATGACCTCGCGGCGGCCCGAGATCGGTTGAGCCTCGCCTCCCTTCGCGCCCGGGGTCCCTCTCTCTGGCGGTTCCAGGAGCTCCTTCCCATCCTGGATCCAGGGAACCAGGTGACCCTCGGGGAGGGGGAAACGCCCATCCTCCCCGTGGAGGAGCCCCGTTACGCTCCCGGGCTCACGCTCCTCGTGAAGGACGACGGGCTCCTCCCCACCGGATCGTTCAAGGCCCGGGGGATGGCCGTGGCCGTCTCCCGTGCCCGGGAGCTGGGGATCGGCACCGTGATGGTCCCCTCCGCCGGGAACGCGGGGGCCGCCCTCGCCGCCTATGCGCGCCGAGCGAGCATCACGGCCCGGATCTACATGCCCCGGGATGCCCCCCGGAGCGCCCGGGACCAGGTGACCGCCTATGGCGGGACGCTCCGCCTGGTGGAGGGGCACATCGGGGATGCGGGGCGCATCGCCCGGGAGGAGGCGAAGGGTTCCGGGGCGTTCGACATCTCCACCCTGCGGGAGCCGGGGCGGGCGGAGGGGAAGAAGACCATGGGCCTCGAGATCGCCGTGGCCCTGGGACCGGGATCCCTGCCGGATGCCATTGTGTACCCCACCGGCGGAGGCACCGGCCTCCTGGGGATGCATCACGCCTTCCAGGAGCTTACGGAGATGGGGTGGATCGAGAAGGTCCCCCGCCTCTACGCGGCCCAGTCCTCCGGGTGCGCACCCGTGGTGGAGGCCCTCCGGAAAGGGCGGTCCCGGGTCGAGCCGGTCGCGCATCCGGAGACCATCGCCGCTGGACTTCGGGTCCCGAACCCGTTCTCCAGCGAAGACATCCTCCAGGCGGTCCGGTCCACGGGAGGAGGTGGCGTCGCCGTGCCGGATCCCGCGATCCTGGAAGCCACCCGCTGGATGGCTTCCCGGCATGGGATCTCCATCTGCCGGGAAGCGGGATGCGCCCTCGCCGGGATCCGCCTCCTCCGGGAGGAAGGGACCCTCGACGCCGGCGAACGGGTCCTGCTCTACAATACCGGGACCGGCCTCGTGGAAGGCTGACGCGAGGGCCTCCCCCGGGGGTCGTTCGGCCCCTTGTCCCCAGGGACCGGGGAGAGGCGGGCCGGACGTCCGACCCTCCTTTCCTGTGGACACCTACGCTTTTGAAGGCATCGCCCGCTCGCGAGGACACGGGGAAAGGGGACCGACCGTGGACGCGCGCATCTGGACCTTCGGAGCCACACTCTTCTCGCTGATGTACCTGACCCTCGGGTTCTACCTGGACTACACGGCGGTGGTGGTGGCCCTCCTCATGGCCGCCTGGGTCCTCGCCATCGAGGCGGACAAGAGGGAGGAGGGAGTGAAGTACGCGGAGATCGAGCTGCGTCCTGCGCTGGCCTTCCTGGGCATCTTCGCCCTCACCGTGGTGGTCCTGGGACCCTTCTGGCCCCCTCTCGCCGGCACCAACTGGACCATGGTCCAGTACACCCACCCCCTCCTGGTCTTCGAGACGCACCCCATCTGGTTCTTCTTCCCCTTCCTGCCCTTCGTCACGGGGATGTCCATGTGGTTCTTCCAGGAGGCGCATCCCACCGGGGGATTCGTCTTCCGGACCCAGACCCCCCCCACCCCCGCCACGAAGGTTCACGTGCACTTCCACTCGGCGCGGAAGGCCCACCACACCGCCCCGGCTCCCCTCAAGCGGGCCCATCTCTCCGGCCACCGCGGCGCCACCAGATCCTCGGAGGACGACGACGAGGAGGAGGACACCGACGAGGACGAGGAGGATGACGAAGACGACGAGGAGGAGTCCGAACCGGAGGTGGAAGACCCGGAGGAGGAAGGGGAGGAGGACGACGAGGAGATCCCTTCCGTCCACCCCCGCGGGGGCCGTTTGACGGTCCGCGCCTCGGGGTCCGCAGAACCGGAGCGCCGGGTGGCCGCGCACCACCGCGACCCCTCCACGCTCTGAGCCCGCCGGGCATCGTGGGGAGACCAGCGCGTCCTGGGAAGTTCTCTGTCTACCCGCGGGCGCTTCGCTGCCGCGGAGGCTTGCGATCCGGGACCGACCCCGCGTCGGGGAGGCGAGGCAGGATGAGGGGCGCGATGCCCAGCTCCGTCGCCCTCCCCACGAGGGAACGGATCCGGTCCTTGCCGTACTCGGGAAGACCTTCGAAGAGGCCCGGGACCTCGTGGCGGAGACCCAGAAGGTAGATCCCTCCCGATCCGGAGGGTCCCACCACCATCTCCAGGTCCCCCGAAAGAGCGTCCATGGCCTGGATGACCATGTGGGCGTCCAGCCACGGCGAGGAAGGGTCCAGCGCCACCACCCGATTCGCCCCCTCGAGGAAGGCCTCGTGAAAGGCGGTGGCGAACCGATGCCCCCACGGCCCGTCGGCCTGCGGTTCGGCCTCCCAACCCCAGGGGACCTCCACCTGCGCCTCCGGCGGAGAGAAGAGGACGCGCTTCACCACGGGCAGGGGGTCCAGCCTCCGGAAGGCCTCCTCCACCATTTCGGGATAGAGCCGGTCCGCAGCCTCCGGCCCCTTCCGCGCGGCAAGGTACGGCAGGATCTCGTGCCCTTCCCCCACCGGGAGGGGCAGCAGGAGGTAGTCCATGGGATGAAGGGTGGTCCCCGGGGAGCGCCGGGAGGGGGGAGTTTCGCTCATGACGGACATCCCGGACGCGAAGGTGCTGGGGGCCCCCGTCCGGCCCCCCGCGGAGGGGGGGAGAAAGGTAAAACACCTCTCCCCTCCTAGCGGTCCGGGAACAGGTGGCACTGTGCCAGGGCGGACGGGGGGGGACGACCTCGATGAACGGAAGCTCCAGAGGGTCCTCGCCTTCGTGGTGGAGTCGGGACGCGACTCCATCGGGCTCACCCGGGATGACTTCTCGGTGGCTCCGGCGAGCGCCGACGGGCTCTTCGAGAAGCCCAAGCTGGACCGGGCCCTGACCGAGCTGGAGCACCTCAAGCTCGTGGAGATGGACCGGTTCGGGAACGAGTTCCTCGTCCGGCCCACCCGGTTGGGACAGGCGAAGATCCGGGAGGGCGGGCCACTGGGACCGGCTCCCGAAGAGTCCCCTCCTGCGCCGGCCCGGGAGACCCGGCCCCACGCGAAAGGGGCTTCGGCCCCTTCCCCGGCACCCCCGGCGACGGCACCCCCGGAGAGTCGGGTCGCGGAACGCACCGTGCCCCCATCGGCCCCCGAGACGCGTCCACCGGGTGGCCATCCGGTTCCGGCTCCTGCGCCCGCCACGGACCGGGAAGAGCTCCTGCGCCACGTCCGGGAGCTCCAGGACCGCGCCCGGCGGATCAAGGCCAAGGAGGATGAGCTCTCCCGACGGGAGACGGACCTCTCGGTACGTCTCCGGAGCATCTCCGAGAGGGAGGGCGCGCTGGAGAAGCGGGAGAAGGAGACCGGCGAACGGGCGCGGGCCACGGAGGAGAAGGCCCAGGCGCTCGACGCCCGGGAGCGGGAACTCGGCCGGCGGGAGACGGAGCTTCAGGAACTCCTCCAGAAGGCCAAATCCACCACGGCGAACCTCGCGGCGCGGCAGCGGGAGCTCGACGACCGGGAGGAGGAACTGGAGAACCTCATGGGCGAGATGGGGCTCCAGGCGAAGATCCTGGAGGAGCTGGAGCGGAACCTCCGGACCACCCAGGAAGGGGTCCGATCCAGCCACGAGGGTCTCCAGAAGATCCTGGCCACCCGCCGGGGAGACTCCTCTTCGGGATCGCAGGAACAGAAGGATCGCTGATCCCCCCGTGCTCCGGGCCCCGCTTCGGGGTGGACCGAGCAGGACTAACCTTATGCCCCGACGGAGAGTACATTGTTCCCGGCACGTCGTGATGGAAGGGAAGCGAGGTCTCCGGGCAATCCCATCCTCCGTGGAGATCTTCCTGGACCGGGTGAACCGGGAGCGCGCCGGGTTCGAGAAGGTCCGTTGTCGGGCCGTGGTGGGTCTCGATCTTGACGCGTGGCTCTGCCGGCGGAAGCTGCGCTGGGGCTGGGAGGCCGCCCTCGCCTGGATGGACGCCAACCAGGCGCTCCGGGGGCTCCTCGCGATGCGGCTCTCGCAGCAGAGCGCGTTGACGGAATACCGCCAGGCCTGGCTGCGGCATCACGGCCTGGACCCCTCCTTCGGATCCGGCCAACGACCGCTCCAGATCCTGCATCCGGAGCACTCCGAGATCGCCCGGGAGATGGCGAGTTTCGGCCTCCGGTGGCTCCGGGAGCACACCCCCCTTCCGGTCCCCACGGATTGAATTGCCCCCCCGGGGGAACGCCGGCCGCGGGGGAAGTCTCCCTCCACTGCGAGTTCTCTGGATGCGTCGCGATCAGGGAGAATCCGGGGAGATCCGGGGGGTCTGGGAGTCCGGACGGCCTCAGGGGACCTCCGGGCTCGCCACGGCCACGGAATGGATCCCGGGGAACTGGTAGGGGACCTGGACCCAGGATCTCCCCGCGTCCGGGGACAGGATGAGCTGGCCCGTGGTGGTGCCCGCATAGATGCCGGCGGGATCCAGGGTGTCGCAGGAAAGGCCCTCCCTGTGCACCCCGAAGTGGCCGGGGAAGGCCCGGCGCCCCATGAGCGGTCTCCATGTCCTGCGGGCCTCGCTCCATTCCAGGACCTGGAACCCGCCCGGGAGGGTCATGCGGGACTGGCTGTCGAGGGGAACGAAGTAGGCCCTTCCCGGATGGGCGGGAGGCGATGCCACGGCAAACCCGAAATCGTCGGGCAACCCCTTCCCGATCCGGTCCCAGTTCTCCATCCCGTCCCGGGTCACGTAGATGCCCCCATGGTCCTGCCGGTAGAACAGGTCGCGGCGGTCCCCGTCGGGGACCACGTGGTGCACGCACTGGCCCACCTCGGGGAACTTCTCCGGGAGGTATGGGGTCTCCACGTTCCGGTTCACGGGCCTCCAGTGCTCCCCGGCATCGTCGGTCCGGAACATACCGGCCGCGGACAGGCCCACGAACATGCGTCGAGGGTCTTCCCGATCGATCAGGATGGTATGCAGGCAAGGGCCCCCGAACCCCGGGGTCCACTTGGAACGGGTCGGGTGGTCGTTGATGCCGGGGACGGGGGCCCAGCTCTCCCCCTCGTCGTCGCTCCGGAAGAGCGCGTGGGGGTCCACCCCCAGGAAGAGGGTCTTATCTTCCCGGGGATGCCCCGGCTCCATGTGCCAGAGGTTGGTGATGGGAAGGGGGGCTAGGTCCCCCTCTTCTCCGAATCTCGGCTTGCGCTCCTTCTTCTGGGGCAGGAGGGGGGTGGAGACTTCCTTCCAGGTGCGCCCCCAGTGCCGGGACCGCATGACCATGGGGCCCCAGAATCCACTGTTGACGTTGGCGTACACGGTCCCCGGATGGCGGGGGTCCGGAGACACGTGGAAGACGTCGCTCCCGGCGTGGGCCAGCTTCCCCACTTTCCATCGCCGGCGCTGGGGTCCCGACTCCAGGACATAGGTCCCCTTCCGGGTCCCCACGAACACGTGGACTGTGCCGCGCGCCATGGAACCTCCCCTCATCCTCCCGCGATGGAATGAAGTATGTCCACGACCGCCGTAGGGGCGAGCGGCGTCTTTAGGCCGCCCAGGCTCGAGATGTCCACCCCGTCCACGAAGATCCGGACGAACCGACGAAGGGACCCGGACTCATCCCGGATCCGGTGGCGCAGGCGCGGATACCTCCTCTCGAGGTCCGAAAGGAGCCCCGCCACGTCGGGGCTCTGCACCTCCGCACGTCGGGGGGCGCCGAACTCCGAGAGCCACGAATCCAGGCGCGTGACGACCATGGAAAGGGAAGGAAGTCCCCCCTAATCATTGTTGGGGCCTTGGGGAGAGACACTCTACCGGGGGAGGACGGGCCCCCCTCCTCCGGAATCTGCCTGTATCGGAGGGGGTCGGATTAGATATGATTATATACAAGTGATAACATACTATTGTTCGCAATCCATGAGGTGGCGACCATGACCAAGCTAGCGAACCGAACCCCAACGACCCCAACGACCCCCCTGGAGCGGAACGACATCTGGAGCCAGATGGACCGGCTCTTCAACGAGCTCCACTCCGAGCTCTACTCCGGTTTCTGGCCCTCGCCTTTCCGCTTCGCCCACTCCTGGGATGAGGGGTACCTCCGAGCCCGCACCGACGTGCTGGACCAGGGAAGCGCCTACGAGATCCGGGCGGACCTTCCCGGTGTCCCCAAGGACAAGATCGAGGTGACCCTCACGGGGAACACCGTCCGGATCTCCGCGTCCGCCGCCGGAGAGAGCCAGGAAGACGGGAAGAACTACCTCTGGCGCGAGCGCAGCTACCAGGGATTCGAGCGCGTCTTCGACCTCCCCGAGCCCGTGGTCTCGGACAAGGTCCAGGCGCGGTTCGAGAACGGTGTCCTCACCGTCTCCGTCCCCAAGGCCCACCCCGCCCAGGAAAGGAAGGTGGAGATCCAGTAAGGGCTCCCCCTTCTTCGAGGGGCTCAAACCCATTCTTCCCTCCCCGGGGAGAACTCCCCCGGGGAACGTTCCGTTCCCCTGTCGCCCCGCCGCCCGGTCCTTCATGCCGGGATTCTCGGAAAGACTACGGAGTTTGGTCGCCCGAGGCGACCACGCTCCGTGGGGCGGGAAGGCCGGGGCGCTCGGCCACCGTGCCCAACAGGTGATCTCCCACCACGCCCCCACCCAGCGGCACGGGTAACCGCCGGAGCTCTTCCTCGAGGGCAATGATCCGGACGTGGAGTTCCGGAAGGCTCCCCTCCAGCGCGTCCAGGAGGTTCATGAGATAGCCAAGGGACCAGACCGGTCCGATCCCCTCTGGGGGGACAAGGGTCCCCGCGACGCGCGGCACAATGCCATCCGCCCCATTCCTCCACTCTCCCCCCGGACCCACGGGATCGTCCTCCGTCATCCAGGCGGATGAGATGCCCCCCTCGATCTCCCCCGGATCCTCCACTTCCTTCGGGTCCGTCTCAGGCTCCCCCGGGGAGACGGGCCAGAGCCGGCGCGCCTCTTCGAGGATCTCGCGGGCACGGGCGGGGTCTACTCCCACCCGCGACGGGTCCGGGACCTGCGGAAGGAGATTGGAGAGGGACCGGATCAGCGCGGGGCGGCGTTCCCGCAGCCTCTGCAGAGTGGACCGAGCCTCCTCCAGTTGCCGCTGGAGCATCTCCCTTCGGGAATCGGTGGGATGGGGCATGGAGCTCGTCTCCCCCTATCCATTCCATCCGCCCACAAGATATGAAACTCGACGGATGGCCGCCTGGGGCCCATGGGGAAGAAGGACGTCAAGCCACCCGCAGCAGATGGTACGGCGCCTGGGTATCCCCGTCTGCGAGGATGTAGTTGGGGGTGTGGGGACGGATACCCTGCAGGAACACCTTCCCTCCCTTCGAGGCGAGGCGCAGGTGCATCCGGCTGATGCGGGTGAAGGGTTGAAGGTTCGGATCGTTGGTGAAGTTGGAGACCACAAGATGGATCCCCGGTATCTGGAGGTAGCTCTGCAGGGACGCGATACCGTTCCGGTCGTCATAATGGAAGCCGTGGCGAGCGGCCGCATGCTGCAGGCCGTCCCCCGAGACGAAGAACAACCTGGGGCGCGACACGGAGCTACCGTCCCGGAGGAAGGCATGGGCCTCGACAAACCGGGGCCCCGAGGATCCGATCTTCATGTGATCCGCGAGCCACGTCATCCCCTGCAGGTGCCCGGGGCCATCGGAGGCCACCAGCAATCGAAGGTTGGCCAAGAAGCGGGGGTCCGGGAGGTTCCGCTCCAGGGCGGCCCATACCAACTCCGCATCGAATGCCGGAGTGGGAACCACCACTGCCCGGCCCCCCCGGCGAAGGGTCTCGAGGACCATGGGGACCCAGAGTACGGTCTCGGCCACCTCCGGGACCTGCGGATCCACCTCCAGGACCACAACGCGCCCGGAGGGGATCCAACCGAATCCTTCCGCAAAATCGACGCAACCGGGCCACAGGCCCCGGGGACCATCCGGAGGGTCCTCCGGCGAGGTATGAGTTCCCTGGAGGAAATTGCCCCGGAGAGGAGGGACCGCGGTGAACTCCCCATGCTCCAGGGTGAAGGGATAGCTGACGTTCTGGGTACGGATCCCCCGCAGCTTGGGGAGCGACAGCCATCGTTCGAGACGGTCATCTCGGACCTTTCGGTCGAGCCAGACCACGCCGTTGCAGAGGAAATCCATCTGCCCTTCGTCCACCCGCTCCTCCACGAAGATCAGGTGAAGGGGGGTCTGGCTCAAACGGTGCCACAGGAGGCGTTCGACCTCGGGCCGGTCCGGGGTCCCCGTCCGCCCCTCTCGCTCCGCCCCCAGATAAGCTTCCACCAGGCCATCCCAGGAGTCCACGACGAGGAGGCCCGGACCATCCTTCGTCCTTCCCGTGAGGGCCTTCTCGAGTGGCGCGGGCAACCACACCTCTTCTCCCGGTGGCGGGAGCGATCGCCGGGCCGGCAGCATGAACTGCTGGGCGTCCGCCGCGACCTTTTCCCTCTGGGTGACGGAATCCAGGTATACGGAGATGTCCACGACCTCGATCGGGTGGGGGTCCGTGGACGCGGTCCATGGGAACTCCCGGAGAATCTCTGAAGCGCCCACCCGGGTGGTGACCAGCATCCGGAATCCCGGAAAGTTCCGGAGGAGGCTCAGGCAGAGGGAGGTCTTTCCCGATCCGGCCGGCCCCTTCACCAAAAGGGATTGGGGTCCCGGAAGGTGGAGGAACGCACCCAGTTCCGGGGGGATCGCGGAAGGCTCGTCGGGGCGCTCAGGTTTCAGCATACTGGGGTTCCCCACCATCACAATCCTCCGTTCCGTCTCGGAACGATTCGGACCCGTGGGCACCAGAGAGTGGCTTCCCGCATCGTCCCATGGAAAGGGAGGAGCGGGGCACGCTCCCGAGCGCGGTCGACGCTGCCATCTCTGGGGCAGCTCATGCCGGTGGAATGTCGCTTCGATATCAAGTATCTGCCGCGTCCGTCGCCCGTTCCTCTTGGGGCCTTCCGGGGGGATGAGAAGAACCCCCCCTGCACACCTTCCATCGAACTGCGTCAGAGACGCGTATGGGTCGGTGCGCCGTCCCATCGCCCTCCCCGAGAGGAGCGGGTGATCGCCCGGATCAGCTCGTCGGCACCGGAACGAAGAGGAGTGAGATGGAATTGACGCAATGCCGCGTGTTCCGGGGAGTGAACCCCTCGCCCTCGAACACATGTCCCAGGTGCCCTCCGCACCGGGCGCATTGGATCTCGACGCGGGCCCCGTCCGGATCCGGAAGCCGTCGGACCGCTCCCGGGATCTCCTGGTCGAAGCTGGGCCACCCGCATCCCGCGTCGAACTTGGTCTCGGACCGGTAGAGGGGGGCGCCACACCGGCGGCAAGTGTAGATCCCCTTCTCAAAGTGGTTCTCGAATTCACCCGAGAACGGCCGCTCGGTCCCCTTGTGCACGATCACCCGTTCCTCTTCTCGGGTCAGTTTCCTCCATCCCTTCTGGTCCGGCATGTTCCCACCACGATGGAATGGGCCGCGGATTCATAGCGGTGTTGTCGTGGCCGGTCGAGGAGCAGCCATCCCTTGCGGGCTTCGGGACTCCCCTGGTGCTTCGCACTGGGGCACCGAAAGTCTCCCGGGGTGCCAGCGAGGGTAGGTATAGGGTCCTTCCGGGTGGGGGGAACCCGCTGAGGATCCGCCATCTCCGTGAGGTTCCCCTGCCCCATCGCGGGACCCGACCGGGCGGATGTCGCACATCTCCTGGGTGGCCATACTCTATATCCGCGCGTAGGGATGAGGGAATTAGGGGAGCCGATGGCGGAAGACACCGTGACCCAGGGGCTTGGATCGCTCCTCGCGGATTCCACGGACCTCTACCTCCGATACAAGGGCTATCACTGGAACGTGGGAGGGCCACTCTTCTACGAATTCCACCTCCTGTTCGACGAGCAAGCCAAGGGGGTCTTCCGAGGACTCGACCTCCTGGGGGAGCGCCTCCGGGCGCGGGGGAAGTGGTCCCCGTACGGGATGGACTCCCTGGCGCCGCTTCGAACGATCCCAG
>JAJZYH010000027.1 GCA_021798195.1 Thermoplasmata archaeon
CTCGCGCCCCGCGAAAAGCTTAATAGGGGGACCATGTCCCCCGAGCGCGCGGGGAGGGCTTCTCGGCAGTGCAGGAACTCATCCTGAGCGTCGAATTTCTGCGATCTCGTCAGAGCATCATTGCTCGGGTGATGAGCGAGGCCGGAGGGACCCGCGAGTACAGCGCCCCCAGCGCCGAAGGCGTCATCGAGCAGGTGGTGGACGACCTCCGCGAAGAGTTCGAGTCCGCTCCGGTCGAGTGATGGCACGGCCCAGGATCCTCCTAGAGTGGGGAGAGTGACATGGGGAAGTCGGGCGGAGGGAACCCGCCGGTGAGCGCCGCCGTGGAGGGTGCGTTCACCAAGGTGTGGGGCGACGACAACGTGGTGGCCCTGATCGCGCTCAAGGTGGAGACCACCGAGGCGGACCACGTGGCCAGCGAGGCATCGAAATTCCCGGAGGTGGAGGACGTCTTCCTCGTGACCGGGGACACGGACATCTTCCTCAAGGTCCGCTTCCCCCACTACAACGAGCTCAAGGAGTTCGTGTTGCACCGCCTGCCCGAGGTGAAGGGCATCCGGGAGTCCAAGACCCTTCTCGTGGTGACGGCCTACAAGGAGGCCGGCGAGCGACGGGGGGGTCCATGAGCATCTCCACGCCCCCGGGAAAGGGGAGCGAGTCGGGGGCGCACCCCGAACCGCCCACCTCTCCCTTCTCGGGAGCCCAGGCACCGGCCCTGGAGCGGGTCCTGGAGTCGCTCAACCAGATGTCGGAGGACCAAAGCCTGCCCCGGAACATCCGACGGGGGGCCCAGGCGGCCCGGGACGAACTCGTCCGGCCCCGGGCGGCCGTCGACGTGCGCGTGGCGAGCACCGTGGTCCTTCTCGACGAGCTCGCCAACGACACGAACTTGCCCGTCCATGGTCGGACGGTGATCTGGTCCATCATCAGCCAGTTGGAGAGCCTCCAGTGAGCCCCGCCGTGCATAGGATTATGAGCCCGTGTCGGCTGCCCGCCTCCCGGGTGGGGAACGGGCCCGTAGCTCAGTTCGGTTGGTCGGCAGTTCACCGCTCCGACCCGGAAGAGAGCATCCGGCTTTTAACCGGGTGGTCCGGGGTTCGAATGGTGACCGCTCCCAGGTCGTTCATGGGCGGTCATCCGAGTCTCCCCGCGGGCCCGCTCCGCCCGTTTCCCCCCTTCCCCTCCACCCCCCAGGTGTGACGTTCCATGACACCTCCCACAGCATCCGCAAAGTCTGGTTCCCGGAAGCCACGCGCCAAGAAGGGGGCCGAGGGGGCCGCGGCCAAGGAATCCGCCAAGGCCCTTCCCTTCGTGCGGCACAACCTCATGCCCGTGCATGAGATCCTGTCCCGCGAGGAGTCCGAGGAGGTCCTCAAGACCCTCGCGACCCCCAGCGAGCGCCTGCCCAAGATCCTGGTGGACGATCCGGGGCTCCAGAGCGATCCCCACTACCGGGAGGCCCGGGAGGCCAAGGAGAACCTCCTGGGGCGCCTGGTGCGCATCCGCCGCCCCTCGCCCACGGCGGGGGAGGCCATCGCCTACCGCGTTATCATCGGGAGTCCCACGGACTGAGGACCCAACCAAGGAGCTTACGATCCATGAGAGAAATCGTCGACGCCTTCTTCCGAGAGCGGTCCATCGTGAACCACCATCTGGCGAGCTTCAACGACTTCCTGCCGTCCCCGGAGAATCCCAACTCGCGCATGCAGCGGGTGGTGGACGAGGCCCGGGTGACGGAGGATTCGGCGGAGCGGGGCATCGTCCGCCTGGACGTGCAGAAGACCAAGAGTTCCATCTATGTCCGGGTGGGCCGGCGACGGGATCCCCGCACGGGGAACGTGGAGGCGAACTCGGACCCCACCATCACGGTGGGTCCTCCCCAGGTGAAGGACGCCCACGGGAGCAAGCTCAACATCACCCCCATGGAGGCCCGCCTGCGGAACCTGACCTACTATGCCCCCATCTACCTCAACGTGGTGGTGGTGGAGAACGGCGTGGAGCGCGCGCCGGAGCAGGTCCACATCGGGGACCTTCCCATCATGGTGAAGAGCCGCCCCTGCAACCTCAGCCGGAACAACATCGAACGGGCCAGCGGGGGGGCCCTGAGCCCCGAGGAGTACCGGGCGAAGCTCGTGGAGCTGGGGGAGGACCCGCTGGATCCCGGCGGGTACTTCATCGTGGGAGGGACCGAGCGGGTCATCATCTCCCTGGAGGACCTCGCCCCCAACCGGATCTTCGCCGAATACAACGAGCGCTACGGGACCCCGGTGGAGAGCGCGAAGGTCTTCAGCCAGAGAGGAGGCTACCGGAGCCTCACCGTGGTGGAGAAGAAGAAGGACGGGATCCTGCAGGTCTCCGTCCCCTCCGCGAGCGGCCAGATCCCGTTCGTGATCCTCATGAAGGCCCTGGGGATGCGCAACGACGAGGAGATCTACCAGGCGGTGCTGGGCGAGCTCCTCCCCCTGGACGAGCCGTTCGTCCAGACCATGAAGCACCTCCTCAACGTGAACCTGGAGGAGTGCACCAACAAGAAGACCTATCCTCCCGAGGGGATCCTCACCATCGACGACGCCCTCCTCTACCTGGAGAAGAAGTTCGCCACCGGCCAGGCGAAGGAGTACCGCCAGCGGAAGGTGGACGGGATCCTGGACCGCTCCCTCCTCCCTCACCTGGGGGACACCAAGGAGGACCGGCTGAAGAAGGCCCTCTATCTGGGCCGCATCGCCCGAACGGTCCTGGAGCTCTACCTCAAGGAACGGGGGGAGGACGACAAGGACCACTACGCCAACAAGCGATTGAAGCTCGCGGGGGATCTCATGGAGGACCTCTTCCGCGTGGCGTTCACCCTCCTGCTCAAGGACCTCAAGTACCAGCTGGAGCGGTCCTTCGCGCGGAAGAAGGACCTGCGGATCTCCTCCGCGATCCGCCCCGACCTCCTGACGCAGCGCCTGGTGCACGCCCTCGCCACCGGGAACTGGGTGGGCGGACGGGCCGGCGTGAGCCAGCTTTTGGACCGCACGAGCCACATGTCCACCATCTCCCACCTGCGGCGGGTCACGAGCCCCCTCACGCGGAGCCAGCCCCACTTCGAGGCCCGGGACCTGCATCCCACCCAGTGGGGACGCCTCTGCCCCAACGAGACCCCTGAGGGCCAGAACTGCGGCCTCGTGAAGAACTACGCCCTCGCCGTGGACGTGTCCGAGGGATGTGACGAAGGGGAGGTCACGCTCATCCTCCGGGACCTCAACACCCGGGAGATCGGCCCCGAGGTGTTCCAGGAGGGAGGGGGCCGCGGGCGACGGGCGGCCCGGGTCTTCGTCAACGGGAACCTCGTGGGACTGCATTCCAGCGCGGAGGAGCTCGTCCGGGAGATCCGGGAGCGCCGCCGGAACCAGACCCTCTCCCCCACGCTGGGGGACCAGGCCTACGAGATCAACGTCCGCTACGATGCCGAGATGAACGAGGTCATCCTGCACTGCGATCCCGGGCGCCTGAGGCGCCCGCTCCTCGTGGTGAAGAACGGGGTCCCCCGGATCACCCGGTCCGACGTGACGGACCTCGCGGACGGCAAGCTCACCTTCACCGACCTCATCCGCCAGGGGAAGGTGGAGTGGCTGGATGCGGAGGAGGAGGAGGACGCCCTCATCGCCGTGGAGGGGTATCCCCTCCCCGAGCGCTGCCCCAAGTGCGAGCGCGCCCTCTCCCGGGGGGACCTCGCCTGGGTGAACGTGGGGGACAAGGCGGCCGAGGCGAAGCTCCTCTGCGGCAAGTGCCACGAGGAGTTCGAGGTCCCCCTCGCGCTCACGAAGGACCACACCCACCTGGAGATCGATCCCAACCTCATGCTGGGGGTCTGCACCGGGCTCATCCCGTACGCGGAGCACAACTCCACGCCCCGCAACACCATGGGCAGCGGGATGGCCAAGCAATCCCTGGGCGTGGAGTCGGTGAACTACCGCCGGCGGCCGGACACCCGGGGCCACCTCCTGCACTACCCGCAGGCGCCGCTGTTGCGGACGCAGACCATGCGGTACGTGAACTTCACCGAACGGCCCGCGGGCCAGAACTTCGTGGTGGCCGTCCTCTCCTACGAGGGGTACAACATGCAGGACGCCCTCATCATGAACCGGGCCTCCATCGAACGGGGTCTGGGGCGCTCCTCGTTCTTCCGGACCTACCGCTCGGAGGAGCGGAAGTATCCGGGAGGCCAGGAGGACCACTTCGAGATCCCCCGACCGGATGTGGCGGGGGCGCGGGTGGACACCGCCTACCGGAGCCTGGGGGAGGATGGGCTCATCTTCCCCGAGCTGCAGGTGGCGGAGGGGGACGTCCTCATCGGGAAGACCTCGCCCCCCCGCTTCCTGGAGGAGAAGACGGACCTCCTGTCCCCGCAGAAGCGCCGGGAGACGTCCGTCACGGTCCGGGCCGGCGAGAGCGGCTGGGTGGACTCGGTGCTCCTCACCGAGGGGGAGAACATCTCCCGCCTGGTGAAGGTCAAGGTCCGGAACGAGCGGATCCCCGAGCTGGGGGACAAGTTCGCCTCGCGCCACGGGCAGAAGGGGGTGGTGGGGCTCATCGTCCCGCAGCATGACATGCCGTTCACGCGGGACGGCGTCACCCCGGACCTCATCATCAATCCCCATGCGATCCCGTCGCGGATGACGGTGGCCCACGTCCTGGAGATGCTGGGCGGCAAGGTGGGGGCGCTCGACGGGCGGTTCATCGACGGGACCGCCTTCTCCGGGGAACAGGAGGAGGCGCTCCGGGAGACGCTCCTCGACCTGGGATTCCAGCCCAACGGCCGGGAGGTGCTCTACGATGGGCTCACCGGCCGGGCCATGGAGGCCCAGATCTTCATCGGGGTGATCTACTACCAGAAGCTCCACCACATGGTGGCCGGGAAGCTCCACATGCGGTCCCGGGGCCCCGTGCAGATCCTCACCCGCCAGCCCACGGAGGGCCGGAGCCGGCAGGGCGGGCTCCGGTTCGGGGAGATGGAGCGGGATACGCTCATCGGCCACGGTGTGGCGATGGTCATCAAGGACCGGCTCCTGGACATGTCCGACGGGACGGTGCAGTACGTCTGCGGGAACCCCGAGTGCGGGCACATCGCCATCCCCGACACCCGCCAGGGGACGCTGCGCTGCCCCGCCTGCGGGAACACCTCCTCGATCTACCCGGTGGAGATGAGCTACTCGTTCAAGCTCCTCCTGGACGAGCTCATCAGCCTCGGCGTGATCATGCGGCTCAACCTCGAGGACATGCGGTGAGGTGACATCATGACGATGGGACTGAGCAAGCGCATCAAGAGCCTCCAGTTCGCCTACCTCTCGCCCGACGAGATCCGCCGCATGTCGGCGGTGAAGATCATCACCGCGGACACCTACGACGACGACGGCTACCCCATCGAGATGGGCCTCATGGACCTCCACCTGGGGGTCATCGAGCCCAACCTGCGCTGCCGGACCTGCGGGGGCCGGGTCAACGAGTGCCCGGGCCACTTCGGGATCATCGAGCTCGCCATGCCGGTGGTCCACGTGGGATACGCGAAGGAGATCAAGCGCCTCCTCCAGTCCACCTGCCGTGCCTGCGGCCGCCTCCTGCCGGACTCCGCCCAGGCCCGGAGCGGGCCCGTCCTGGGCACCGAGGAGGGGTTCACCAGCAGCCGCCCTCCCCGGGAGGACCGGGTCTGCCCCTTCTGCCATGAGGTGCAGCAGCGCATCATCCTGGACAAGCCCACCACGTTCCGGGAGAACGGGCACAAGATCACCCCCAAGGAGGTCCGGGCGCGCCTCGAGCGGATCCCGGACGAGGACGTGGTGAAGCTGGGCCTCAACCCCAAGTTCGGACGCCCGGAGTGGATGGTGCTCACCGTCCTCCCGGTGCCTCCGGTCTCGGTGCGCCCCTCCATCACCCTGGAGAGCGGGGAACGCAGCGAGGACGACCTCACGCACAAGCTCGTGGACGTCCTGCGGATCAACCAGCGCCTGCGGGAGAACCGGGACATGGGGGCCCCGCAGCTCGTGGTGGAGGATCTCTGGGAGCTCCTGCAGTACCACGTCACCACCTACTTCGACAACCAGACCTCGGGCATCCCCCCCGCGCGCCATCGGTCGGGGCGTCCCCTCAAGACCCTGGTGCAGCGCCTCAAGGGAAAGGACGGCCGGTTCCGGTCGAACCTCTCCGGGAAGCGGGTGAACTTCTCCGCCCGGACGGTCATCAGCCCCGACCCGCTTTTGTCCATCAACGACGTGGGGATCCCCTTCGAGGTGGCCCGGGCCCTCACGGTGCCCCTCGACGTGACGCCCTTCAACCTGGAGATCGCGAAGGAGTTCGTGAAGCGCGGGCCCAACCCGCCCAACCAGAACGGCCGCTACGTCCCGGGGGCGAACTACCTCGTGCGGGAGGACGGCCAGCGCATCAAGATCATGGAGCGCAACGCCGAGGCGTGCGCCGACCTTGTGACCCCGGGGTGCGTGGTGGAGCGCCAGCTCCTCGACGGCGACATCGTGCTGTTCAACCGGCAGCCCTCGCTCCACCGGATGAGCATGATGGCGCACTTCGTCCGGATCCTGCCCTACAAGACGTTCCGCTTCAACCTGTGCGACTGCACGCCGTACAACGCGGACTTCGACGGGGACGAGATGAACCTGCACGTCCTGCAGGGCCAGGAGGCCCGGGCGGAGGCCAAGGTCCTCATGCAGGTGCAGGAGCACGTGCTCTCCCCGCGCTACGGGGGACCCATCGTGGGGATGATCCACGACCACATCACGGCGGCCTTCCTCCTCACCCACAAGAACCCCCGGTTCAACCGGGCCCAAGCCACCTACATCCTGTCCAAGGTGCATCTCCCCATGCCCCCCCCGGAGGGAAAGGGCCGGGACGGGGAGGAGTACTGGACGGGCAAGCAGCTCTTCTCCCTGACGCTCCCGTCGGACCTGAACGTGGAGTTCCGGGCCAACATCTGCGGGCACCGGGGGAAGGACCTCAAGCAGCACGAGGAGGATGATTGCTACGTCCAGGTGGTGGATGGGAAGCTCCTGCGGGGCACCATCGACGCGAAGGCCATCGCCGCGGGCAAGGGGGTCATCCTCGATGCCATCGCCCGGAACAACGGCCCGTCCCGGACGCGGGAATTCCTGGACACCATGAGCCGGCTCGCCATCACGGCCATCGGGCTCAAGGGACTCTCCACGGGCATCGACGACGAGGACGTCCCCGAGGAGGCGCGGCGGCAGATCTTCCGCGCCCTCGCGGAGGCCCGCACCGAGGTGAACAACCTCGTGGAGAAGTACCGCAAGGGGGAGCTGGAGCAGATGCCGGGCCGCAGCCTCGAGGAGACCCTCGAGGTGATGGTGCGCAAGGAACTGGGGAAGGCCCGGGACGTGGCGGGGGACATCGCGGGGAAGTACCTGGGGCTCAACAACCCGGCGGTGATCCTGGCGCGCTCGGGGGCCCGGGGGTCCATGCTGAACCTGACCCAGATGGCGGGCGCCGTGGGTCAGCAGTCGGTCCGGGGGGAGCGCCTCCTCCGGGGATACTACGACCGGACCCTTCCGCATTTCGCCCGGGGGGACCTGGGGGCCCAGGCCCGGGGATTCGTGAGCTCGAGCTACAAGGTGGGGCTCTCCCCCACCGAGTACTTCTTCCACAGCATGGGAGGCCGCGAGGGTCTCGTGGACACCGCCGTGCGCACGAGCCGCTCCGGATACATGCAGCGGCGGCTCATCAACGCCCTGGAGGACCTCCGGGTGGAGGAGGACGGGACGGTGCGGAACACCGCGGGGGTCGTCATCGAGTACCAGTACGGGGAGGACGGCATCGACCCCAGCCGCTCCGTGCAGGGGAAGGCCCTCATCGTGGACGAGGTGCTGCAATCGGTCCTGGGGCGGCGCTACCATGCGGGCGCCGAGGCGCTCCGGGGCGAGGGGGTCGAGGGGACCACGCCCGTGGGCGAGGAGGAACTGGATCTCCTCGCCGAGGCGCAGCTCGAGGAAGAGGTGGAGGACGAGGAGACCGAGGATGTCACCCCGGAGGATGGCGGCGGCGACTTCGGGGGAGGGGATTGAGATGGCGAAGGAAGGAGGCACCGGGGGAATGGACCGAACGCTGCAGCGCGCGCTCGCCGAGATGGCCCGGAAGGAGGGGGTTCGGCTCCCCTCGAAGATCCTCGACGAGGTGGCCGAGCGAACGGCCCACCTCCGCCTGTCCCCCGAGGACCAGAAGAAGGTGGCGCACGAGCTGGCCCGTCGGTTCCGGAAGGCCGAGGTCGACGCCCACGAATCGGTGGGGATCGTGGCCGCCCAGAGCATCGGCGAGCCCGGGACGCAGATGACCCTCCGGACGTTCCACTACGCCGGCGTCGCCGAGATGAACGTGACGCTGGGGCTCCCCCGTCTCATCGAACTGGTGGATGCCCGGCGCATCCCGTCCACTCCCATGATGACCGTCTACGTGGACCGGAAGATCCGGGAGGACAAGGTCCGGGTGCAGGAGATCGCCCTCCGGATCGAGGTCACCATGGTGCCGGACGTGGCCACCATCGGGACCAACGTGGAGGAGCTCAAGGTGGTGATCACCCCGCGCCCGGCGCTCATGGAGGCCCGGGGGATCGTCCGGAAGGACGTGGAAAAGGCCCTTACGGAGAACCTGGACACCCGGCATTTCTCCTGGGAGGACGGGAAGGGGTCCGGGGAAGCGCGCTCCTTCGAGATCCACCTCAAGGAGGCTCCCGCTCCCCGGGCGGGGAAGGAGCCGGAGGAGGAAACCCCGTTCAAGAGCCTGCTCCAGGCGGCGGAGGACGTCCGGCAGATGCGCATCAAGGGGATCCCGGGCATCAAGCGGGCGCTCATCAAGAAGGAGGACTCGGGGGAGTACGTGATCTACACCGAAGGGTCCAACTTCGCCGAGGTCCTCAAGATCGACGGCGTGGACCGGGCGCGCACCACCACGAACTCCATCTTCGACATCTACCATGTGCTGGGGGTGGAGGCGGCCCGCGTGGCGCTGGTCCAGGAGGCGAACCGGACCCTGGCGGAACAGGGGCTCACCGTGGACATCCGGCACATCATGCTGGTCTCCGACGTGATGACCAACGAGGGGGACATCCGGGCCATCGGACGGCACGGGATCTCGGGCAAGAAGACCAGCGTCCTCGCCCGGGCCGCGTTCGAGATCACGGCGGCCCACCTGCTCAAGGCCGCCATCACCGGGGAGGTCGACGAGCTGCGCGGCGTCGCGGAGAACATCATCGTGGGCCAGCCCATCACGCTGGGCACGGGGGCCGTCAACCTCATCTACCGCCCTCCCTCCACCCCTGCCAAGGCGGCGTGACCGCGGAGGGCCGCCGAGGAACGGAGGTGGAGAAGCGAACATGGATCTTGCGCATGCCCTGAAAGTGGCCCTGGCCACGGGAAAGGTGCGGGTGGGCCTCTCGGAGACCCTGGATAGCGTGAAGGCCAAGAAGGCGAAGCTCGTGGTGGTCTCGTCCACCTGTCCCGAGGAGTCCCTGCTCAAGGAGAAGCGCATCGGGAACATCCCGGTCTACCGGTTCGAGGGGAACGCCCTGGAACTGGGGGCCGCCTGCGGGAAGCCCTTCCCCATCTCGTCCCTGGCCGTCCTGGATGCGGGGTCGTCCGCCATCCTGAGCCTCGAGACCGGCTGACGACACCCTCCGGGGCCGGGCGCTTCAACCCATTCCCTCGATTCCGCTCCCATGACCAAGCTTGCGTTCGACAACACCACGCTGGGGTACATCCGTCTCTTCGAGGAGCGGACGGGAGCCCGGGTGAAGGACTGTCTCGAGGCGGAGGACAAGATCATCTTCGTGGTGGAGCCGGGGGAGGTCCACAAGGCCGTGGGGCCCCACGGGGCCGTGATCGAGCGGCTCAAGGAGATGCTCAAACGGGAGATCCAGGTGGTGGAGTTCTCCGAGGATTCCTCCACCTTCGTGATGAACCTCTTCTTCCCCTTCTCCCCCAAGGGCGTGGAGTTCTCCCCCAAGGGGCCGGGGAAGCACGCCACGGTGACGGTGGACCCCAAGTTCAAGGCGCGCGCCATCGGCAAGCAGGGGAAGAACCTCAAGATCGTCCGTGCGGTGCTCCTGCGCCACAGCGATGTGATCTCGGTGAACGTGGCCTGACCCGGACCGTCCTTGCGCCCTTCTCACGCCGCCTGCAGGAGGGCCCTCGCCGTCATCCGTTCGAACTGCCTCTCCCGGTCCGGGTTCACGCGGACCTCCCGGGTGAGGTAGGCGGTGGCCACCTGGTAGGCGGCCCACCGGCTCAGCATCCCCACGTGGCTCGCCTCCGCCTCGGCCCGGCCGCCGATGGACCGGGCATGCTTCGGGGGGATCCCCTCCCGGGCCAGCGAAGGGCCCACGTCCTCGGCCAACATCTCCTCCCGCATCGCCTGCCGGTAGAGCGAGAACCCTTCCGGGAACCGCTCCAGATAGGCCCGTATGGCGCTCCCGAGGTCGGCGAGGAGGTCCGTCTCGGACGAGAGGTGGAGCTCCCTCCACTCCAGCACGTTCCCGCTCGGGGCATAGAGCTGGTTCGCGCACGCAAGACGCACCGCGAACCCCGAGAGCCGGATCGCCCAGGAACCGTCGAGGCTGTTGAGGACCCGCAAGCCGGGGTAGAGCTCTTCTCCTCCCTCGAGATGATACTTCCGGCCCACCACGAGCTTGAGTTCCAGACGGCGCCCATGATGGTAGAGCCGGATCGACTCGCGGGGGAAGGGGTGGGGGAGGGAGCCCAGGTCCGGGGCCTCCAGGGCCGCGCCCACGCGGCAGACGACCCGGGCCACCTCCCGGTGGGCCACGAGGCCGTAGCGCGACGAGACCACCGAAACGATCTCACGGGTATCGTCCCGCTGGACTCCCCGGTAGGAATCCAGGACGTTGCCCCGGGGTCCGGCCACCGGGACCAGGGAGTAGGTGGGGATCTCCTCCGGACTTCGGAGGACCTCGTACGAGGGGGGTCGGGAAGCTGGGCGGTTCCGGGAAGGATGGGACGACACGCGTGGTCACCTCTGGGGTGCCCGGGGGATTGGACCACGCCGCCACAACCGTTCCGTCCCTGGGGGATGGTGAAGGGTGGGAACTCCCACGAAGGGCGATCCACATCCGCCGGGAACCCGCGGTCTCCCGGAGGAGGATCCCTGTGCCAGGGGGCTCCCACCCCCGGATCCGGTTCCCCGGAGCCGGAGGGGATCGCCTGCCCGTCCCGCCGGGAGAACCCGGCCCTCCTTCCCTCAGAGCTCGCGCAGGCGGCGGACCATCTTCACGGCGGCATGGACCGCTCCCGAGGCCTTGTCCACCCGATCCTGTGCCTGGGTCCGGGTCTCTCCCGGGCCGGTGATCCCGAGCCCCAGGGGCTTCCCGTGCTCCACGGAGAGGTCCAGAAGCTTCCGCGCCGCCTGGTTTGCCACCAGCTGGTCGTGGTCGGTCTCCCCCTCGATGACGGCTCCCACGGCCACCACCGCGTCCACGTCGGAGAGCCGCATGAGGGCGCTCACGGCGAGCGGCATGTCGTAGACCCCCGGCACCTTGAGGGTGTGGGTCACCTGGGCCCCCAGGAACTGGGCTTCTTCCGCCGCCCTCTGGAGCATGAGCGTGGTCACGTCATAGTTGAATTCGCTCGCGAGCAGCGCCAGTCGGATCCCGGCGCCGGTCCCCTGTTCCCCGTTGGTGCTCTTCGGCATCTCCTGTTTCCTCCTTTCTCCGTGGTGGGAGCGTGATCAGGCCCTCGCGGGGCCCGCATCGGTGAAGCCCTGTCGCAGCCCGTGGCCCGCGCGCTCCACGAGCCGATCGGGGTGAAACAGCATGAGGTAGGCGTTCTCCGCGTGCTCCTCGGTCCGGCGGCGCGCGAGATGGTCCAGTTCCTTGGGATCGCGGGCCTCCGACTCGAAGACGAACACCTCCACGATGGGCTTCACCTCGAGGATCCCCACCTGGATCAGTCCCTGGGATGCCTCGTGGGCGCACATCCGGTCGTATTCCGCCTTCCCGGGCATCCCGAGAGCGAGGATGAGGTCCGCCCCCTCCTCCTGGAAGAGCTTGCGGCAGGCCACGGGGAGGTCCTTGATCCCGGGAACGGTGCGGCGGACGATGCGGAATCCGCTCCCGAGGCTCCGGAGCGCCCGGATGGCGGCGCCGCCCATGTCCACCCGTGCGAAGGTGGTGTCCACCACGCCGATGACCTTCACGGACGGGGCCCCTCCCTCTCCTTGTCCGGACGTCCCCCTCCGTAGAGACGGAGCACCCGGTCCACGATCTGGCTCGAGGAAAGGAGTTCCTGCGAGAGGCGACCCAGGCGGACCACCTTCACGGGGACCCCACGTCGGGCGCACTCCCGTTCCAGCTCGCCCTCGTCCCAGTGCTGGTCGTTCCCCAGGGTGATGATGTCCGGCCGGACCTCCTCCACGGTATGGAAGATGTCGGTGAGGGATCCCAGGATGGCCCGGTCCACCGGTTTGAGCCCCTCCACGAGCTCCCTCCGGAGCTGTTCGGGGAGCACGGGCTCCCGCTTCATCCGGGTGGCGGTGCGGTCGCGCGCCACCACCACGACCAGCTCGTCGCCCAGCTTCTTCGACTGGGTGAGGTAGTACAGGTGTCCCGGGTGCAGGAGGTCGAAGACCCCCGTGGCCATCACGCGGACCATTGGGACCAGGCCTCAAGGATCTCGCGCCCTTCCACGAAGGTCCATCCCCTGCGCGCGGCCAACTTCCGGGCCGCGGCCGGGGAGAGGGGGCCCCCGTCGTCGGAGAGCATCTCGCAGAGGGCGAGGGACGGAGTGAGCCCCCCCATCTCGGCGAGGGCCGTGGTGAGCTCGGTGTGCCCTCTTCGTTCGCGGAGGAGGTCGGGGGCGGCGTAGAGAAGCGGCACGTGGCCGGGGGTGACGAATTCCCGCGCGAACCGCTCCTGGGCGCGCGCGGCGGGAAGCTCCACGGCCCACCGGACGAACTCCCCCAGCCGCAGGATGGTGAGGGCACGGTCCCGGTCGGGGATCCCCGTGAACGTGTCCCTGTGGTTGATGGGGATGCCGAAGGCGCTTCGGCGGTCGTAGCGGAAGGTGGATGGGATCATGCGGGGCAGGAGGGGATGCCTTGTTCCCGTCTCCTGCAGAACATCGGCCAGGTAGGGGAGTTCCAGGAGGGCCCGGATGGGCTCGGGGAGGGTGGCGCACAGGAGCCCGCCCCCTTGCTGCCGCAACGTCCGGACGAGTTCGGGCGTCATCCGCTCCGAGAGAGCCACGAGGTCGGTCTCCCCCTCGCGCGTGGGCGAATCGAACACCAGGATCGGCTCGCCCTGGGACAGGGCCGAGACGGCTGCCTCCAGGACCGGATGCTCGCCGGGGAATGGAGCGTTCCGGAGAGGCTCCCGGGGGACGGGCACCGCGGCGACTCTCTTGACCCTGGCCTGGGAAAGCGCCATGCCGAAGGAAGGAAGGGCCTCTGTATTTAAGCTTGGTAGCTACTAACAAAATGGTTGATGGCCCGCGGGGGGAAGGGAAATCGTCCCGGATCAGGACTGCGCAAGCGGCGCCCGAAGGCGCCCTTTAGGAGGTGATCCATCTGCAGGTTCCCCTACAGATACCTTGTTACGACTTAGTCCCCCTTGCTGAACCTAAGTTCGAGCGACCCAAGAAGAGTCACCCTCACTCAGACCCAACTCGGATGACTTGACGGGCGGTGTGTGCAAGGAGCAGGGGCATATTCACCGCGGGATGTTGACCCGCGATTACTACGGAATCCATTTTCGTGAGGGCGAGTTACAGCCCTCAGTCCAGACTACGACTGGGTTTCAGGATTGCCTCCACCTTTCGGTGTCGGATCCCATTGTCCCAGCCTTTGTAGCGCGCGTGTTGCCCGGGAGATTCGGGGCATACGGACCTACCGTAGACCTCTCCTTCCTCCGTCTTAGCGACGGCGATCCCTTCAATGTGCCCCCGTTGTCACCAACGAAGTTGCGATTGAAGGTGAGGGTCTCGTTCGTTATCTGACTTAACAGAACGCCTTACGGTACGAACTGACGACGGCCATGCACCACCTCTCGGAAGATCGAGCAAGGTCTTCAGCCTGGCCTTCATACTTCCGTCGCTCCCGGTGAGTTTTCCGGCGTTGAATCCAATTGAACCGCACGCTCCTCCCGTTGCGGTGCTCCCCCGCCAATTCCTTTAAGTTTCAGTCTTGCGACCGTACTCCCCAAGCGGCAGACTTAACACCTTCGCTCCGGCACTGGGAACCCCCGCAGGATCCCCAACACCAAGTCTGCAGCGTTTACACCCTAGACTACCGGGGTATCTAATCCCGTTTGCGCCCTAGGGCTTCGTCCCTCACTGTCGGATTCGTTCTAGGTGATCGCCTTCGCCACTGGTAGTCCCCCTCGGATTACAGGATTTTACCCCTACCCAAGGAGTACTATCACCCTCTCCCGATCCCAAGCCGAACAGTGTCCCTGGAATTCGGACGGTTGAGCCGCCCGATTTACCCAGGGATTTGTCCGGCCAGCTACGGACGCTTTAGGCTCAATAATAATGAGCACCACTCGGGCCGCGGGTATTACCGCGGCGGCTGGCACCCGTCTTACCCGGCCCTTACTTCTCGAGCTTTTTAGGCTCGAGAACAGAATACACAAAGTGTATCCACTTGGAGTTCCCCCATCGTGGTTTCCCACATTGTGGAGGTTTCGCGCCTGCTGCGTCCCGTAGGACCTGGGTTCGTGTCTCAGAACCCATCTCCGGGCGACTTCTCCCAAAGCCCGTACCCGTCTTCGGCTAGGGGGTCCGTAACACCCCCTACGACCTGATAGGCCGCAGACCCATCCTCGAGCGCCGGAGCTTTCGCCGTCCCAGCCTTCCATCATGGAACAGCTATCGGGTATTATTCCCAGTTTCCCGGGGTTATCCCCGACTCGAGGGCAGATTGTCCGCGTGTTACTGAGCAGTGCGCCGAGGGCTTACCCCTCTCGACTCGCATGGCTTAAGCGAACTCCAACAGCGGTGCCCGCCGGCAGGATCAACCGGATTTCTTTGTATATGTCTCATTACGCGAGACCTTTCGCGTGGTAGTACAGTACCTGATCTGAAACTCGAATTGTGGTTCGAGTTGTTGGACAATTTCCCTCCGTCAGCGCCGAGAGGTCACCCCGTGTCTCCACGGGGGGTATCTCGGGCTCCACGCCCCCTTTGGGCCATCTGTGGCGCTCCTTGGAAGCACCGGTTCACGGATCCCCGGCGCGCCGTTCGAGCGCCCCGACCCCACGGACGCAAGCGCCCCTGGTGTTCGGCTCCCCGCGCTATCAGGGTTCCCTATTTAACCCCTCGCAGAGGGCAGACATTGGAAATCGATCGGAGGCTATCATGTCCTCAAGCACGCCTGGTGTCGCATTTCCGTCTTCGTTGTCTCCATCTCATACGCCACGGATCGATTGGGGACCCGGACTCCCGTCGGACTCGGTCCAAGCAGGCCCAGCGCCTCCTTGTACTCCCCGGCCGGGCCGATGTGGCGGGCCGCCCCGCGGGGGGTCAAGGGCACGCAGGGCTTCTCGAACTTCCCCCCCACCGTCTCGGGGGAGCGCTTCTCGTTTGCCACCCACTGTTCCTCGAGTTCGACCTTTTCCCTCTCCAGCCGTTCCCGCCGCTCGAGGAGTTCCGGCGCCATCTCTCGGGAAGGACGACGGGATCGCATAGTTCCGGGAGGAGGAGCAGGCGCCCATCGGGAATCTCCACGGGAGCCTCGGGCCGTGAGGGATTGAGTTCGCGGATGTTCACAGTGGGTACGCCACTACTTTTCGAAGGAGGGGAGGAGGTCAGCAAGCTTCAGGGACCTGATCAATTGAGTGCGAACATCGCCTAGAAATATCCGGGACGGCCGTCGCTCCGGCACTGGCAGGTCCATGGCTGCGCTGGAGCCTCAACGGGAACTGCCTCGCTCGAACACTGGGGAGGCGGGGATCAACCTCCCGGTCTTCGAAGAGCCTCCGACCCTGACCCGGTTCCTGGACCAGACCGAGGAGGCGATCCGCCAACGTCTGGCCAAGCTCAAGCTGTTCGACCGGATCTTCCTGCTCCACCGGGACTGGATGTCCCGGATCACCATCCTCATGATCATCCTGGCCCTCTTCTGGGGGGCGGTGGGGGGCTTTGACATTTTCAGCTTCCAGACCCAGGTGGTGGGCTACGTCGGCCAATCCTCGCTGCACCTCTCCGACGTGGAGATCTATTCGTCCGTCACGCTCCACGGCCTTCGCGAGTTCTTCGGCTTTGTCCAGCAGCTGGAGATGGCCGCACTGGGCTTTCTGCTCATCAATGCCCTGAGCCTGGTCCCCCGGCACAAGTGGAGCCTCTACGTTTCCGTGGGTCTCGTCAACGCCTCGATCCTCCTGCTGGAGGGGCCGGTCTACCTTTCCCCCTTCAACGACAACTACTTCCCTGCCATCGGGTGGTACTTCCTCTCCCCACTGGGCGTGGCCGGCCACAGCGACTACGTGGTGAGCCCGTTGTTCTTCCTCGGGTGGCTCAGTCTCGCCGCAGGGGTCTTGCTCTGGACCGGCTGGATGGTCCTGCACCTCCGGGACTGGTTCCGGAAGACCTGGGCCTCCTCAGGCCTCCGGTTCCCTGCGTTCCTCTGGTTCCTCTTGGCCGCCGTGGTCCTGACCCCGGTCACCTACGTGCCTCTGGTGGTCTCCACCGTCTGGGACATGGGGGCGGCCTATGGGGGCTGGTCCCTCAACGCCCTCTCCAACCAGGTGATCTTCTGGATCTTCGGTCACTCCATCGTCTACCTGCTCTTCCTCCTGCCCCTGGTGAGCCTCTACTTCCTCATTCCGATCCTGGCGCGTCGACCAGTCTACAGCTACCGCTTCGCGGTGGTCTCCGCGCTGCTGTTCATTGTCCTGACCCCGATGCTCGGGATCCACCATCTCTACCTCACCCCTCTGTCCGCGTGGTCCACGTGGCTGACCATGGCGCTCTCCTTCGCCATTGTCGTCCCCTCGGCAATCACGTTCTTCTCCCTCTGGATGACGTTGAAGGGCGTCCCGGCCCACGTCTGGGAGTGGAATGCCGTCGCGCTCTTCGCTCTTCTCAGCATGGGGGGAATGGTCTTCGGCGGGCTCACCGGCCCCGTCGTCGCCACACAGGCCTGGGACGTGGACCTCCACAACAGTCTCTTCGTGTTGAGCCATTTCCATGCCATCACGGTCCTGGGGATCGCGGGGGGCGGGTTTGCCCTGCTCTACGCCATCTTCCCCATTCTCTCCGGACGCCAATGGTTCTCCGCGGCCCTGGCCCGCCTCCACTTCCTGGGAACCGCGGTGGGCGGGGTGACCTTGGTGATGGGCATGGATGAATTGGGGAGCCTCGGGATCCTCCGCCGGCAAGTGATCCTTCCCGTCCTTCCCGTGGTGACGGTGGACCAGTGGCTTCTCTTCTCGGGGATGATCGTGGTGCTGCTCGCCCAGCTCTTCCTGGTGGCGAACGGGTTCCTCACGGTCTTCAAGGGGGAGATATACAGTGCTTCCGGCCTCTCCTTCGATGAGGCCGTCCGGCGCGCCGCCCAGTCCACCTGCCCCCGGCCCCGCCGGGTGCCGGTTCAGGACGTGCCCTTCGTCCGGCGGGTGCCCCGGGCCCGCCGGGAAGGGGTCGAGAAGGTCTGGATCGGGACGGTGGGGATCCTCCTCGTCCTGGTCCTCGCAGCCGCGACCCCGGGGGCCCTGAAAGTGAGCCAGGGGATCAACGACCCCGGTACGGGCCACGCCAACACCGAGTTCATTACGCTCTATGGGCAGCAGTACTACTGGACCGTGAACGAGACCGGGGCCATCCGCGGGTCGTACAACAACACCCTGGTGGCGTACGCGGGTCAGTGGGTGGCCCTGAACATGACCGCGGCAGGCGCCACCCAGTCCCTGTACATCCCCTTCCGGTCGCAGGCGCCGGTGAACGTCCAAGTAGTCCCGGGGAGCCTATCCCATGCCCTCTTCCAGGCGCCCTCCTCACCCGGAGTCTACGGGGTGCCGGACGGGGAGTACGACGGCCCCTGGTTCGGGCAGGACGCGGCGGCGCTCATCGTCCTGCCCACCCCAGCTTCGGGCCCCCTCCCCAGTCTGGCGGCCTTCCAGTCGTCGGGAGGGGAGGGGGACATCTACAATCCCCCTGTGATCTCCGCCGCAAAGGCGGCCCTCGTCGCGAACGGGGAGGGGTTGTTCAATTTCTCCGTCCCGGGACCCACGCTGGAAGCCAAGGCCCCGCCCACGGGGGGCCCGGTCACCTTCTCCTGGACGATCCCGCTCTCAAGCATCGGGATCAACAATTACCTGGCGAACGACACATCGCTCAATCCCAATGCCCAGGAGCAATGGGTGGAGCAGCACAACGACACCCTTCCCTATGGGTTCCGGGTCCTGCGCCTCGACCCCAGCGTGGGTCTCATCCCCGTGAACCAGACCCCCCTGAGGGTCGGGACCGTCCAATCCGAGAACCTCACGCTCGTTCCCGGGGTCTATCTCTACGGGTTGACCCGGCCGGTGTCCTACATCTACGATCCGAATGGGGAATCGACGGGGCAGACCGGGTTCCA
>JAJZYH010000009.1 GCA_021798195.1 Thermoplasmata archaeon
TCGACCCCTCTACTTCCCAGCAAGTTCCGGACGAACCGGAAGGAGGCCCCTACCTTGTCCTACCGAACCCCCCTACCGGAGGTGGCGATGTTCACTTTCCCCCTTTCCAAGGTCTCTGGAGAACCCCACTCTCCGGGTCCGTCCCTCTCCCACGAACCGCGGTGGAGGGTCCTGGTTGACGAGGGATGACACCGGAGCGTGTGGGGCGTGGGGTTGGCGTTGGTCCGGCGTCGGCCACAAGCAACGGACCAGTCCCTTCCCGACGATAGTTTCATGGGGACGCCCATCCATCTATCTCCGCATGTTGGGGCGAGCCCTTCCTTCTCATCGGCCGTGGGGCCCTCTCTCACCGCGCTGGCCGTGGTGATCTCCATGGAGGGGCGGGTGGAGGGAGAGCGGGGAGACCATCCATCGGCACCGGTGAGTGAACCCCCCAGTACCTCGGAAAGTCCCCGGCGGCTCATCGCGAAGGTCATCCTCCTGGGAGATGGAGCCGTGGGGAAGACCAGCCTCATCTCCCGCTATGTGTTCTCCATGTTCGATCCGCACTACGTGGAGACGCTGGGGACCAATGTCACGGCGCGACAGGAGCGGGTGGAGACCCCCGAAGGGACCCTCGATGTCCGGCTGCAGATATGGGACGTGATCGGCCAGGAGCGCTTCGACTCCATCTATATGGCGTACTATCAGGAGGCGGACGGAGCCCTCCTGGTCTGCGATGGGACCCGAAGGGAGACCCTGGACGGGATCTCGGGCTGGCTCCATTCCGCGGAGGTGATCCTGGGGAAGTTCCCGGCGGTGTTCGCCATCAACAAGAGCGACCTACCCCCTGCGTTCCTGGCAAAGGATGTGGAAGGCCGCCTCCGGGAGATTTCCCACGGGCAGTTCGCGGGGAGCCCGGTCTACAGTGTGAGCGCACGGACCGGAGAGAATGTTCGAACTGTGTTCCAGGAACTCACCCGGGCCGTCCTGGAGAGGCGGGGCATCCGGCTGGTCTGAGGCCTATCCGGGGGATCAGCCCCCCCGGCGATCAGTTCCAGGACTTCGCCTTCTCCACGTGCGGCTCCGGCTTGGAGTCATCCACCATGTGGACCACCCGCCCGTCCCGGTCGATGCCAAAGCTCACGCGGCGGGCGGTCCCGGACTCCTTCCAGACCCCGTAGGCCCTCGCCACCTTGCCGTCGGGGTCGGAGAGCACCGGGAAGTCGAGATGGAGTTCCTGGCAGTACTTGCCCTGGGTCTCCGGCGGGTCCGCGGAGACCCCTACCACCGAGATCCCCCGGGCCGCGAGGGCGGCATGCGCCTTCTGGAACTCCCTGGCTTCCCGGTCGCAGCCGGGAGTGAAGGCCTTGGGAAAGAAGTACAGGACCACTCGCTCCTTTCCGCGGAAGGCCGAAAGGCGGACGGTTCCCCCCTTTCCACTGGGGGCCTCGAAATCCGGCGCGATGTCGCCTACGTTGACCATGCGATGGGGAGGGGGACGGGCCATTTAAGTCCTCAGGCGGGCACCCGCAACACCGGATGCGCCGAAGGTAGTTCCCAGTCGTTCCCCGATCCTGTGGCTCCGCGGGCTCCGCCTCACACGTACTGCTGGTCGGTGACGCAGTACCATCGGTTGTACTGCCCCACCCACGTGGTGGGCCTGCCGCAACGCGGGCAATTGGGCGCTACCCCACCGGAGGGGATTGGCTGCGGGGGGGAGGAGGGTGCCCCCATGGAAGGTTGCATGGGAGGAGGCGACATTCCCGGTTGCATGGAGCCCGCGGGCGCATAAGCTCCCCCCACCGGCATGCTGTACGTCTGGAATTCTTGGACCGGGACCTTGTCCCTTGTGAAATAATAGATGATCGCCGCCGGCCAACAGAACAGGATCAGGACGACCAGGACCCACAGGGTGTACTTCCGCTTGTACTGGACCGGACCTGGCGCCATGACAGGCTGGGTATACCCGCTCATCCAAGTCGCGATGGGCGTCCGATTATATACTCTTGTTTGCGCATCCCGGCGCATGAGCGGGGACCCCCCTCCGCCCTCGGGCCCCCCCGCATGGGAGTTCCTCCTCTCCCATCATCTCCCGGGCCGCCTCGACCGGACGTTCCCGATCCCGTTCCGCGGAGGGAAGGTTCACCTTTGCGCACGCTGCACGGGGGAGGCCGTGGGAATCCTCCTCTTCGTTGCGCTCCTTTTCCTCTCCCCTCTGCTGCCGTTCGCCTGGAGCGACCCCTTGGTCGAGGTTCTCTTCGCGTTGGGCCCGCTCCCCGCCGCAGTGGACTGGCTCACCCAGTCCCTGGGGCTGCGGGAGTCGTGGAATGGCCTTCGGTTGGTCTCGGGGACGCTCCTGGGGCTGTCCATCGCCTTTGCTCTTTCGCTTCTTGCCGAAGGGCGATGGACCTTGTTCGCCTTAAGCTTGGGGGTGGCTGCGCTCTATCTCGGGGCCGTCTCCACGGTTCTATTCAGGTCCGGGCGCTGGCGCGAGGTCGTCGAGGAACACTTTCCCGGGGTCATGGACGGGCCCCGCTCCCATCCCCCCTCGAAGTGAGTCCCCGGAAGGAGGGCGCCCTCAGCCCAGGACCTTGGCTTGGAGGATCTTCACCGGGGTCTTGGGGCGGTCCCCCGCCCCGGTGGGCGTTTTCCCGATCCTCTCGACCACATCCATCCCGCCCACCACCTTCCCGAAGATGGCATGCTTGCCATCCAGCCAGGGTGTGGGTGCCAGGGTGATGAAGAACTGGCTCCCCCCCGTATTGGGCCCCGCGTTGGCCATGGAAAGGATCCCGGGGCGGTCATGCTTCAGTCCGGGGCCGAACTCGTCCCGGATGGTGTACCCCGGGCCTCCCGTGCCCGTCCCCTTGGGACAGCCCCCCTGGATCATGAACCCGTCGATGACACGGTGGAAGATGAGTCCGTCATAGAACCGCTTCTCCACCAGGGTCCGGAAGTTCCCGGCGGTCACCGGTGCCTTGTCGGCGAACAGCTCGATCTCGACAGTCCCCAGGGATGTCTCCAGGGCCACGTGTGGATTGCTCATGGTCTCCTCGCGGCCCCTCCACCCTCCGCCCCGTTAAAGGGTGACGGGATCTAGTTCAGGCGGACGGCGCCCTGCTCCAGGGTCGCCACCGCCGTGGGGGGAAGGGCCCGGGGGTCCAGGGAGATGAGCACCGAGCCCGACGTCTGGACGGCCAGGTCGCGGGAGACCTCGAGGAGGCGCCGGATGCTGGGCAACGAGGCGACCCCCTGGAAGGTCTCCACGTTGGGCAGGACCACCGCCGATGCATTCTGGGCCGTGAGGTGCTTCTCGATGAGGTCCCCGATCCGGTCCAGATCACCAGGCATCACCGAACCTTCCCCGCCCAGGGAGCTCAACCGGATGAACCGGGCCCCCTTGAGACCGAACCGGCTCTCGAGAGTGGCGGGGTCGTTCCGGGTGAATGCCAGGATCCGATCCTTGGGGATCGCGGATCGACGGACCAGGGGCCAGAGATCCTCCTCATTGGGGGTCTCCACCAGGCTGAGGGGGCTCGGGATCCACGGGCGGACCAGGGGCCCCTCTTGGGAACTGGCCCCGGATCCCGAAACGTCCGCCTCCTGGCGGCGCCGTGGGCTCACGATGGCCCCCACCACGCCGAAGGCGACCCCGAAGGCCACGGCGGGGAGGATGATGGCGGTGAGACCCACCAGGAAGTGGGGGTCCACATAGCCGTAGAAGAGCAGGAGGAAGCCGACGCAGAGACCGAACACGACCCCTGCGGCCGCCGCGGACCGGGCAGGGGTCGTCATGGTCCCTTCCCCCCGGTCGGACCTGAGGGAGGCTCCGAACTCTTGGGCGGATTGCGCGCCCGTGCCTGCCGGCGAAGCTTTGCCGCCTCCCAGAGGGAATCCCCGAAGTTGTACACCTCGTAGATGGCGATGATGAGGAGGATGGCGGTGATGATGGTGACCGGATAGGAGGGGATCAGCTTGGCCAGGAACCACAGGCCCGCCGGGGTTCCCCCGGAGGCGTTGGTCACGGTAAAGGTGCCCACGGTGTCCCCCGAAAGGATCCACTGCTCCCCGCTCAGGTCGCTCACATCCAGGCTCACCGTTCGGGGGATGTACGGGCAGGCGGCATTGATCCCGGTGATCCCCCACGTGTGGAGGTTCACCCCCAGGAAGGCGAGGGAGAGCTGGACCGAGGTGAGCTCGTTGCTGGGATTCGTGGTGGGGTAGGTCGCCGAGCACCAGATGGTCACGTTGAAGCGGATCTGGGTCTGCGCCAACGGGACCACCACGGGATCGTTCACCGACTGGTTCGAGTCCTGGATGAGTTCCGTCCCGGTGGTCGGGGTCCAGAGGGTAAAGGTGGCGTGGACCCCCGGCACGCTATCGGCCAAGGGATGCGCCGATACGGCGACTTCACCCGAGGGAGGCGCGCCCAGACCGAGGCCGGGCAGGATGACCATCCCCACAAGGACCGCCAGTGTGCCCACCGTGGCGATGGCCCGCGCGGGAAGCGAAGCCCGGGGCCTCCCCCCCCGGCGCAGGGCTCCCTCCGCCATCCTCTCTCCCATCACGGGGATGGTCTTAAACGTTGGTCCGGGGGGTTGCGAAGGTCCCCGCGGAGCCACGCATCAATAGGTGGGCATCGAGGGGTCGACCCGTTGCGCCCAGGCGTCGAGCCCTCCCTTCAGGGTCCGGACCTTGGTGAACCCCATGGTCTGGAGGAACTTCACCGCGTCGGCGCTACGCCCTCCCACCTTGCAGTAGACCACCACGTCCTCCGACGTGGAGAGCTCCCCCAGGCGCTCGGCGAGGCTGTTCCGGGGGATCAGCTTGGAGCCGGGCAGGCGGCAGATCTCGTATTCGCCCGGCTCCCGGACATCCACCAGGGTGATGGGGGCGCTCTGGTCCAGGAGCGACTTGAGGTCCTCGGGCTCGATCTCGAGCTCGGGGGGGAGGATCGTGGGGGTCCCGAGGCCGCAGAACTCCTGGTAGTCGACGAGGGACTTCTGCGTCGCATGGGGACCGCAGAGGACGCAGTCCGGGTCCTTCCGGATCTTGAGCTCCCGGAACGTCGTGCCCAGGGCATCCACCAGGAGGAGCCGCCCGATGAGGGGCTCCCCCTTCCCCAGGAGGAGCTTCACCACCTCGACGCCCTGGAGGGTTCCCACGAGCCCCGGGAGGAGGCCCAAGACCCCGCCCTCCGCGCAGGACGGTACCAGCCCGGGAGGCGGAGGCTGGGAGTAGAGGCACCGGTAGCAGGGTCCCCGGGAGGCATCGAAGACGCTCACCTGGCCTTCGAACCGGTAGATGGAGCCGTAGACGTTGGGCTTCTTCAGCAGGACGCAGGCGTCGTTCACCAGGTAGCGGGTGGGAAAGTTGTCCGTCCCGTCCACCACGACGTCGTACCGGGCGATGATGTCCAGGGCGTTCTCGCTGGAAAGGTGCACGTCATGCTTCACCACCTTCACATCCGGATTGAGGTCCCGGATGCGCCGCTCCGCCGCCTCCAGCTTGGGGTGGCCCACGTCCGTCGTGCCGAAGAGCACCTGCCGCTGGAGGTTGCTCGCGTCCACCGTGTCAAAGTCCACGAGTCCCAGGGTCCCCACGCCTGCGGCGGCGAGGTACAGGGCGAGGGGAGAGCCGAGCCCTCCCGTTCCCACGAGGAGCACGCGGGAGGCGAGGAGCTTCCGCTGCCCGGCGAGGCCCACCTCGGGGAGGATCAGGTGGCGGCTGTAGCGGCGCATCTGCTCCGGGCTCAGCTTCTGGACGGTGGAGGTCGCGGTGCGGGGGGGCGCGGGGGAACGATGGAGAGCGGGGTACGCCACGGCCCCGGGGGACCCACCCGCGATGGAAGGGATGATGGTGATGACGTCTCCCGGCTTCACGGGGGTCGCCTCCCTCTGGAGGTATCGGACATCCTCGTCGTTCACGTAGACGATCACGAAGTTCCGGAGCCTCCCGTCCTCGGTGAAGAGGTGCCGCTGGATGGCCCCGTATTTCCGGGTGAGCTCGCTGAGGGCCTCTCCCACCGTGGCTCCGCTCGTCGCGACCTTCGCAGCTCCGCTGGTGAATCCCCGCAAGGGGGTCGGTATCCGTATCTCCACGCTCATGGTGCTCTCTCCTTCGTTCATGGGACTTCCGTATGGGATTGGACCTTGAGGGCGCGCTCCTCGAACTTCATGCCGTCCGGGGTGAGTTCGAAGGCCCGGATCTCCCGGCCCTTCCCTCTCTCCACCCGCAGGACCAGGTAGGCGTACCAGGGCCAGGCATGGCCCCGGTCGAACTCGCTGGGATGGGCCGGATGGTCGGGGTGAGAGTGGTAGAACCCCAGGATCGTCCGGCCAGATCCCTCGAGCTCCTCCTCCGTCCTCCGGATCTCCTCCGGGGCGATGACGTACCGACGGGATCGCTCCGCGGCCTGGACGTTGGTGGCCCGCCGGACCTCGTCCACCCGACGCGTCCCCCAGGGGGTGGTGGGCATGGGACCCAGGAGGAACCCGCAGGCCTCCTCGGGGTAGGTCTCCTCGGCGTGGCGGACGATCTCCTCAAGGTGTGCCTCCCGGAGGGTCACGTCCATGGGGGGAGGGGCATCCGGAGCCTCCGCCCCGGGCACATCAGCGATCCCCGTCGTTCCAATACTGTTCCCCAAGGTACCTGTCACCTCCATCGGGAAGAAGCGTCACGAGGACTCCCATCTCGAGGCCCGCCCCGAGCTTGAGGGCCGCATGGACCGCGGCGCCGGAAGAGGTCCCCACGAAGAGCCCCTCCTCCCGGGCGAGGCGGAGGGTCATGCGCTGCGCCTCATCGGTGCTCACCCGGCTCCAATCGTCGATGTAGCGATCGTCCAGGATCCCGGGGCGCAGAGAGGTCTCCAGGTGCTTCAGGCCCTCGATCCCATGGAGGGGGGAATCGGGAACGACCCCGGTCACCCGGATCTCCGGTCGGCGTTCCTTGAGGTAGCGCCCCACCCCGGTGATGGTCCCTCCGGTGCCCACCCCCGCCACGAAGTGGGTCACGAGCCCCGCGGAGTCCCGCCAGATCTCGGGACCCGTGGTCCGGTAGTGGGCCATGACGTTGCAAGGGTTGTTGTACTGGTCGGGATAGAAATAGCGGTCCGGGTGGTCCTTCGCGAGCTCCTTCGCGAGCCTCTGGGCGCCGTCCGTCCCCTCGAGGGGGGACGAGAACCGGATCCGGGCCCCGTAGGCCAGGATCCTGCGCTGCCGTTCCATGGATGCGTTCTTGGGAAGGATGATCTCCACCGGGAAGCCCCAGAGCGCCCCCAGGAGGGCGTAGGCGATGCCGGTGTTCCCACTGGAGGCATCGAGGAGCGTCTTCCCCGGCGGCAGGCGTCCGTCGGCGAGGGCCGATCGGACCATGGCAAGGGCGGCGCGGTCCTTCACCGACCCTCCGGGATTGAAGTGCTCGGCCTTGGCCCAGAGCTCCACCCCCCGGGGAAGGTCACGCCCTACCCGCGACAGCCGGAGAAGGGGGGTCCCTCCGATCCGGGAGATCACGTCCGAGGGGGGTCCGGATCCGGAGGCACCCCGGGGACCGAGGCGTGGCGCGGACCCGGGAACGGGTTCCCCGCACGCGGCGGGATCCCTGGGTCCCATGAGACTGTCGGGTTCCATGCCGTTTCCTCGCAGTTCCTCTTCGGGGGAGACCATGACGGGTCAGTGGGACCCCAACTGAATGAGATGGGTGCAGCTGTGCGCCCCCCGGGGGATGGAGTCCAGGAGGTCCACCCCGGCCTGGCCCAGGAGGTTCTCCAGGAAGTGCTGGTCGAAGACGTTGCAGAGGAGGTAGGCATGCTTCATCGCGGTGGCCCGGAACACGCAGTTCTTGCGCACCACCTGGAGGCGTTCCCCCTCCCGGTTGAGCTCCGCCCGCTGCCCCAGGTCGTTCAGGACCTTCACCACGGCCCTCAACCGGTCTTCCTTGGTGGTCTCCGGGGAGAAGGCCGGAAGCTTCTCCGCCACCTTCCGCGCGAATTCCTGGGCGGCCTGGACCATGAGGCTGGAGACGTACCCTTCCCCTTCCCGCTCCTCGAGGGCTCCGATGAGGGCGTCGAGGAGCATCTCGTACCTTCGGGGGAAGATCTCCTGGCCGTCGGGGGTCAGGGAGAAGCGCTTGCGGGGCCGGCCCACACCCTGCCGGTGGAAGCTGGGCTGCACGATACCGCGGTCCACCAGCCTTTCCAGATGGGTCCGGACGGCGGATTCCCGGATCCGGAGCACGCCGGCGAGTTCCTTCGCGGAGCGGGGGCCGGTCATCAACTCTTCGAGGATCCTTCCCTTCGTCCCCTCCGCAGGGAGCAAGTCCACCATGTTCATGCCGTCGGAACCAACCCAGAGGCCCGGGCGGTATAAGGGTTCGGGTTTTAGACACTTGCTGATGCTTATATACAGGCCGGGAATGGGCGGCCACGGAGAGGGGAGATGACCGCGAACCCAGCCCACACGTTGACCGTGAAGAACCTGCATGCCACCGTGGGTGGCAAGGAGATCCTCAAGGGGGTCACCCTGTCGCTCAAGTCCGGGGAACTGGTGGCCATGATGGGGCCCAACGGCTCCGGGAAGAGCACCCTCGCCAACGCGCTCATGGGGCATCCCAAGTACACCATCACGAAGGGGGAGGTCTACCTGGATGGCCAGAACCTTCTGGCCATGACCGTGGACCAGCGGGCCCGGGCAGGCCTGTTCCTGGGCTTCCAGTACCCGGTGGAGGTTTCCGGGGTCTCCCTGTCCAAGTTCCTGTGGACCGCGTTCACCCAGACCCGCAAGGCCGATGAGGTGGACACCGACGAGTTCCAGGCGGGCCTGGACCGGCACCTTGCCTACCTGGGACTGGACTCCTCGTTCCTGAAGCGCCCGTTGAACGAGGGGTTCTCCGGAGGGGAGAAGAAGCGGACCGAGGTCCTGCAGATGGCCACCCTGAAGCCTCGCTTCGCCATCCTCGACGAACCCGACAGCGGGTTGGACATCGACGCCGTGCGCTCGGTGGGCGAGACCGTGGACAAGCTGAGGAGCCCCGAGATCGGCATGCTGGTGGTCACGCACTACCAGAGGATCCTCAAGTTCCTGAAGCCCGACCGGGTCTACGTCATGGTGGACGGCGTGATCGCGCTGGAGGGCGGGGCCGAACTGGCCCAGGAGCTCGAGAGCCGGGGCTACGACTGGGTGAAGGTGGGGGCGACGAACGCCCCCACGTCGGCCAGCTGAACCTTCCCGCGGGCTTTAACCCCCCGGCTCCGTATCGGTGGCGGCCATGCAAGAACTCGAGGCGGGGGGAGCGGCGGGCTGCCGGAAGGATTTTCCCCTCCTCCGGCGCGTCTTCCACGGCCGTCCCCTCGTGTACCTCGACTCGGCGGCCACCTCGCAGAAGCCCGAGGAGGTCATCGCCGCCGAGGTGGAGTACTATAGCCGCCTCAATGCCAACGTCCACCGGGGGGTCTATGCCCTGAGCGAGGAGGCCACCGACGCCTACGAAGCGGCGCGGGCCCGGGTGGCCCGATTCGTGGGGGCGAAGGACCCGGAGGAGATCGTGTTCGTCCGGGGGACCACCGAGGCGCTGAACCTCCTCGCCACCTCCTGGGGTCGTCGGGAACTGAAGAAGGGGGACCGGGTGGTGGCCACGGAGATGGAGCATCACTCCAACATCGTTCCGTGGCACCTTCTCCGGGGCACGCCGGGGATCGACCTCGAGTTCGTCTCCATCACCGACGACGGGAAGCTGGACGGTCCGGACTTCGACCGGAAGGTGATCCGGGGCACGCGGGTCCTCACCATGACCCACGTCTCCAACGTCCTGGGGACCCTGAACCCTGTCCGGGAGCTCGCGGAAAAGGCGCATGACGCCGGGGCGATGGTGGTCCTCGACGCGGCGCAGTCCGCCCCGCACCTGCCCCTCGACGTGGAGAAGCTCGGGGTCGATTTCCTGGCCTTCTCGGGCCACAAGGTGCTGGGTCCCACCGGGATCGGGGTCCTGTGGGGGCGCAAGGAGCTCCTGGGGAAGATGGAGCCGTACATGGGGGGCGGTGAGATGATCGTGGAAGTGGGCCCCCGGGAGATCACCTACAAGGACCCGCCTTACCGGTTCGAAGCCGGTACGCCCAACGTGGCGGGAGCCGTGGTGCTCTCCCGGGCCCTGGACTACCTCGAGAAGGTGGGCTGGGAGGAGATCCAAGCGCATGAGAGGGACCTCATCCGGGACGGCTGGGAACAGCTCCGGGGGACCTTCGGGGACTCCATCCGGGTGTATGGGCCCCGCCCCTCCGACGGGCACCATGCCGTGCTCTCGTTCACGTTCCCCCGCATCCACCCCCACGACGTGGCGAGCCTCCTGGACGCGGATGGAGTGGCGGTCCGGGCCGGCCACCACTGCGCCCAGCTCATCATGAAGCGCTACGGCGTCCCCGCCATGACCCGGGCGAGCTACGGGATCTACAATACGCGGGAGGACACGAGGCAGCTCGTGGAATCCCTCCAGAAGGTCGTGCGGCTCCTGGGAACTCCCTGATCCGGCGGCTATCTCCCCGCGGAACCCCATTCCTGTGAATTTGTCAACAGGAATGTGACCAAATGATTAAATACATTCCAGTGGTGGAATCGCCTGGAGGAGGAAGATGGCACAGAACGCCGCCGAGCTCACCCCCTTGGACTACACTCGGTACGATTTCAAGAACCCCGAGACGTACAAGGTTCGGACGGCGAAGGGTCTTTCCGAAGAGATCGTCCGCCAGATCTCGAAGCTCAAGAGCGAGCCCCAGTGGATGCTGGACTACCGGCTCCGCGCCTACCAGCATTTCCTGGAGCGTCCCATGCCCGACTGGGGGCCCGATCTGTCCGAGATCGATTTCGATGCGTACACCTACTATGCGAACCCCCTCGCCGAAGGGGACACCAAGAAGCGCTGGGAGGACCTTCCGGCCGACGTCCGGAACACCTTCGAGAAGCTGGGGATCCCCAAGGCGGAGCGGGAGTACTTCGGCGGGGTGGGGGCCCAGTACGACAGCGGCACGGTCTACCACAAGATCCGCGAGGACCTTTCCAAGAAGGGGGTCGTCTTCTGCGACACCGACACCGCCGTGAAGGAGTACCCGGAGATCGTCCAGAAGTACTTCGGTAAGGTGGTCCCGTACAACGACAACAAGTTCAGCGCGCTCAATAGCGCCGTCTGGTCCGGCGGGAGCTTCGTCTACGTTCCTCCGGGGGTGGACGCCGGGATCCCCCTCCAGGCGTACTTCCGCATCAACGCGAAGAACGTGGGGCAGTTCGAGCGGACCCTCATCATCGCGGACAAGGACTCCAAGGTCCACTACATCGAGGGATGCACCGCCCCCATCTACTCCACCGATTCCCTCCACGCCGCCGTGGTGGAGGTGGTGGCGGAGCCCGGGGCCAAGGTCCGCTACACCACGGTCCAGAACTGGTCGAAGAACGTCTACAACCTGGTCACCAAGCGCGCCGTGGCCTACGAGAACGCGCTGGTGGAATGGGTCGACGGGAACATGGGGAGCAAGATCACCATGAAGTACCCCTCCGTCTACCTCAAGGGGCGCGGGGCGCGCGCCGACATCCTCTCGGTGGCCTTCGCCAGCGAGGGGCAGATCATCGATTCGGGGGCCAAGGCGGTCCACTCCGCCCCGGACACCTCGTCCAAGATCATCTCCAAGTCCATCGCCATCCGGGGGGGCCGGACCTCGTACCGGGGGCTCCTCCACGTGGCGAAGGGGGCCACCGGCGTCAAGGCGGCGGTCCGGTGCGATGCCCTCCTGCCCGACGCCGTGAGCCGGTCGGACACCTACCCCTACAACGAGATCCACGAGGAGGACGCCACCATCACCCACGAGGCGGTGGTGGGGAAGATCGGGGAGGAGCAGATCTTCTACCTCATGAGCCGCGGGCTCAAGGAGTCCGACGCCATCCACCTGATCCTCATGGGATTCCTCGCCGAGTTCGCGAAGGAGCTCCCCGTGGATTACGCCCTGGAGCTGAACCGCCTGATCCAGCTCGAGATGACCGGCGCGGTGGGATAGGCCACGGTCCCGATCCCTTCCGCGGCCCCCCGGGAAGGGAGGCCCGCCTCTCCATGAATGCACCCGAGGGATCGTTTCTGGTCCGCTGCGCCGCGCGGGACTGCTCCCACATCCTCGGGTTCATCGTGGACGTGGAGGAGAACCGCCTCCTTGCCTTCTGCGAGGAGCACACCCCCTCCTCGGGCACCGGATCCGTGCCCCCTCTCCGGAACGGCCTTGGGGACACGCCTCCCGCGGCTCCCGGGGCCTTCGAGGTCCGCGAGGTCATCTGCGCCGAACCCCGGTGCGACCGGAGCCTCTGGATCCAGGTGGACCCCTCCGCGGGGATCCTCCGGATCCATTGTTCCCTCCATCGGCCCCGGACGGCGGCCCATTGACGGGAGCGCCCCCCGGACTTATCTACGGACCGGGGCTCGCGGCCCCATGAACCCCGAGAGTTACGAGATCCAGCTGGAGATCGACTTTGAGACGGGTTCGTTCCGGGGTACGGTGCTGGTGCGGGGGTCTCCCGCGGATCCCACGGAGCGCTGGCACGCCGTAGGACTCGGCATCGACGAGGTCCGGGCGGACGGGCAGCTCGTTCGCTTCGAGCTGGACCCCGCCCACGAGTCGCTGGTCCTCCAGGGGGTCCCCCCGAGGGCCCAGGTCCTCTCCTTCCGCTTCCACGGGGCCGCGCAGGAAAAGGCCCTCACGGGCCTCTACTGGACCCGGTACGGGACCCAACGGGCGCTCACCACGCAATTCGCTCCGGTGTCGGCGCGTCGCCTGTTCCCCTGCCGGGACGAACCTGCGGCCAAGGCCCGGTTCCGCCTCGAGGTCGCGGTGGACCCGGGTCTCGAGGTGGTGTTCAACACCCCCCCGGAATCCGTGACCTCCCGGTCCGGGCGGAAGGTGATCCGGTTCCAGGAGACCCCCCGGATGTCCCCCTACCTCCTTTACCTCGGCGTGGGCCGCTTCGAGCCGCTGGAGGGAAGGGCGGGGGACGTCCGGTTGCGGGTCCTCACGCCCCCGGGACGCAGCGCCTCGGGGGCCTGGGCCCTCGAGATCGCCCAGAAGGTCCTCCCCCTCTATGCGAGGTACTACGGGATCCGGTACCCCCTTCCCAAGCTGGACCTCCTCGCCATCCCGGACCTCTGGGCGGGGGCCATGGAGAACTGGGGGGCGATCTCCTTCCGGGAGGCCGACCTCCTGGCCGACCGGACCACCCCCACGCGGACCCGGATGGAGATCACGGACACCATCGCCCACGAGATCGCCCACCAGTGGTTCGGGAACCTCGTCACCATGGAGTGGTGGGACGACATCTGGCTCAACGAGAGCTTCGCCACGTTCGTCTCCCACGTGGCCGTGGCGGAGCTCTTCCCGGAGTGGGAGATGTGGGACAAGTTCGCCCGGGACTGGACGGGATGGGGCCTCGAGGGGGACTCCTACGCATGCACCCACGCCATCGAGGTCCCGGTGAAGGACCCCGAGGAGATCGCCCAGATCTTCGACGAGATCAGCTACGGGAAGGGAGCGAGCGTCCTGAGGATGATCGAGACCTTCCTGGGTCCGGAGACGTTCCGAACGGGGGTCTCCCGCTACCTGGCGGCCCACGCCTACGGGAACGCGAAGGGACACGAGCTCTGGACGAGCCTCTCCGAGGCGTCGGGCCAGCCCGTGGACCGGATCATGGAGACCTGGATCCGGGTCCCGGGGCATCCCGTGGTGTCCGCCTCCGTGGAGGGGCACCTGGTCCGCCTGCGCCAGGGGCGCTTCCGGTACCAGGGAACCTCCCCGGATGCCCCGTGGCCCATCCCCCTCCGCTTCCAGGACGGGGAAGGGATCCGCACCCTCCTCCTGGAGACCCCGGAGGCCGAGATCCGGCTGGACCGGCCCGAGAGGTTCTGGCTCGACCCCGACGGGAGCGGGTTCTACCGGGCCCAATACGATGCCGCCACCTGCGAGCGGCTGCGGAGGGACTACCCGTCCCTGCCCCCCTCCGTCCGCCGGAACGTTCTCCGGGACCTGGGCGCCTTCCTCCTCTCCGGGGATGCCACCCTCCCCCAGTACCTCGCCTTCGTGGAGGAGGCCCTCAAGACCCCGACCTCCACGGTCTCGCACGTCATCTCCGACACCCTCTCGAGACTCCACGGATGGGTCCCCGAAAGCCGGGTCCTCGCCGAGGCGCACCGGCGCTTCCACATCGCCGAGGGGGACCGCCTGGGCCTCGGGCACGCACCGGGGGAGCCTCCGGTGGTGGGCGCCCTCCGGGAGTCGATCCTCCTTCGGAGGGTCCGGGTGGACGATGCCTTCGCCGTGGAGGTGGCGGCGGAAGTGAGAGGGGACGAGGCATCCCACGCGGATCCGGACGTCCGGTCCGTGGCCTGGGCGGCGTACGCCCGCACCCGCGGGGGTCCGGCCGTCCCGGAACTCCTGGAACGGATCGCGCACCCGCCCACGGACCTGGATGCCTACCACGCGGCGGCCGCGCTGGGATATCTCCCGACCTCCGGAGAGCTCGCGGACGCCCTGGAGGGCATCACCCGGGGGACCATCCCCAGTGCCCTCGCCCCGCTCCTCCTGCGCTCGGTGATCCATAACCCCGCGGGAAAGGACGCGAGCTGGTCCTGGCTCGTCCAGAACCTCGATGCGTTGGCTCGCCTCTACACCGGAAGCGGTTTCATGTCGCGCATCCTCGAGGAAAGCCTCCCCGTCCTGGGCCGGGGGCGGCTGGAGGAGGTGCGGCGCACCTTCGAAGGGCGGGCGATCCCCGAGGGCTCCCGGGGCCTCCGCAAGGGCCTCGAGATGCTCCGCATCCTGGAAACGCGGGCGGCGTACCTCTCCGGTCCCCCGTGAACACGGGATCCCCGGGGATCAGGGGGATGGCTGGGACCGTCCTGCGGCGTCCCGGAGCTTCGTGTCCATCCTCCAGTCTCCCATGGTCCCCCAGCCTGCGATCCGGAGCGGCGGGAGCGAAGGGAGGGCACCTTCCGCGGACCAGGTCACCGACGAACCGTTCCAGCGGAGGTCCAGCGGGGGGTAGAGGACCTCCCGGAGACCTTCCACGGGCGCCCGGTCCAGCACATGGGCGAGGAAGCCCTCGGTGATCATCCGGGTCGCCTCGGGAGCGGGGATCCCCCGGCTCTCCAGGTAGAACACCCGTTCGGGATCGATGGGGGCGACGGAGGAGGAGTGCGTGGCCTTCACGTCCTGCGAGGAGAGGATCTCGAGGCCCGGGACGCTCTCGGACCGTGCCCCCTTGGAAAGGAGCATGGCATGCTCCGAGAGGTAGGAGACCACCTTCCGGGTCTGCGGTTGGATCCGCATCATGCCCCGGCTGGTCCCCCGGGCCCGGTCCTTGAAGACCCCCCGGGTGATGGATTGCCCCTTGGTGTCGTCCCCCGCGTGGGTGATCTCCACGTAGCTGTTGAACGCCTGGTCCTGGTCCCCGTAGATCGTCTGGAGGTCCTCCACCTCCCCCCCGGGGGCACCGATCACGGATTCGTTCCGGCTGATGGTCCGGAACCCGTCGAACCCGGCCCAGATCCATCCCACCTTGGCGTTCCGCGCGGTGGTGGTCCTCCGGTTAAAGAACGAGACCGCGGCGCCGTCCGGCGCATGGACGGTGAGGTAGACGGTGTCGGTGTCATCCGCGGGGAGGATGTCCACCGAGCTCGAATAGAGCCGCTGTCGCGGGGAGGGACCCGTGGAATAGACCTCCTCGCTGTAGAGGAGCTTCGTGTTCTGCCCCGGGCGCAGGAAGCGGCGCACCACGAGCCCTTCCGCGGGCTTCGAGAGGATGGAGATGTCCTGGACCCGGACCGGCGTCGGGAAGCGGTCGGGGACGCGCAGATAGACGGCCCGGTTCACCAGCGCCGCGTTCAGGGACTGGAACTTCTCCGAGCGGAGGTAGGGGGCATCGAAGAAGTCGCGGGAGTCGGCATCGCCCCCGCGGAGCAGCTCCGGCAGGGTCCGGACCGTGATCCCGCCTTTCCGGAGCTCGTCGGGGAGGTATACCCGGGTCCCGCTCGCGTCGTGGACCAGAAGAATCTCTCCCGGGTGCACGGGAGGCATCCGGACCGGCGAGCCGGTGAGAGCCGGGTCGAGACCCCCCAGGTCGACGCCGGCGAAGTAGGCGTACTTGCGGTAGAGAGGGTTCAATTCGGCGGGAAGCTTCTGGTAGGCGGCGAACGCCTCCTCCCTCCGCCGACGGACGGGTTCGGGGTCGCCGAGGGCATCGGAGACTTCTCGAACCTGTTCCACCCGGAACCAAGTGTTGGGGGTCACGCTGGATACGGCCATGGGATCGACGTTCTCCAACGGCACCGGGGTATAAGCGTCATGTCGGGACCCTCACGACAAGCGGTCCCGGGCCGTTGCGCCACCAAGCGGGCCGCTCCCGGGGAACGGTCCCGGCTCCGTGGGTCCCCAGAGACCTCTCCGTGGCGGTAAGGCCATGTCCTCTTCGGGCCCCACGAAGGAAGGGGCCCCCCGCCCGGTTCGGCGCCCCCCGAACCGATTTATACAGACGCACGACATGCCCGTCTGCCGGGGTTTCCCCGGGGGAAGATGCCATGGCCTACGACATGTACCAGGAGAAGATCCTGGACCACTACAAGCGCCCCCGGAACTTCGGACACCTGGAGCATCCGGACCTCGAGGGGGCCGAGAGCAACCCCTTGTGCGGGGACAAGATCCGGCTGGAGCTCCGTTTGGACCCCTCCCGGAAGACGGTGGACGACGTGCGGTTCTCCGGGGAGGGTTGTGCCATCTCGGTGGCGAGCGCTTCGATGCTCACGGCCCGGATCAAGGGGAAACCCCTCTCGGAGATCTCCCGGCTCCACCGGAAGGACGTGGAGGAGATGCTGGGTATCCCCCTGTCCCCCGTCCGGGTGAAGTGCGCCCTCACCTCCCTCAAGGCCCTCGCGGAAGCCCTGCTCCCCACCCCCACCCCTCTCGTGACGGAGGAGGAACCCCCTGTCCCGGCTTCCGGGACCGGCTCATGATCCGGGTGGATCCCGAATCGTGCTGCCTCTGCGGGCTCTGCGTGGGGGTCTGCCCGCCCGACGCGCTGGATCTCACCCCCAGCGAGCTCCGGGTCCTCCCGCAGTGCACCGATTGCGGCTGGTGCGTCCCCTACTGCCCCGTGGGAGCCCTTTCCGGAGGCCGGATCCCCCGGGCCCAGACCCGACCTCCCTTCCTGCCCTGAGACGTTTCGTCCCCGTCGCTTCAACTCCCTTTTAACCCTCGGGGGACTCATCCCCCCTCCATGGATTCCGGCATCCGGCTGGCCTCCTCTGCGGTCCCCCGCGGTCCCCCGGTCCGGGTCCTTCTCGTGGACCCGTACCTGCGGCGGGAGGACCCCATGGAAAGGAAGGAAGTGGAACTCTACCCGTCCCTGGGCCTCCTTTCGCTGGCCTCCTACCTTCGGGCCCGGGGGCACGAGGTGGCCATCCACGACCTCACCTTCCAACGGGGGCTGGGCGGCCTGAAACGGGCCGTCCACAGGATGCGACCCCACCTCGTAGGGGTGCATACCAAGACGCTCACGTTCCCCCGGTCGGTCCGGATCGCCCGGATCGCCCGGTCGGTGGGCGCCCTGGCCCTGGCTGGGGGACCGGATTCCAGCAGCCGCCCCCGCACCTACCTGGAGGCCGGTTTCCATGCGGTGGCCCTGGGTGAGGGAGAGGAGACGCTGGCCGAGGTGGCCCGACGCCAGGCCGAGGGTCGCCCCTACGCGGGAACCCCCGGCCTCGCCTGGAAGGAAGCCTCGGGGATCCGGTTCGGGCCCCCCCGTCCCCTCCTCCGGGACCTGGACTCCCTCCCCCTCCCGGCCTGGGATCTCGTGGACATGGAGCGATACCTCTCCCGCTGGGAACGGGCCACGGGAGACCGTCGGATGGCGATCCTCACCTCCCGCGGGTGCCCGTTCGATTGCTCCTGGTGCTCCAAGCCCTCGTTCGGACGGAGCTTCCGCCAACGCAGCGTGGAGAATGTCCTTTCCGAGGTGGACCGCCTCCGAGAGGAATACCGCGTGGACTACGTCCGGATCTGCGATGACGTCTTCGGGATCCAGCGCCGCTGGACCGAGGCGTTCTTGGACGGGATGATCGCCCGGGGATCCCCCGTCCGGTTCGAATGCCTCTCTCGGGTGGACCTCCTGAAGCCGGCCCTGCTCCCCCGGATGAAGAGGGCGGGCCTCTCCCGCGTCTTCCTGGGCGTGGAATCCGGCAGCCAGCGGATGCTGGACCTCATGAACCGGGGCACCACGTTGACCCAGATCGAACGCGCGGCGAGCGCGCTCCGGGCCGAAGGGATCCGCCAGTACTGGTTCCTGATGCTGGGGTACCCGGGCGAGACCCTCTCCGACATCGAGGCGACGGTGGCGCTCTTCCGCCGGTTCGCCCCGGAGGAATATTCCGTTTCGGTGGCCGTCCCCCTCCCGGGAACCCGGTTCCATGACCTCCTGCGCCGGGACGGGCGTCCCACCCAGGGTGGCCACGTCGTCTACGAGGGGGTCTACCCGGCCTCCGTCTACCGGGTGACCCGCGCCCGCCTGCGGGTGGCCCGGAAGCTGGCGAAGGCGGATGGCCGGTTCTCCCCTTCGCTCCTCGCGCGGTTGCGGCAGGTGGAGGATGCCCTGGGGCGGGGGATCGTGGAGAAGGTCCTGATCCCCCAGGGCCGACCATCCGCTCCTGCCCGGGGAGCCCTGCCCACGACCCAGCCCGAGACGCGTTCGCCGGGTCTCTGAGGCGGATCACCGCCGGAGCGGCTCGGGAAGGGGCCTCCGGGGATGCGCGGGACAGGGGCGATGGAGGCGGCAGAGACGGCACTTGTCCGGCGGGACCGGCGGGATGGGCTTCTGCATGTGCCCGTACTTCCGGCGGGGCATGGTTCCCACCCTCTCCCCAGGGGGTCCCTCCCCAAAGCCTTGGTGGCGCCCCGGGAATCGCAACCGCTCACTTGATGAACTGGAGGGCCGTACTTCCGGACACCGTACGTGATCCAAGATGGTCTCGGAGGTCCGGGGACATGCCACGGTCGCGGGGACGGCTCGATATGCGGCCCGTGCCCAGGGGATCCCCCGATCCCATTTCCGTGACTTCCGGGAACTGACGTTCAGTTCCCTGGGAGTGGGGACGTACCTGGGGAACCCGGACGCGGAGACCGACCGTTCGGTGGAAGAAGCCCTGGTCCGTTCCGTCGCCTCGGGAGCCGTCAACGTGGTGGACACGGCCATCAATTATCGCCATCAGAAGGCGGAGCGGAGCGTGGGCCGGGCCCTCCGCCGGCTCATCCAGGAGAACCGGATCACCCGGGACGAGATCTTCCTGTGCACCAAGAACGGCTACCTGGCGCCCGACGGGGACGCGCCGGTCCCCCCCGCCGAGTGGATCCGCCAGGAGCTCGTGGCCACCCGGTCCCTGGACCCCAAGGAGATCGTGGATGGCGCCCACGCCATGAGCGTCTCCTTCCTGCGCGATCAACTGGCCCGCAGCCTCCACAACCTGGGGGTGGAGGCCGTGGACCTCCTGTACCTTCACAATGCGGCGGATGCCCAGCTCGAGGCCGTGGGCCGCCGGGTGTTCATGGAGCGCCTGGCCGCCGCCTTTGAGTTCTACGAGGAGGCGCGGAAGAAGGGACGCCTCCTCTGGTACGGGCTCGCCACGTGGGACACGTTTCGGCTGGCCCGGACGGAACCCGGGTACCTCTCCCTCCAGGATGTGGTGGAGGTGGCCCGCGCGGCGGGTGGAGATGCCCACGGGTTCGCCTTCATCCAGTTCCCCTTCAACCTGGCGATGCCGGAAGCCGCCATGATCCGGAACCAGCCGGTGCGCGGGCAACGGGTGACCCTCTTCGAGGCGGCCCACCTCCTCCACGTGGGGACCTTCTCCTCGGTCCCCCTCATGCAGGGTCGGCTGGCCCAGTGGTCCGGTGCCTGGCCGGGTTGGACCGGTGCCCAGACCGCCCTCCAGTTTGCCCGCTCCGCCCCCCACCACCTTGCGCCCCTGGTGGGCCAGAAGGGTCTGGATCACGTGGAGGAGAACCTCAAAGTGGCGCGATCCCCGCCCCTCGATCCGGAGGAGTTCCACTCACTTCTCAAGAAGTGAACCGCAGGCGGTCCGGCCCCTTTGCTCGCGGATGGCGGGGGGGCCCTCGCTCATCCCGCCGCCGCGGGCAGGGATGCCAGGGGATCCTCGGGTCGCGGGTCCACCCGGAGCCGGCTCACCCCGTCCACCTTCTCCACCCGCACGACCGTCGAGGCCACGCTGGCAAGCTCGGCTTCGTGGGAGATCAGGACGATCTGGGGGAGGTCCAGTGTCCGCAAGAGGTCCGCGAGCCTCTCCAGCTGCTCCCGAGAGAACCCGTCGGTGGGCTCGTCCAGGATCAATGTGGAGAGCTTGAGCCGCTCCTCGCGCCGGACCAGGCGCGCCAGGGCGAGGCGGAAGGAGAGCGCGAGGGCCGTCCGCTCTCCTCCGCTCAAGGCCTCCGGGGGGTCCCGGGAGCCCATGGTTTCCACGAACGGCGTGAACTCGGAGTCGATCCCGGCGCGGAGGGAGGAGTCCTCCATGAGGGATCCGAAGAACCGCCGGAACTCCTGGTCGAACATCCGTAGCCCCTGGGCCATCGTCTGCCGTTCCAACTCCATTGTACACTCCCGGAACGGTCCGTTGAGCCATCGGGCGATCCGGGCCACGCGGTCCGCCTCCTGTTCGTACTGCCTCTTCCGGGCCAGTTCGCCTTCCAGCTCCCGAATCCGGGATTCCCGTTCCTTCCGACGGGTCTCGGCCTCTGCCTTCCGGACCTTGAGTCCGTTCACCTCGCCCGCCAAGCGGTCGAACTCCGCCTCCACGGAAGCATCCCGGACCACGCTCCTCTCCAGTTCCTGTGCATCCCGGTCCAGGTCTTCTATCGCCTGCGCCAGGCCGGCTCCCTCCTGCGCCGATGCGTTGCGGGCCTCTTCCTGGCGTTGGATCGCCGAACCGAGCTGCTCCAGGGCCCGCTCCCGGCTCGCGAGGTCCTGGCGAGCCAGCTCCACGCGATGGAGCGCCTGCCGGGCCGCATCGAGATCCTGTCGGGCCTGTTGTTCGTCCGCCTCGCATCGGGCGAGGAGAGCGGGCGCCTCCGAGAGTTCTTCCTCCACCCGGCGCGCGGACTCCCGCTCCTCGTCCCGGAGGGTACGCGAATCGGTGAGCCTCTGCAGTTGCTCCTCCAGCCTCTTCACGTCTCCCACGAGGTCCTCCACGCGCTTCCGTGCCTCCTCCCGCCGTGTCTCATCCTTCTCGAACTGGCTCCGGAGCTTCCGTTCCTCCTCCAGCCCTTGGAGCGCCTTGTGGAGGTCCGCCAGTGACCGTTCCAGTGCATGGACCCTCGCCTCCGCCTCGTCCCGATGGGTGCCGAACCGGCCGGGATCCACGGCCTGGTGGCACCGGGGGCAGGTGCCGGAGCGCAGGAGTTCCTCGATCTGATCGCGCTCCGCCCGGGCCGCTCCCCGCTCCCTCTCCACGCGGGAGATCTCTCCTTGGACCTTGGACAGGTCGGCCTGGATCGCCGCGCCCTCCCGGGGGAGCTTCCCGGGTTCGGGTTCCGGGGGCAGGTTCCCGCGGGTCTCTTCCAGTCGGCGCCTCTTCTCCGAGAGGGAACCCGAGGTCACCGTGATCTCCCGGTCCAGATCGGCGATCTGGCGGGAGATCTCCTCGGTCTTTCGATGCGCCTCCACCCATCTCTCGTGGCGCTCCCGGGCGGCCACCGTCGCTTCCTGGCGCCGGGAGAGCGAGAGCTCCAGCCGGGAGAGGTCCGGGGCGTCGGCCTGCCCCTTCTCCACCGCGCGCCGCGCCTCCTCCCGCGCCGTTACGTCCACGGAAAGCTGGTCGGTGAGTTCCCGCAGCCTCTTCTCCAGCCCCTGGTGCCGCTCTTCCCACGCCGAGAGGGAGCGCGCGATCTCCGCACGCCGCGAACGGAACGCTTCGAGACGCGTGCGGTCCGCCCGCAGTTTCTGGAGCGCCGCCTCCATCCGGCGGCGGCTCTCCTCCCGGGCCTCGAGTTCGGCGCCGAGCCGCCCCTCCTCCACTTCCAGTTGCCGCCTCTCCGCCTCGACAGTCCCCAGCTGGCTCTCGGGGTCCCCCAGGTTCCGGGAGCTCTCCCGGAGCATCTGCTCCATGTACCCGAGGCGCCGAGCGAGCTCCAGGGAGTTCTCCCGCGCCACGCGGAAGCGCTCCACGCCCAGGGCCTTGCGGACCGTCTCGAGACGGGCGTCCGGCTTGGAGAGGAAGACCTCCCGCATCTGCTCCTGCGGGATGTACACCGCCCAACGCCACAGGTCGCTGTGGGCGCGCGGGTTGGGATTGTCGGGGAAACCCAGCATCTCGATCACCGCCCGCTTGAGCTCGGTGGCGCTCATGGAGGACCGCTGCCCGTTGCGGCCCAGGCTGCAGTCGGCCACGTCGAAGGTCTCCTGGCCCCGGCTCCTCCGCCGTCGGATCCGGCGGCGGAAGGAGAAGCGCTCCTCTCCCTCTCCGAAGGTGACTTCCACCTCGCCCGCAGAAGCCCCGTGGCGCAGGAGGAACTCGGGATGCACCTCGGAGGGCCCGAAGAGGGCCGTCTCCGCCGCCTGGAGAAGGGAGCTCTTCCCGGCCCCGACGTCGCCGGTGAGGAGGGTGACGCCCTCTCCCAGGTCCAGCTGGCCCTCCTCGTAGCTCCGGAGGTTCGTCACGCGGATGGATCGCAGGATCACGGGAGCCTCCCGCGACGGTGGGCCGGGGGGCTGTCCTCCGGGGAACGGAGAGCGTTGCCGGGGGAGCCCGCAGGGACCTCGATCCCCACCCATCGGAGGGCGATCTCCAGCCTCTTCTCCACGTAGTCGGTGCGCGCTTCTCCCTCCGCGGGCGGGATCCCCAGGGAGACGAGGAGTTCCCGGGCCCGGGAGAGCCCCTTCTCCCCCTGGAACTCGGGAGGCACGTCGGTCCCGGAGATGGCCCGGGTGAGCGCTTGGAGGATCCGCGCCTCCCCGTCGGTGGGAACCCCGGGGTCCTCGCCCGGGGCACCGGGTCCCTCGGAGGGCGTCGTGAGCTCGTTCACGTCAAAGCGCACCGATGTGGCTCCCTCCCGCCGTAGGTCCTTTTCCACGGAGCCCAGGTCCAGGTCCTGGAAGGTCCCCTGCCGCAGGAGCCCCCGGACCCGGGGCAGGAGGTGCGCCCCCTGGGGCCGGAGGTCCTCCATCTCGGTCCGGATGCGGGCCACCGCTTCGGAGGCGCTGAGGCCATCCACGTCGATGTCCATGACCCGGAACCGGTCGGCCCGCGTGGTCACGTGCCACCGGGGAACGGCGCGTCCGTCCACCACGTCGACGATCACCACTCCGGCCCGTGTGCTCCCCTGAGCCACGTTGGCGAGGTCCGTGCGCGAGGTTCCGAAGACCGCCCCGGGGTTCACGAGGGGCCCGCCCCCCGGCCCCTTTCCCTCGTAGGTGACATGGATGTGACCTCCGGCGTAGTAGGCACAGCCCTCGGGGAGGAGGTCTTGGGGGACGCCGGGCACATAGCCCCGGAGGTGGGGAGGCAGGAACTCCTCCACCGCCGCGTGGAAGAGGAAGATGCGCGTCCCACGTTGGGCCGTGAAGTCCGACGGGTCCATGTCATCGAAGGCCCTGCGGTCCAGGCCCTGGGCGCGCCCCGAAACTCCCGCGAGGACGGCTCCTGTGGGTCCGTCGCGGAGGAACGGAAGGGTCCAGCGGGTCCCCTCCTGCGGGGGCTCTTCCCCGGCGACGCGCTGGAAGAGTCCCCCCTCGGAGAGCACATCGAGCCAGCTGGTCCTCCCGAAGAGATAGTCGTGCGATCCGAAGATCGCATAGATCCGGATCCCGTCCGCCTGGAGCGACCGGAACGCACGGGCGAGGGGGGCGGCCTCGGAGGGGTCCGGGACCGGAGTGTGGAAGGTGTCCCCGGAGAGCAGGAGGAACTCGCACCGTTCCCGGCGTACCGTCTCCAGAGCCTCCAGGACGGAGGTAAGCAGCCCGCGGCGGAGGCCGGGGTCGCGGGACCACGCTCCCACGTGCGCGTCCGCCATGTGGGCGAAACGGAACTGCCGGGCCGCCATCAGCTGGGGGGACCTCCTTGCGCGGAACGGGACATGGACGCACCTCTTCAGGGTATCCGCACCGGAACCCGGTCCCTCGGGGGGGGCAGGTCAGCGAGGGGAACCCGGACGCTTTGGGGTCGGCGCTGTGCCCGGGGCCGGTGGGGACCCCTCGAGGGACCTCTTCAGGATGGCCGCGAGGATCCCGCTCATGGCGCCCCCGAAGAGGATCCCCTCGTCCCAGGGGACCGTCCCCGAGGAGAGCGACCGGGGGGTCAACTCCACCACCACCTCCTCTCGGGGCTTGGGAGGGGGAGGAGGCGGCAGCACGGCCTTCTGCAGGTCCTCCACCTGGCGGGACATGAGGGCAAAGAGCTCCGTCGCCTCCTCCATGGTGATCTCCCGGTTCGCGAGCCGCTGGAGGAGGTAGGTCCTGCGGACCGTTTCGCGGGAAGGGGCGCCGGGAGGAGCCTGCATCTGGAAGGGGGAACCGGCCGTCTCTCATCAAGGCTTCGCGGAGCCGGAGCGCTCCGCCGTCCTCCCGCCATGGGCAGTCCTTATCTTCTTGGGGCGGGTCCGTGGGCCCGATGGAACCGCGTCCGCCCGAGCAAGGGGACGAGCCTCACAAGCACCTTCACGTTCGCCTCACCGACGCGCGGGCTGCGGTCTACGAGTTCATCACCGAGTACCTCCAGGTGGCCGGAAAGGCACCGGACTGGTACTGGCGCACGGTGGGCCGCCTGGAGGGCCAGGAAGTGGACAACATGGAGGAACTCCTCGCCTCGGCCTTCGAGGCGGGGGCGTACACCGCCCATGACCATCCCGAGACGTTGCGATTCCAGTGGGTCACGGAGAAGGAGTGCGAGAAGGAGCGACGGGCCGAGGAGAAGGCCGAGGGCCACGAGGATCCCCGGCAACGGGACCGGATGGCGATGAGCCATTATGCGTGAACGGGGCGAGCTCCGGCCCGGGGATCCGGGCGATCCTCCCCGACGGGGATGTCCCCTGGATTGTCGGGGCCGACGAGGCCTTCGCCTCCCCCGATGCAGCCGGCACCCTCCGACGCACCTCGATCGCCAGGACCTGGGGTGCCGCTCCCGCGCCCGACCCAGATCCCGGCTACGGGCATGCTCGTTGGGAGGGTGAGGCGATGGGTGAGCCGGTTCCCCTGACTCCGCGCGACTTCGACGGGCTCAGCCTCCGGCGTCCCGGGCGGGTGGTGGCCCTGTTCGCCGCGCCCTGGTGCCCGTACTGCCGTGCGTTCCGGGCGAAGTATGTGAAGCTGGACCCCCCTTCGGGGGTGCTCCTCGCAGAGGTTCCCATGGACGATTACGAGGAACCCCTCCCCCTACGGTTCGACATCGAGGTCATCCCCACGGTGATCGCCTTTGAGGACGGAAAGGTCGCCTGGCGCCACAATGGCATCGCCGGAGTGGGGCTGGGCGAACCTACCCTCCTCAAGATCCAACGCTGGACCGGGTGAGGGATCCCCCCCGGTTCCGGAGGTCTCCGGAGAGCCGCGCGGCTGAGGTCCCTACCCGTCCTTGGGCCCGGGGGCCGGTTGGTTCCCGGTGGAGGTCGGGGGCGGCCCGTCCGCCTCCTCGAAGAGGAGGGGGTACGCCGTGGAGGCCCACCGGCCGTCGGGGTCCCGGAAGACGTGCTTCACCTCGGAAAATTCGTCGAGCGCCTCGGGACCCAGTTCCCGGCCGATCCCGGATTGCTTGAAGCCGCCGCGGGGGGCGTGGCACGAGAGCAGGTGGTAGCTGTTGATCCAGACCGTTCCCGCGCGCAGCCGGTCCGCGACGCGCCGCGCCTTGGAGACGTTCTCGCTCCAGACCGCCGCCGCGAGCCCGTACTCCGTCCCGTTGGCGATCTCCACCGCCTCGTCCACGCTCTCGTAGGTCAGGATGGACAGGACCGGTCCGAAGACCTCCTCCCGGGCGATGCGCATCGAGGGGGTGACGTCCGCGAAGATGGTGGGGCGCAGGTAGAAACCCCGACGGAGCTCGGGCGTGTCCGGCCGCTGGCCCCCCGCGAGGAGCTTTGCCCCGTCGGCGACCCCCGAATGGATGTAATCCTCCACCCGCTTCCGCTGCTCCTCGCTGATGAGGGGGCCCACGTCGGTGGCAAAGGACCGGGGGAGTCCCACGCGGAGCCGGTGGGTCTTCTCCAGGAGGAGCTGGATCACGCGATCCCTCTGCCGGGCGGGAACCAGGAGGCGGCTACCGGACTCGCAGAGCTGTCCGGCGTGGAGGAAGATCCCGAAGATGGCACCATCGGTGGCGCGCTCCAAGTCCGCGTCCGGCAGGATCAGGTTCGCGCTCTTCCCCCCCAGCTCCAGGAGAGTCCTCTTGATGGTCCCCGCCGAACGGGCGAGGACCTCCCGGCCCACGCTGGTGGAACCGGTGAAGCTCACCAGGTCCACCCGGGGATCGGCAACCAGGAGGTTCCCCACGTCGGCGCCGGGTCCCGTCACCACCTGGAATGTCCCCTTGGGAAGTCCGGCCTCGTCGAGGATCCGCGCGAGCTCCAGAGAGGTGAAGGGGGTCAGCACCGAGGGCTTCAGGATCACGGTGTTGCCGGCGGCGAGCGCCGGCCCCACCTTCCACACCGCCATGAGGAGGGGGAGGTTCCAGGGGGCGATCCCCACGCACACCCCCACGGGCTCCCGGACGATGGTCCCCTCGCTCCCTTCCAGGTCCGGCTGCGCCACCCGTCGCCTCTGGGGACGGGCGGCAAGATCCCCGAAGTAGGAGAGATGCTCCGGTGCCAGGGCGAGGTCGAAGAACGTGGCCTGCCGGATGGGTTTCCCCGCGTTCCGGGATTCGAGCTGGGCAAGGACCTCGGCCCGTTCCGTGAGGAGCTGCGCGGCCCGGCGCAGGACCTGCGCCCGATCCTTGGGCTTCCAGCGGGGCCACGGCCCCCGGTCGAAGGCCTCGCGCGCCGCGTCGACGGCGCGCTTCACGTCCTCGGGAGATGCATGGGGGGCGTGTCCGAGGACCCGCCCGTCGGACGGGTCCAGCACCGGGGTGGCCCGTCCCTGGGAAGCGGAGACCCACTCCCCCGCGATCCACATCCTCCCCTCGATGAGCCCTCCCTCCGTCCCATCCGTTGCGCCCTGGAGCATGGTATCCCTCCTCCACCACACCCTTCAGAAGTCCACCCGTGTCCCGTTCCAGGCGGCCCGGAAGAGCCGTTCCAGCTCTGCCGTGGTGGGCACGCGAGGGTTGGAGGAGACGCAGGTGGACTGGTCCGCACGGGACACGAGATCGGGGAGGGCCTTCTCGAAATCGGGGGCGGAGATGGGGAGGGCCTGGGGGATGGTCCGGGACATCCCCACCTGATCCCACAATGTACGGATGCGGTCGGCCAGGGCATGGCCGCTCGCCACATGCGGCGCTCCCAGGGCGGAACGGAGCTTCTGGTACCTCTCCCGGGCCGCGTCGAAGTTGAATTCCACGGAGTAGGGAAGGAAGAGGCCGGACGCGCGCCCGTGGGGGACGGGAAACTTGGAGCCCAGGGCGTGCGCCATGGCGTGCGCGATGCCCACCTGCGCGTTCCCGAAGGCAAGTCCTCCCATGGTGGCCGCATAATGCAGCGATTCGCGGGTCGGGGAAGGGACCCCCTTGGCGCCGGTGGTCCGGGGCAGTTCCTCCATGAGGATCTCCACTGCCTGCTTCGCATAGGCGTCCGAGAAGGGGTTCGACCAATCGGAGGCGATGGCCTCCACGGAGTGGCACAGCGCATCGGCCGCGGTGTCCGTGGTGACCTTCGGGGGCATGGTGGCCGCGAGGTCGGGGTCCAGGATCGCCCACCGTGGCACCAGTTCCCGGTGCGCCAGTTCCAGCTTGCGGCCTCCCTCTCCCTCGGTGAGCACCACCGCCCAGGTGGCTTCGCTCCCCGTGCCGCTCGTGGTGGGTATTCCCACGAGGATCGCCCTTTGCCCCAGGGTCATGTCGGTGAGCGGATGCAGGTCCATGAGGCCGAGGTCGGGCCGTTCGTAGAGCGCGTAGGTCGCCTTGGCCACATCGAGGGTGCTTCCTCCACCCAGACCCACGATGACGTCCGGTTGGAATTCCTTGGCCGCGGTGAGGGCCCGTTCCACGGTGGACACCTTGGGTTCCGGGTCCACCTCGGCAAAGAGGCGCACCTCGCCCCCGCCGGTGCGAAGGTGCTCCTCCACGCGTGCGGGCACTCCCCGCCGGGCCAGCTCCCGGTCACAGATGAGGAGGGCGCGCCGAGCCTGCAGGGAGGCCAGGAACTCGATGGAGCCCGGCCCGAACACCAGGCGAGGGGAGGTGAAGAACCACATGCCGCCCTTCCTGCCGGCCCGCCGAAGGCCTTGACCCAACGTGCGCAACCACCGGGGAGCCGCCGCTCACTGGAATTCGGTGGGGACGCGGGACGCCGTGTTCACCAGCTCCTTGGCGGCCCGTGTGTATCGCATGATCTTCATCATGTTTCCCTTGAGCTTGAATTGGCCCCCCATGAGCGCCTTCAGGGGGTCCAACTCCCCCTGGATCAGCCGCTTCCAGTTGGAGTAGGTTCCGGCGTAGGAGTACGCCGCGGACCGTTCCTCGGGGTTCGTGAGGAGCCGCGCCTCGCGGCACTTCCCATGGAACAGGTCGAGGTAAAAGGCCTGGCGCGACGCGATGGGCCCGTCCGGCTCCACCACGAAGATGAAGTCCCCCTCCCACGTCCGGGCCGAGTCCTCGTAGGCGGCGTTCTTGTTCAGTTCCTCTTGGAAGAGGGCGATCCATTCATGGGAGGGGAACTTCGCCATGGGCACGTCACCACCGGTCCCGCGAGGCCCCCGGGAGGATAAGGGTTTGTTCATGAGGGTCGGGCCCCCCTGGTTCGGACAACGGACGTCCTGCGGGGCGAGGACCAAGCCCCGAGCGGCGCAGGACTCCCACCGGGTGAGGAAGGAATGCCCGCCCCGTGGCTTCCAGATCCACCCTCTTCGAGCTCTTCAAGGCCGGTTCAAACGGACCTGCTGCGATGCGTTGCCCGAAGGAGTCCCAGGATGGCCCCGCGGCATCCGCAACGGAACGGACCTCAGCCGCCCTACCCATGGGAGGGGGAAAACCGATGGATGGAGGGCCTCCACCCTCCAGTGGACGTGAACTAGGAGAGAGGATCCATCTCGGGGAAGAGCACGAGGCTCATCCCCCGCATCCCGATGAGCGCGCGCGCCGCCTCGGCGCAGGCGCGGTCGGCGGGTTGCGACGCATTCGGCCCGTTTGTCGGACGACCCAGGGGACTCACCTCGATGGTGAAGGGCGTCATACGTGATGACGTTTGTCAGACAAACCGTATATATTTGTCGGTCCGGAGGCGGAACGGCTTGTTCCGCCCCCATCGCATCCCCGGAGGGGTTCGAACCGCTGGTTCAGGTGTACTCGTAGAACCCGCGGCCGGTCTTCCGGCCGTAGTGCCCCGCGTCGACGAGCCTCCGCAGGCCCACCGCGGGGCGGTACTTGGGGTCGCCGTATTCCCGATGAAGGATCTCGGCCACCTCGAGGGCCACGTCGAGGCCGATCATGTCGGCGAGCTCCAGCGGACCCATGGGCATGCCCGCGCCGGCCTTGAGCGCCTGATCCATGTCCCGGGCCGACGCCACGCCCTCATCCAGCGCGAAGCAGGCCTCGTTGAGCATGGGGATGAGAAGGCGGTTCACGAGGAAGCCAGGGACCTCCTTCACCCGGATGGGGACCAGGGGATACCGGTGGTTCCGCAAACCCTGCAGGAACTCGATCACGTCGGTCACGGTATCCTCCCGGGTGTCCACGCCCGGGACCACCTCGACCAGGGGAAGGGTGTAGGGAGGGTTGAAGAAGTGGGCGATGAGCGTGTTGGAGACGTGGTGGAGCCCCTTCGCGAGCCGCGTGATGGAGAGCGAGGATGTGTTGCTCGCGAGGATGGCATGCTCGGGGAGGACCTTGTCGAGATCCTCGAAGACCTGCCGCTTCACGTCCGCCCGTTCGAAGGCGGCCTCGATCACGAGGTCCACGTCCGAGAAATCGGAGTAGTCCGTGGTGCCGTGCACCCGGGCCTTCAGGGCCTCTCCCATGGCCGGCGTGAATCGGGGCTTGAGGCGGTTCTCGATGGCCTTCTTCTGCTCCTGCGTCAACTGGACCCCCAGATCCTCGATCCGGGCGATCTCCTTCGGCGCCCTCCCGGCGTGGAACGCCACGAGCTCGTCGACGATGGACTTCACCTTGGAGAGCCCCCGTTCCACCAGGGGAGGGGAGACATCCTTCAGCACCACCGGGATCTCGTTGAGCGCCAGGACTTCCGCGATGGCTGCCCCCATGGTACCGGCCCCCACGACACCCGCCTTGCGCACGTAGATCATCGACCCACCCACACTGCCCGGACCCTTCCCCCGTAATTAACCATCGCCAGCGGGGGTTCCCGGAGGGGTTAAATTCTCACCCTCAGTCGCGCCCCCCCGCGCGGGGATGGCCCAGCCCGGTAAGGCGCGGGATTGCTAATCCCGTGGTGCTCGCACCTCGGGGGTTCAAAGATGGGGAGGAAAGGCTCCTCCCCATGGAAATTCCCCCTCCCCGCGTCCTCATCCGGAACCCGAAACAGAGTGGCCCCCTCGAGACGTGGGGGAGTTCGGCGGCTCCCGCCGCCAACGCCATATCCCATCATCTCCCGGTTCCACAAACCCGCGCTCCCCGGCTTCCGGTGGAGGGTGAGGGAACAGGACCAGGACGCGGCCCCCCTCCTCCAGATCCACCCATCCCAGGGCATGGGGCGCCTTCCAGGGCGGGGGTGGGACCTCAAGTTCCGTGACCGCCACGGTGCGCCCCTGCCCGTGAAGCGTCTCCTCCCGTGTCGCCGTCCCGCACAGAGGGCAGCGCACCCGGGAAGGCACGAAGGTCCTTCCGCAGGGATCACAGCGGGAGACGCGGATCACGGCCCCTCCTCCCGGCCCAGGAGGGTCACGAAGTTGTGCGATCCCAGGCCCCCCACCGACTGGGTGAGGCCCATTCGGGGATGACCCGCCTGCAGAGGGCCGGCTTCCTGGGAGAGCTGACGGGCCACCTCCACGATCTGCGCCAGTCCCGAGGCCCCCACCGGATGTCCTCGGCCCAGGAGCCCTCCGGAAGGGTTGATGGGTAGGGACCCTCCGGGGGCTCCGTTCCCGTTCCGCATCCAGGTGAGGGCTTCCCCGGGACCGCAGAAGCCCACGTCCTCCAGATCGACGAGCTGGAAGGGGGCGAACGCGTCGTGCAGTTCCGCCACATCCACCTCTCGGGGGGAAGAGCGGGCCATCTCGTAGGCGCGTCGGGCCGCCGTCCGGGTCGCCTCGAATCGCGTGGGGTCCGGGCGGGAGGCCACCTCCAGCACGTCGGTCCCCTGTCCCCACCCGCGCACGCGTACGGGTCCCGGCCGGTGCTCCAGCAGGATGCCCGCTGCCCCGTCACTGATGGCCGAGACGTGGAGGAGGCGGAGGGGTCTCGCGATCACCCGGCTCCGGTTCACCTCCTCCAGGGTGACCGGGGTCCGGAATTGGGCATTGGGATTCTTCACGGCATTTTCCCGGTTCTGCACGGACACCTCGCCCAGCTCCTCCCAGGGGATCCGGTGGCGCGTCAGGTACTCCTGCGCCACGAGAGCCGCCAGGGCTGGCATCGTGGCCCCGTGCCGGATCTCGTGGGGGGAGAGGGACCGGGCGAGGGCACCGGTGACCGCCTCCGTGGGGGCTCCCGTCATCTTCTCCCCGGCCAGCACCAGGGCGGACTCGTACCGGCCTCCGGAGACGAGTTCGCACGCGATGTGGAAGACGCCGGCTCCGCTGGCCGACGCGGTGTCCACGTGATACCCGTCCACGCCGGTGAGCCCCAGACGGTCCGCCATGCGGGGGACAAGGTTTTCGAGTCCTCCCAGGACGGCGGGGGCCATGCTGCCCACGAGCAGGAGTCCGGGCCGGCGCGACGCGGGGGGCGCGCGCTCCAGGGCCTCGCGGGCCGCCTCTTCCAAGAGCTCTTCGAGCCCTTCCTTCCGCCGGCCGAACCGGCCGATCCCGGTCCCGGATATGGAAAGGGTCACGACAGGCCCCCCAGGATGGCCATGGCGTGCCCCAGGAGGTCCAGCAGGGGCCGTCCCCGGTCCCAGCGGAGGACCTGGTTCCCGTGAGGGGTGTTCTCCACCCGGGGGGTTCGTCGGGCCAGGAGGCGGGCGAATCCCGTGGGGGGCCCCTCGTCGGCGGCGAAGATCCGCCAGGGATCGTCCTCCCCGCTGCCGATCCACCGGAAGGCGTACAGGAGGACGAGGTTCGCCTTCCGCGTCTGGTCCCGGAGGCTTTCGAACTGCTCCCGGGCACGGCCGGAGGCCGCGGCAAAATGGATCACGGGCTGCGCCGAGGTCTTCACCTCGACGGGGAGGATGAGCCCATCCCGGAGCGCCACGAGGTCGAACCCATGGGAACCAGCGGCGCGCACCACCAGGAAGGGGTTCTTCGTCAACTGGTCGAGGAGCCTGAGCTCGTCGACCGTGTGGGCGTACCGGCGATATCGTCTCAGGGCTCCCTCCTCCCCTTGCAGGACCCCTTTGAGCTCCCGTTCGTAGGAGGAGCCGGACCGGTTCACGGGACGCCCCACATTCCCTCGGTTTAATAATCCACGGGCCCCCTCCCCGCGCTTGGGACGTGGCCCGTTGCGAGCTCCCCCGGCGACGTTGGATCTGGAGGACGAGGACCTGCCGGTGGCCGAGGCCATCGCGAACCTCCTGGAGACCGCCCGACGGCGCCGGGAGGTCCGGGGGATCTCCTCCGGCCGTCCCGCGTTCCGCCTCTCGGAGCTACGGCAGGAGCTCCTGCGGGGAAGGGTCTTCGAGGACCCGGCCCGTCTCCTGGCCCGCCTCCGACGTCGGGGACTTCTGGAGGAGGCGACCTCGGGTCGCGGCGACCGCCTCTACGTGGCCCCGGCCGCGGAGGAGCTCCTGGGGCTCCTGCACCGGGCCACCCTTGCGGAGCCTCCCGTGCCGGCCCCGACCCCCGGTCCCATGGCGCCGGACGAGGCGGCGGAGATCCAGGACATGGATGCCGCGTTCTTCGTGTACCTCCGCGACCTCCTGGAGAATCGGCGGGAGGAGGCGCTGGAGTTCGCCCGGGGGTTCCACCTCGAGGCGCTCCTCGAGTACACCCGGGAACTCTTCGGGGAGGATCTCTACCTGGACCTTGCCCTCTCGCTCCTGCAGCAATACGCCCTCGCCGACGTGCCGCTCCTCGCGCCCAACGGCCGCACCACCGGCACCACGGGTTTCCACCTGGCCCTGTTCGGGCCCCCCGGGACCGGGAAGAGCTTCGCCATCGACGACCTCATCCGGGGGAATCCCAAGTCGGGCGTCCCGCCCCACGGGCTGCCGGGGCGGAACCGCTACTGCGGTGGGATCACCCCGGCGCAGTTCCTGCGGGTGGGTTCCTACTACCGGGGACGCACGTTCAACTTCATCGTCCCGGAGTTCAATGACTGGTTCAAGTACCGGGGCATGGTGGAACCCCTCAAGCTCGTCATGGAACAGCGGGAGGTCAAATGGGAGACGACCTTCGGGACCGTGGGACCGTACACGTTCCGCTCCTACTTCTCGGTGAACTACAACGTCCGGGTGGCGGGAGGGAGCGACTACTGGACCACCATCGCGGACCCCAACTTCGCGGCATTGGAGGATCGCATGCTGCTGCGCTTCCATCTCATGACCCGGGACCGCTTCCGGGCGGTGGAAGAGAGCGCCCAGCGCCTGGAGCTGGGGGAGATCGACTTTTCGTTGGCCGAGCGGATCCGGGACCATCTCACCTTGGTCTACGCCATCCAGACGAGGCACCCCCTGGTCTCCCGGTGGAACCTCCGCCCCGTGGCGCTGAGCCGCCGTCTTTACGACCGTCTGGGGGAGGTCTCCCAGAAGGCCCTCGCACGGACCGAACATCCCAAGTTCTCCCCCCGGCTCAAGGGGAGAGCGGTGAAGCTGGCCGCGGCGGGCGCGCTGGTGGGGTATTTTGCCCATGAGGAGGAGAAAGGGGCCCTTCCGGTGGGAAGGGCGGAAGAGGAGCTCGCCCGCCGGTTCTACGCCGAGGAGATCGAGGCCCGGGAAGGGCGCCGGTTCGGGTCCGCCTGATGCCCCGGGCGCCGCCCCCTCCCTGGAGCCGGGAGGCGGGCCCGCCTACCGGATCCCCCCCGCGGACCTGGTGGCGTCCCTCGCGCAGCGGGAGCTTCGCGCCGCTCGCAAGGAAGCCCCGACCCAGGCGATGATCCACCGCTCGGTGGAGGCCCGGCTCCGCGAGGAGGATCCCACCTTCCGGCTGGGCCCCGCGCGCCTGCGCTCCATCCTCCTCCGGTCTCCCCGGGTCTCGGTCCGGATCCAGTATGCCCAGAGGGCGGGCCGAAGGCCACTGCAATCGTGCCCGGTCTGCGGGGAGGAGATCCGCCCCTTGAGGAACCAAACCCTCGAGGGCGATACCGTCATCCTGGGCTGGCGGTGCACCCGATGCCCCTTCTGGACGCCCGTCCGCCGGCGCGTCCCGGCCCGCTACGCCTTCCGGTGGGTGGGGCGGTGACGGGCCCGGGACCATCCAGGCCCCCCGGGGAGACGCGCGAGTCTCCCCTCACTGGACCGAGTTCATCACGGCCATGCGGTTCGCATCCACGAGGAGGATCGTCTGGGCGCCCTTCCGGTCGAACGTGAAGTACCAGATGGGGACGTGCAGGAGCTCCCCGTCGGTCGCCTGGAGCTGGGTCTGGATCTGCTCGATCATCCGGTGCTGCTGGTGCGCCTTCTCCGCCTGGATCTGGGTCACGTAGTTCTTGGCCGCGTACTGCGCGGCATCCTCGCCCACGTCGCCGTTGAGCACGGGGGCATTGGGGGGAAGGCGTCGCTTGTCGAAGAGTTGGCGGCTCCCCAGGTCGAACTGGTAGTCGTGGGGCTGGTACTTCTGCAGCCCCTGGATGGCGATCACGGGGTACTCGTACTGGCCGGCGAGCTCCGCCGCGCGCTGGGCGCTCTGCCCCCCGCCTCCCATCCCCATGCCCATTCCCATGGCCATGGGCATCATGAGGAAGCCGCCGCCCCGGCGCCCGCCCCCCAGCATGCCCCCCACCAGCGCCACCGCGGCGAGGCTTCCTCCCACCTCGGCCGCCTGGACCGCCACGTCATTGTAGACGTAGTGGGTCACCGCCGAGACGGGGATCACCCAGAAGGGGACCACCGACATCTTGGCCTCCACGAGCTTCGACTCCTCGTACACGTGCCGGTGGAGGAGTCCCTGGTCCATCCAGTGCTGACAGACCGAGAGGGCCTGGGCCTGGTCCGGGATCTTGGGGACCAGCATGGAGTGGTTCTGGATCGCCTTCCAGGCGCCCTGGGATAGGGCCACCGGCGTCCCGCAGTACTCGCAGGTCACCACCATCTCCCCGGGTTGCGGGGTGAGCGGAGCGCCACAGGACTGGCACTTGAGGTCCCGTGGGGGGGTGGCGGCGGGAGGGGCCGGGCTCTGGGACCGGCCCGGAACCGGCGTGCCGCACTTGTAGCAGAACTGGGCGCCCGGCGGCAACGACGTTCCGCAACGGATGCAGAAGGTGGCTCCCGACATTTCGGTTCAGGTGACGGGCGCCCCGCAGTTGGGGCAGAATTTCACGTTGGGGGGGATGGGAGCCTGGCATTTGGCGCATGCCCGGGGAGCCGGCGGAGGCGGCGGGGCCGCCATGGGGTTCCCGCAGTTGGGGCAGAACTTGGCCCCCGCGGCGACCGGTGTCCCGCATTTGGGGCACGGGACCGCTCCTCCCGCCGCGGCCGGCGGAGGCGCCGGAGCATCCTGGGGGGAACCGCACGCCGGGCAGAACCGGCTGCCGGCCGGGACGAGAGCGCCACACCGTACGCAGGGTCGGGACCCGCCGGCGTACTGCTGCGGGCCCATCTGCCCCATCATGCCGTATCCCATGGACATCCCCGCCCCCAGCCCCACGCCGAGGCCGGCCACGGAGCCCGCGCCTCCTGGATTCGTGGCGGCGTCCACCATCGCCTGTCCCGCCTGGTACTGCATGTAGTTCACCCCCAGTACGCCCATGCTGGACCGGGTGTCCACCGCCTTCTGCACGTTATCGGGGAGGTTGATGGACAGCCCCTGCAACCGGTTGATCTCGATGCCGTAAGCGTTGAAGAAGTCCGGGGCCTTCGCCAGCACCATCTGCTCGAGGGTGGGGAGCTTCGCGGCGAGGTCGGTCACCCGCAGGCCCTGGTCCTTCGCCTGTCCCAGGGCGGCGTACACCAGGAGGACCATCTGGTCCCGGAGGCGGTCGTCCACATCCGCCGTGGCCTCCGCCCCGAAGGTCCCGATGAACTGGGTGATGAAGTTGTCCGGATGGGAGACGCGCCACCGGTAATCCCCGAACACCCGGAGGCTCACGATGCCGAAATCCGGGTCCCGGAACGTGTACGGCTCCTTGGACCCGAACTTCCCGTCGAAGAACCGGCGCTGGATGTAGTAGACCTCGGCCTGCTGCTGGACCCCGCTCAGGGCCTGGACCAGCTTCCCCACGACGGGGGCGTTGAGGGACGTGAGCGCATACCGGTCCGGTCGGTCGATGTAGGCGAGCACCTTCCCGTCGCGGAAGAACACCGCGTATTCGTCCTCCCGGACGACGATGTTGTCGTTGAGACGGATGTTGCGGGGCACCCGCCACATCACGTTGGGGCCCTTGTAGGCGTCCTCCCAGATGATGGTGGTCGCTCCGCCGAAGATGCTTCCCTTCCCCACGCCCTGAACTCGACCCGCCATGGTTCCCGATCTCTCCTTCGCCGTCTACTGCAGGATCCCTTCCACCGCCCGCACGCGGTCGGAGAAGCTCGACTCCAGGGTCCGGAGAGCATCGCGGAGGGTTCCCAGGGCCGTGGTCACCCCGGCGTTGTCCCGGGCCTGTTCCGCGGTCATCAGGGGACCCAGAGCGGAGACGATCCCGTCGGCCGATGCGAGGAACGTATAGTCCAGTTCATACAGGCGGTCCAGCGTCGAGGGGCTGATGCGGATCGCGGGGGAAAGGCCCGTGTATCCCTGCTCCGCATGCCGGATCTGCCCCTCGAGGCGCTGGATCAAGCTTCGGATGCCGCCCAAGGCCTCGAGCCCATTGATCATGCCGTTCTGGACCATGTCCGAACGGAGGTCGTCCACCTTCTGCATGGCCTTCACCAGGCGGTCGGCCACCTGAAGGCGGAGCATGGCGTCCGCGGCCCGGATGTCATCGCCTTGACGGTAGGCGCGGAAGCCCGGGATCATGAGCTGGAGCTTCTTGAGGAACCCCCGGTCCTGATCCACGCTCTCGCGGATGTCCGGGGGGGCTCGGGCCGCGGGAGCCGGGGAGATGAGCGCGGCCCCGCAATTCCCGCAGAAACGCTCCCCCGGGGTCACGGGCTGGTGGCACGAGGGGCACACCGCGGCGGCAGGCCCCGCCGGAGGGGCGGCGGGGCCCGGGGGGGTGGGAGCCATCGCCATCTCAATGGCCTCCGCTGGAGGGTGGGGTACTGGGTCCCTGGGGATTCGCGGGAGAGGAAGGGGCCGAGACGCTGGGATTGCCCAGGGCGCCGCGCTCCGCGGCGACCTTGTGCCGCCATTGCGCGCGGAGGTCTTCCCTCGCTTCCGTGGACCTGCGCCCGGACTGCGCGAACATCACGAAGGCGAGGCTGATGAGCAGGACGATGAGGATCGCCACCAGGGCGAGGACGCGGCCCGGAAGGAGGCTCAGCTGGCTGGGGGAACCTCCGAACGCGGAATCAGGGACCAATAGCGTGGAGCTCACAAGGGTGACAAAGGCGAAGGCCAGGAGGCCGTAGGCCGCCGGGCGGATCACCCGGAAGGCGTTCCGCGCCGCGGTGGCGATGAACGACGCGATGGACAGGACAAAGGCCAGGATCCCGATCCACACCAGCGCCAGGTAGTGGTCATTGGCCGAGAGGGAAGGGACCAGATAGATGCCGTACCCCACCAGGGCGAAGATCACTACGAGAACGACGCCGGCGAGGATCGCCGGAAAAGATCCTCCGGCGGACCGTGGTTCGGTGGACATGGGACCGCTCACCTGGAAACGGGACCTCTCTCCCTTCCTAAAAGGGCTTCCCTCATAACCATGCTGACGCACGTCATCGGGGATGCGCCTCCCCCGAAGTAGACCCCGCAGGGGGACCCTGGTCCCCACGGTTTCCGGGGCGTGCCACCCTCTTCCACCAGGTCTCCGACTCGGTCACCAGGACGGCTCCCAGAGATTCCAGCTCCTTCTCCCAGAACGACTGGGAGGAGAGGACCAACACCAGGGATTCCCCGGGATTCCCGGACCTTCCGAAGCCATGCGCTTCCCGCACCAGCCGGGCCAGGACCCCGGGAGGAGGCGCCTCCCGGGCCGCGGGGAAGAGGAAGCGGATCGGGTTCCCCCGGTTCTGGATGATCCGCGTGGCCGCGACGGGAGTCCCCCCGGGACCTACGGCCAGGTCTTCGCGGATCCAGCGGGGGCCAGCGGCGACCACTTCGGAGGGGTGGAGGCAGGAGGGAGGAAAGTCAAAGGGAAGGGAATCCGCGAGATGGGAACGGATGCCGGCCAGCTCCGGGAACGGGGCAATGCGGGGGACGGCCCAGCTGGGTCCCGGGGGGTCCGGGGACGCGGAGGAGACGGGGCCCGCAAGGCGCCACCAGCGGACGTGGGGTCCTTCGGTCCATCCCTCGCGGGCGTAGAGCCGGCGAGCTGTGGAATTCGACGAGTACACGTCGAGCACGAGGAACGGGATCCGGCGCTCCCGGGACAGGAGTTCGGCCCGGGCCAACAGCTGGGTCGCGATCCCCCTCCTCCGGTAGCCGGGGTCGACCCCCACTGCCGCCACGTACGTCCCGGGCGGGCGGAAGATGGCCACGGTGGTCCCCACGAGCTTCCCCCCCTCCTCGGCCACCAAGAGGTGGACCGGGCTGCGATGCAGGATGGCGAAGAGGCGCAACAGGGCGAACGGGACCCATCCGAAGGCGCCCCGGATCTCCCGCACGGAGGAATCGAGCAGGTGGAGCGACCGATCCTCATCGCTGGCCTGAGCCGCGATGAGCTCGATGTAGCGGTCCCGTTCCCGGCGACGGACCTCTCGGACGATCACCTTCCCCCACCGTCCCCATGGGAGGCCCGGATCGACGCGCGGAAGCGCGGAACGGCGGCCCCCACGGCATCCCGCGGCTCCGATCTCACAGGCACTCCTCAGTCCCTTCCGGCGGTTCCGAGAGGTATAAGGCCCCTAGAGCCGCGCCTCGTCCCTCGGCTTGGGAAGGCGGACCCTCTGGAGGCCGGGGCTCTGGATCCGCCGGCCGGAAGTCTTGATCGGCTCCGGGGGAGCCGCCTGGAACCAACCCGGTTCCGGAGGGCTCAGGGGAAGGGAGCACCGGGGGCAGGTGTGGAACTGCACGATGCAGCTGTGACAGATGGTGGCGCCGCACCGGTGCAGGTATTGCGCCACCCCGCCGCAGCTCTGGCATCGGAATCCTTCCGGGGCGGTGGTGAGCCCGTCCGGTGTGGTCCGGGGGGTGGGCCGGGGCAACTCTCCGGCCGAGCCCTCCCGGAGGCTTGCCTCCGCCCCGTCCGGTGGGCTCCCGGAGGCTCGAGAGTCCGGATCCTGTTCCTCCGCAAGAGCAGGCTCCGCGGAAGACGTCCCGGAAGGAGGGCGCCGGGGTTCGGGAGGCACCCGCGTATCAGGGGGGTTCTCGGACAAGGGGATGGTGGGGGATTCTCCCAGCGCCTCCATGCCGCCCAGGGATTCCACGGCCTTGAGGACCCGCGCCTTGTAGATCCCCACCCGTAAGTTCCGGACCAGGCGGAAGAGGGTGCGCTCGGAGGACGGGAGCGAGAGGGCCTGGCGGGCGAGGTCCTCCATCTCCGGGGTCAACGAAAGGTTCTCGGGCCTGAGGTCCATCTTCAGAACGGCCCGCATGTACCCGAAGACCTTCTGCATCTGGGCGAGAGTGGTGCCGGGGGGGCTCAAGGCCGCCACGTCGGAGAGGGAGAGACCCTTCTTCTCCAGGGCATCGGCCCTCTGGTCCAGGGCGGCCAGGATGAGATGGTAGCTCAGGTCCTCGAGCTCCTCCATCTCCCCCTCGTTCAGGTCGGGGACGTGGACATCGGGGGTCCGGCCCACGCTGCGGGTCACCGCGTCCAGGAGGTCGAAGGGGACATGGAGGGTCATGAAGAGGTCGTTCTTGGTGATGGGCCGGTTGAGCTTGGCTTCCAGGAGGAGCGCCTCCTTGCCCAGGGCCTGGATGCGGAGGTCCCGCTCCTTCTCCTGGGACTGCCTTTTCCCCTCCCGCGCCGCTTCGAAAGCGGGGTCCAGCTTGAGCGCGTGGTCGAATGCCTCCGCGGCCTTCTCCGGCTGGTCCAGGGCGAGCAGCATGCGGCCCCTCTGGACGTGCGCCTCCTTGAGGAGGGGATCGATCTGCACGGCCCGGTCGTACGCGCTCAGGGCCTCGTGGATGTGCCCCAGCTTCTCCCGGACCTCTCCGGCCCGGAGGTACAGCTGGGGGTCGTTCGCCTCGATGGCCAGCGCCCGGCTGTACGCGTCGGCCGCCTCCTTCCAGCGCTCTAGCCGCGTCTCGAGCTCCGCCCGGCGCAGGAGAAGGGGAAGCGAAGTGGAGTGGATCCCCAGCCCGTGCTCACAGACCTCCACGGCCAGCTCCAGGGAACCGGCGCCCGCCTCGGCCTCGGCCAGGTAGAGGTAGGCGGCGGGAGACCCCGTGAGGTTGGGCAGCACTTCCCGCAGGAAGTCGCGGGCCGTGGCGTGGCGTCCCAGGGCGAGGAGGGTCCGGGCGTACCAGATCGCCACCGTCCGGTCGGAGGGTCGGGCCTTCACCAGGGCCTCGAAGATCTGGAGCGACTTGTCGAACTCTTCGAGGTTGAAATGGATGCTCCCCCGCAACGTGCTCGCCCGGAACGCGAGGTCCTCCCCCATCGAGGGGGGAAAGGGAGGGGTGCCCAGGGCTTCCATGGCCGCGAGGGCCTCCCGGAACCGCTGCAGCCGGGAGAGCGCGAGGGCCTTCCGGTACGCCACTTCCGGGGCGAGCCCGGGTTTCGTCCGGACGGCCCGGTCGTACGACTCCAGGGCCACCTCCACCTTCCCCAGTTCCGCGGCGAGGTCCCCGTGCTCGAGCCAGAGCTCTCCTGAGTCGGAGGAGGCCCCGGGGTTCTCCAGGAGCGAGGAGAGGGTCTCGAAGGCATCCACCTTCTCCCCCCGGGCGACGTGCAGCCGGTACTTCTCGCGCCAGGCCCCCGCGTCGTTGGGCTCCAGGAGGAGGATGGCCCGGAGCGAGTAGAGCACCTCCGTGTCCCGCTCCAGGGCCTTGTAGATCTGGGCCCGGAGGCGCCAGGCCGCGGGGTCGCGGGTGTCCTGGCGGATGAGAGGGTCCAGGTAGGCGGCCGCGTCATTGGGACGTCCCGCCCTCAGGAGCGTCTCGCAGAACTCCAGCGTGGCGTGCTTGTCCTTGGGGTTGAGCTGGAGACCTCGCTGGAAATAGCCCAGGGCGTCCTGGTAGGCCCCCATCTCCTTGAGCGCCTCCGCCACTTCCCAGTACGCCTGGGGATCCCGCTCCCCGGCGCTCAGGGTGGCCTTGAGGGCCTGGACCCCTTCCGTGGGCCGTCCCATCTTGAGGAGCACCCGGCCCCTGCGCCGGAGGTAGAGAGGGTTCCGGGGATCCTTCTGGAGGAGCTGGTCCAGGTAGCCCAGGGCCCGGGCATCCTGCCCCAGCGCCAGGAGGGTCTCGGCAAGGCCCCAGAGGAGGTCGGCCTCCTCCCTCCCGAGTTCCACGGCGCGGGAGTAGGCTGCCTCGGCCTCGGAAAGGTTGCCGGCTTCGCGAAGGGTGTGGCCCAGTTCCTTGTAGATGTCTCCCCGGGCCGCGTTGGCCGGGTCGGCGAGGAAGGCCCGGAAGTTCTCCACCGCCCGGGGGAGGTCCTGAAGGAGCTTCGCCGCCCGGGCGGTCCCCAGGGAACTGGGGTTGCGCAGTTCGTCGGAGAGGCTGGACCGCTCGTAGCTGCGGAGCGCCTCGGTGATCCAGTGGCTCCGTTCCGGGGAGCCCTCAGGGGTCCGGTAGGCACGGGAGAGGGCGAGGTTCCCCCGCTCCAGGGCCACGTCATACCTGGAGGGGTCCTTCTCGAAGATCCGGTCCAGGATCGCGGGGATCTGATCCACCTTCCCCAGGGCCTGCAGGAGGCCCTTCTTCTGCAGGAGGAGGGCCACATCGTCAGGGTTCCGGGAGAGGAGGTCGTCGTAGATGCGGAGCGCCTCTTCCCGCTGCGCCGTGGCCCCCAGCCCCTCGGCGAGGTCCCGGAGCGCCGGGGGGTCTCCCGGGACCTGGGCCAGGACGGCCCGGGCCAGAACGACCTCCACGGCCCACCGGCGGTTCTCCTGGGCCAATCGGAGCCCCTTGCGGATCTCCTCCGTCTCGGAGGGGTGGAGGTGGGCGATCTCCTGGTACACCTTGAGCGCGGGATCCACCTGGCCGGTCTCCGCGAGGAGGGTCCCCAGCATCTTCTCCGCGTCCAGGTTCCCGGGCGAGACCGCGAGCAGGGCGCGGCATGCCTCGATGGCGACATCCTTGCGGTCCAGGCGGAGACCCAGGTCCCTCAGGGACTGGAGGTTCGCGAGATTGCGGGGGTCCAGGGACATGACGCGCCGCCGGACCTCGAGGGCGAGGCCCGACTCGGACGGGGACCCCTCGAGGGTCCCCGCCACCTGCTGGAGCGCCACGGGATCGAGGGGGCTTCCCTGTTCCAGGAGCTCCTTCACGATGGGGGCGGCCTCCGGGAACCGGCCCAGGTCCAGGAGAAGGCGCGCCTGGAGGAACCGGTACCGGGGTTCTCCCGGAAGGAGTTCCGCGGCACGCCCCGCCTCCACGAGGGCCTTCTCGGGCTCCTTCCCCGCCTGGTGGATCTGCGCCCGGATGAAATGGAGCTCGGGGTCGTTGGGGCTCCCCTGGAGGAGCTGATCGGCGAGATCGGTGGCCACCTTCGCGTTCCCCAGGGAGAGGGCCACCGCGAGCTTGAGCCGGAGTGCCTTGGGATGGCCCGGGACCAGTTTGAGCGCCCGGTCCACGTAGAGCGTGCTCGACGGTTCCAGCTGCTGGGCATGGAGATAGCTTTCCACCGCCTCCTGGGGCCGTCCCAGGATCTTGAGCGCATCCCCCCGGCTCGCCCAGATCGACTTGTCGCGGGGATCGAGGGTCAGGGCTCGGTCCAGGAGGCCCAGGACCTTGTCCACCTCCAGGTTCATGGAGAGCAGGATGACGGCCTTGTGCTGGAGGGCGCTGGGAAGGTCGGGGGCGAACCGGAGGGCCTCCTCCACCGCCTCCCGGGCCTCGTTGCCCAGGGAGAGGCGGTACAGGTCGAATGCGGCCTGGTCCAGGATGCGCCCCACCGCGGGGGCGTCGGGCATGAGGGCCTCCCGGTTCTCCCGGACCGATCCCAGGAGGGCCCGGAGCCGTTCCGCCTGGCGGTCGAAGAGCTGCGCCTGCCCGGCCTCCTCGGCCTCCTGGGCCAGCCCCTGGATCCGTTCCAGGATGGGCGAGGAGGGCCGGCCGTCCGATTGAGATGCCATGATGTTGGGCAGAATGGCAGTTCCCCGGAGGATTATCTAAGCTTCGGAGCCGGCGGGGGAGCGGGGGTGGCCCATCGCCGCCCCGGTGCGGGATCCCACATCCTCGGGCGACCGCAGGGTTCTTCCCCGAGGCGCATAGTGGCGGTCCCATGCCCTCCCGCCGGAAGTACATCTACGACCCGGTCCACGGGTCCATCTCCCTCGTGGGCGCGTCGCTCGAACTCGTGAGCCACCCGCTGGTCCAGAGGCTCTGGGGGATCCGCCAGACGGGCATGGCCCACCTGGTCTTCCCGGGCGCGGGGCACAGCCGTCTGGAGCATTCCCTGGGGGTCCTGTGGGTGGCCCGGGCCATGGCGCACAACCTGGGGTTGAGCCCCGAAGAGACCCTTGCGGTGGAACTCGCGGGTTTCCTCCACGACCTGGGGCACACCCCGTTCTCCCACACCCTGGAGGGGGCCCTCTGGGAATGCCAGCGGCAGACCCACGAGGACGTGACGCAGCGGCTGATCCTGGGCGATGTTCCCGAGGCGTTCGGCCGGTACGGGCGGGGGATCCGGGACTTCCATCCGCGGTCCATCCCGGACGTGCTGGCCCGGCATGGGGTCGACGCGAAGGAGGTGGCCCGCCTCCTCCGGTCCCGCCGTCCCCACAACCGGCCGTACCTCGCCGAGATGCTCCATGGCTCCATCGACGCGGACCGGCTGGACTACCTCCAGCGGGACGCGCATTACACGGGGGTGGCCCACGGAGCCATCGACGCGAACCGACTCCTGGAGACCATGGGCCGGGATCGGGGGCACGTGGTGTTCGCCGAGAAGGGACGGGCGGCGGTGGAGGGATTCCTCGTGGCCCGCTCGCTGATGTACGCCTCGGTCTACTACAACAAGACGGTCCGGATCGCCGAGGTGATGCTCCAGTCGGCGCTGGAACGCCTGCCGGGCTACCCCGAGAGGGGCGCCCCGCTCCTCGCCCTCACCGATGCCGAGCTCCTGGGGAAGCTGGAGAGCGAGGGGGGCCGCGCCGCGGAGATCACCCGGCGGCTTCAGGTCCGGCAATTGTTCAAGAGGGCGGCCACGCTCCCGCAGGAGGAGGTCCCGGCCGCTCGGAAGGGGCTCCTTCGTCTCCTGCGCGCGCCCGCCCAGCGGCGGTATGCGGAGGATGCCCTGGCGGAGCAGCTCGGCGGGGAGCCCGGGGACGTCCTCCTGGACCTCGCGGGGATCGAGCCCATCCATCCCCCGGACCCCACGGGCCCTTTGCCCGACGGGGTCCGGATCCGCGAAGGGACCCGGGTCCAGGACCTCCTGAGGTCCCATCCCGTCTGGGCCACGCTCCTCTCCCGCCCTCCCACGCCCTGGGCCGTTGCGGTCTACACCCTGCCCAAGCTCCGGGAGGAGGCGGAACGGCGGGGGCTCCGGCTCCTGGAGCGCTACCTTTAGGTGGGAGGGGTCGGGCCCAGGTCCAGGGCCCTCAGCCCCGGGGAGATCTCCGGCCGGCCGAACGTCCTTCCCGGGAACGTCTCGAGGAGGATCTCGTTGAGGATCTCCACCCGGGCCCGGAAGAGATGGCCCCCCACCAGGCGGTGGTCCGGCCCGGCGAGGCCGGCGTGGAGATGCAGGCTGGGGGCCTCCTCCACGCGGGCGATGGACCCGTGCAGGGCCACCAGTTCGTGGGGCTCCCGGAATTCCCGCCGCTGGTAGGTGGAACCATCGTAGTAGCCCAGTTCCAGGTCGCGGAGCATCCCGATCCCGGACACGACGATCCCGGCCCCGATCCGTTCCGCCCGGGAGATCTCCACAAGCCGCGCAAACAGGTCATCCCCGGAATCGAGGCGGACCACCAGGGTGGTCCCTTGCCGTGCCACCTGCATGCGGGGGGAGAGGCCCGTCCGCCATTTATCCCCGCGGGGTGGGCGCCCCGGGCGACTCCCCCGGGGCCCGGGACGCCACGGCCACCTCCTCCCGCAGGCGCATCCGTCGCCGCGTCCGGTGATAGGTGACCGCGAACCGGTGGGCCTCGTCCCGGACGCGGCGGAGGAGGAGCACCGCCGGGGAGTTCTTGTGGGCGGGGACCGGCTCCGGACGTCCGGGAAGGAACAGCTCCTCCTCCCGCTTCGCGAGCCCCACGAGGGGAAGGTCCTCCGCCCCGAGGGCATGGAGGGCCTCCCGCGCGTGGGAGACCTGACCCTTCCCGCCGTCGATGAGGAGGAGGTCGGGGAGCGGTTCCTCCTCGGCGAGGAGACGGTGGATCCGGCGCGAGACCACCTCGCGGATCATGGCGAAGTCGTCGGTCCCCTCCACGGTCCGGATCCGGTACCGCCGGTATTCGGACGGGGAGGGCTCCCCGTTGCGGAAGACCACCGAGGACCCCACGGCCTCCGCGCCCTGGAAGAGGGAGATGTCCACGCCCTCGATGTGGCGGGGAAGGCGGGGAAGCCTGAGGAGGGTCATGAGGCTCCGGAGCGCCGAGCCATGCGCCTCTTCGGGAACGGAGTACTGACGGGCTCCGGCGAGCTTTTGGGCCAGGCGGGCGACGCCCGGGGACCGGGTAGGACGTCCCACGTGGAGGCGAATCCCCCGCTGCTCCTGGAGGAACCGTGCCACTTCCCTTTGCCCCAGAGGGGGCACGGGGACCCAGAGGTCCCTCGGGGGGTCCGGGTGCGCGGGATAGTATTGCAGGAGGAAGCTCCGGAGGGCTCTTCCCCGGCTCGCGGCGCCCTCCGGAGGGAGGGTGAGCCGGTGCGGTTCGGCGCCCACCACGTTCCCCGCCCGGACCCGGATGAGCCCGACGGTCGCCGAGGCGGGGCGGGGTCCCGGGGGCCAGGCGAGATCGAGGACGTCGGTCCGTGCCCCGGGGGTGTCCACGACGCTCTGGCGTTCCCGCAGGCTCTCCAGGGCGAGGAGCGCGTCGCGGAGGACGGCCGCCCTCTCGAAGTCCTGGTGGAGCGCCGCCGTGCGCATCTCCTCCCGGAGCTGGGGGAGGACGTCGGCGGCGCGCCCCCGCAGGACCTGGAGCGCCCCGTCCACGCGCTCCCGATACGCGGCGGGGTCCACGGCCCCGATACAGGGCGCGGAGCAGGTCCCCAGGTGGTAATAGAGGCAGGCGCGGGCGGGGAGTCTCGTGCACCGGCGCAGTTGGAACGCCTCGGAGAGCACGGTGGCGAGGCGGCGCGCCTCCCGGGCACTGGTGTACGGCCCGAAGATGGCCCATCCCTCTCTCCGGGATGGACGGCGGACGAAGAGGATCCGGGGAACGGGGTCCCCCAGGGTCATGGCCAGGTAGGGGAAGCTCTTGTCGTCCTTGAGCAGGACGTTGTACCGGGGCTGGTGCTGCCGGACCAGGGTGGCCTCCAGGAGGAGCGCCTCCCGCTCCGTCTGCGTGGGGATGAATTCCACGGCCCCCAGCCTTCGCTGGATGAAGCGGTCCTTCTCGTCCCGGAGGCGCAGGTGATCCTGGATCCGCCGGTGGAGGTTCCGGGACTTCCCCACGTAGATCACCTCCCCCCGGGGGTCCTTGAAGAGATAGACTCCCGGCCCCCGGGGATGCTCGGTGGAGTCTCGCGGAGGATCGGGGGCCGGCGAACCAGCCGCGGGGGGGCTCTCGGGAGGGTGGGGAGCCCGGGGAACGGGGAGCCTCGCCGCCATGGCCCGATCACCTAGGATTCCGGGATCGTGGGGGCCGCGGGAGCCTCCGGGTTCATCGCGGGCTCCCGGCTGCGTGCGAGGAGGGGGCGCAGGAACTGGCCGGTGTAGGAACGGCGGTTCCGGGCCACCTCCTCGGGGGTTCCCTCGGCCACCACCTCGCCGCCCCGGTCGCCCCCTTCGGGTCCCAGGTCGATGAGCCAATCGGCGCACTTCAGGACGTCCAGGTTGTGCTCGATGACCACCACGGTGTTCCCCCCGGAGCGCAACCGGTAGAGGACCTCCAGGAGGCGGCGCACATCCTCGAAATGGAGGCCCGTGGTGGGCTCATCCAGGAGGTAGAGGGTGCGGCCCGTGGGAACCTTCGCGAGCTCGTAGGCGATCTTGATCCGCTGCGCCTCCCCTCCCGAGAGCGTCGTGGAGCTCTGGCCCAGCTTCACGTAGCCCAGGCCCACGTCGGAGAGCAGGGCGAGGCGGCTCTCGATGCGCCGGTGCGACGCGAAGAACGCCCGGGCCTCGTCGACGGTCATGTCCAGCACGTCGGCGATGCTCTTGTCCTTGAACTTCACCGCGAGGGTTTCCCGGTTGAACCGGCGTCCCTTGCAGGTCTCGCACGCGACGTAGACGTCGGGCAGGAAGTGCATCTCGTACCGGAGGATCCCCTCCCCCTCGCACTCCTCGCATCTCCCTCCCCGGACGTTGAAGGAGAACCGTCCGGGGCCGAACCCCCGGGCGCGCGCCTCGGGGAGCTGGCTGTAGAGTTCCCGGATGGGGGTGAAGAGACCCGTATAGGTGGCCGGGTTGGACCGTGGGGTCCGCCCGATGGGGGACTGGTCGATGAGGAGCACCCGGTCCAGTTCGTCCACGCCCTTCAGGAACTCGTGCTTTCCCGGAACCGCCGTCCCCGTCCGGAAATGCCGGCGGAGCGCCTTGTAGAGGATCTCCTCCACGAGGGTGCTCTTGCCGCTCCCCGAGACGCCGCTCACGCACGTGAGGGTCCCCAGGGGGATGCGCACGGTGATGCCCTTCAGGTTGTTCTCCGCGGCCCCGTGAACCTCGAGCCAGGATCCCCGTCCCCGCTCCCGGCGGGGAGAGATGGGGATGGCCCGCCGACCGGTGAGGTAATCGGCCGTGAGGGAGCGGGGGGCCCCGCCGATCCTTCCCGCCGGGCCGTTATAGAGCACCTCGCCCCCGTGGATCCCCGCTCCCGGCCCCAGGTCCACGATCCAGTCCGCGGCCCTCATGGTGGCCTCGTCGTGCTCCACCACGAGGACGGTGTTCCCCAGGTCCCGGAGCGTCTTCAGGGTCCGGAGCAACCGGTCGTGGTCCCGGGGGTGCAGCCCGATGGAAGGCTCGTCCAGGATGTAGAGGACCCCCACGAGCCCGCTCCCGATCTGCGTGGCCAGGGCGATCCGTTCCGCCTCCCCCCCCGACAGGGTGGCGCTGGAGCGGTCCAGGGAGAGGTAGGAGAGTCCCACGCTCTCGAGGAATCCCAGGCGGGCCAGGATCTCCTTCACCACCTCCCCCACGATCTCCCGTTCCCGGTCGGTGAGCGAGAGGCCCCGGAAGAACGCGAGCGCCTCCTCGATGGTCATGGCGCTCACGTCGGCGATGGAGCGGTCCCGGACGGTGACCGCGAGGATCTCCGGCTTGAGGCGCCGGCCCTGGCACTCCCGGCAGGGGGTGAACGTGAGGAATCCCATGTAGTAGTCCTTCATCCCGGGGCTCTGGGTCTCCCGGAACCTGCGTTCCACGAGGGGGAGGAGCCCCTCCTGGAACCATGCGTCCTGCCAGTGCCGTTCCGCCGCACCGGGGGAGGTCCCGTAGAGGAGCGCCTGGAGGGCCTTCTCCGGGATCTCCGACACCGGTGCGGCGGGGTCGAAGCGGAACATGCGGGCGAACCGGCGCACCGAATCCGCCGACGGGAAGATCCCTCCCACCGCGATGGCCCCCTTGCCCAGGGGACGGTCCCGGTGGGGGAGGACGAGGTCCGGGTCGGCATGGAGGGTCGCTCCGATGCCGGAGCAGGCCTTGCAGGCCCCGAACGGGTTGTTGAAGGAGAACATCCGGGGCTGGAGCTCCTCCAGGGAGAAGCCGCACGCGGGGCAGGCCCGCGCCGAGGAAAAGAGGGTCCGCTTCCCTTCTTGGGTCCGGACCACCACGAGGCCCTGGGAAAGGCGCTCGCAGAGTTCCACGCCCTCGGCGAGGCGGCTATGGTTCTCCTCCCGGACCACCAGGGAGTCCACCACCACCTCCAGCGTGTGCTTCTTGTTCTTCTCCAGATGGACCGAGGACCCGGGGAGCCGGACCTCCACCCCATCCACCAGCAGGCGCCGGAACCCCTTGCGGGAAAGCTCGTCGAGCACCTCCCGGTGCTCGCCCTTCTTCGCCCGGACCACGGGGGCGATCAGCTGGATGGTCTCGCCGGACAGGGAGCCCCGGATGGTGGAGAGGATCCGGTCGATCCCCTGCGCGGAGATCTCGAGGCCATGGGTGGGACAATGCGGGACGCCGATCCGGGCGAAGAGCAGGCGCAGGTAGTCATGGATCTCCGTGGTGGTCCCCACGGTGGATCGGGGGTTGCGGCTTCCCGCCCTCTGCTGGATGGCGATGGCCGGGGAGAGCCCCTCGATGGAATCCACCTCGGGCTTGTCCATCTGGCCCAGGAACTGCCGCGCGTACGACGAGAGGCTCTCGATGTAGCGCCGCTGCCCCTCGGCGTACAGGGTGTCGAAGGCGAGGGAGCTCTTCCCCGACCCGCTCACCCCCGTCACCACCACGAAGAGGTTGCGGGGGATCTCCAGGGTCACGTTCTTCAGGTTGTGCTGCCGGGCCCCCCGGATCCGGATGACGGAATCGGACATGGAGACTGTGGCCCACCCTCCGGTTCACGGGGACGGCAGCGCCGCCCGGATGTGCTCCACGAGGCGGTCCAGGACGTAGGCCTGGATGCGCCGACCCACCTCCGGGGTGGCATTCGCCGGATCGCCCATGACGCTCTCGGGCCAGGCGTCGCGCGGGAATGGGTGCACCAGGAAGCGGGGGACCCGGTACTCCCCGGCGGGCCGGGAACTCCCCACGAGCTCCGGCGCGAGGGCGAGGACCCGCGAGGTTTCCAGGAAACCCGCGTGCCCGTCGCTCTCCGGTGCCTCGGTCCCCCGGAGCTCGTAGACGAGCTCGTAGTCGCACAGGACCGCCACGCGCAGATCGGGGAAGGTCTGGCCGGCCCGGAAGGCGGCCTCGCGGAGCGCGGCCATGTGCGTGGACGCCCCATGTCCCGAGAGCACGAGGATCCGACGGAAGCCCGAGCGATGGAACTCCCCCAGGAGATCCTCCACCATCCGGGCCAGTGTCTCCATGGGGAGGGACACGGTCCCCGGGAACTCCCGGGTCTGGGGGCAGACCCCGTAGGGGAGACCGGGGGCCACGAGGGCCCCCAGCCGCTCCGCGAGCGCATGGGCGGTCTCCTCCGCCTGGATCAGGTCGCTCCCCAGGGGAAGGTGGGGGCCATGGGCCTCCAACGCCCCCACCGGAAGGATGAGGAGGGGGCGCCCTCGCGCCCGCTCTTCCAGGGAACGGGAGTCCATGAGGTGAATCCGGTGCGGATCGGCGGGCACGGGGACCTGAGGCACGACTCTCTATTTCACGATTCACGACGGCCCGCCGGGGCGGGCCGGCCCGATTCACGGGGAAGGAGCCCCGGGGCGGGGAGGGAAACGGCCCCGGAAGGTCCGGAGCTCCGCGCCGAAGGGCCCCAGTTCTTCCTGGAGGACCGGGGCGCCCGACAGGTCCGGGGTGGCGAGGCGCTCCCGGATGGATCGAAGACGGCTCGCGAGCTCCCGCTCCTCCTCGGGAGTGGGGGAACGATCGAGCTCGGCCAGGCGGTGCAGGGATCGTCTCAGGGACCGGAGCTCCATGGCACAGTCCAGGGCCTCGAGCTCCCTCTGGATGGTCCGGAGCTGCGACCTCTGGTCCGGAGGGGCCGTGCGGGCGGCTTCCTGGAGGGACGGCATGTTCCGCTCCAGGAACTTCCGGAGCGAATCGTGGGCCTCGGTCACAGGCGGGAAACCTCACGACGCCCAGATAAACATTGCTGTGTTAAACATCGGGAGGTGTCTCCACCTCGCGGGCGGGGGTCCGGGCCCCCGGGGGCGTCCTCCTTCCCCGACCTCGGGGGGCGGGCTTCCCGGTCGTCGCGGCCCGTCTCCGGGGGGCGGGAGCGGGGGCGGCCGTCTCGCCCGGTGGCGGAGACGCTGGAGGAACGGACGAGCGGCGGGGGGCGCGGGGCCTGGGGGTGCTGGAGGCGGTGGTGGCGGGGGCCTTCTTGGGCCCTCCGGTGGCCCGGGTGGGGCACTCGGGGTTGATGCAGAGGGTCCAGGGAGGCCGTCCCTTCTCCAGGATGGTCACCACCGGGGCGCGGCAGACGTCGCAGGGGGCATGCCCGCGCTCGATCCCCCCCCGCTGGGGAAGGGGGTAGGTCACGCGGCATTTGGGATACGCGGTACAGCCCACGAAACGGTTCCCCTTCATGGAGTAGCGGAGGTGCAGGGGGGATCCACAGGACGGGCAGGGGCCCATCTGGTAGGCCTTCTGGTGCTCCTCGCAGAGGGGGTTGATGCAGAAGACCCCGGGGCGCTGTCCCCGGTAGGTGATCCGGACCTTGGGGACCTTGCAGAGGGCGCAGAGCTCTCCGGTGGGCTCGATGAACCCGGCCGAGGGGAGCGAGAAGCTCACGGTGCAGCTCCGGGGATTGTTGGCGCACTGGACCCAGCGGAACCCCCGGGGGGAGCGCATCATCCGGAGGGCGCCGCCGCAGGAGGGGCAGGGCCCCACGAAGTGCTGCCGGTCGAGGGCCCCCTGCAACGTGTCCCGGACCCCCTCGGAGTTCTTCTGGAGGACCTCGTAGACCTCCCGGAGCATGTCCCGGGACTCCTCGATGATCTCGGTGAGGCGGCGCTGTCCCTGGGCGATGGCATCCATGTCCGCCTCGAGCCGGCTCGTCATCTCGGGCTTCGTCACCAGCCCGGCGTTGGCCTGCAGCGCCTCGATGACCGCGATCCCGCTCGTGGTGGGCTCGAGGCCCCGCTGCGTGGCGTAGTGCCGGTCGAAGAGCTTCTGGATGATCTCGTGCCGCGTGGACTTGGTGCCCAGTCCCAGGCGCTCCATCTCCTGGAGGAGCGAGCCCTGGGTGTACCGACGGGGCGGCTGGGTCCTGTCCTCCTCGAGCCGGATCTCCCGGACCGGGATGGACTCCCCGGGCGTGAGGGCGGGGAGGTCGCTCTGGCGCGCCTCGGAGTAGGGGTAGACCGAGTACCAACCGGGATCGGTGAGACGGAACCCTTGGGCCGCGAATGGCTCCCCCCGGATGTCCAGGGTGACCTTCCGGGTGGTTCCCACGGCGTCGGGAGCCACGGTGGCCAGGAAGCGGCGCACCACGAGCTCGTAGATGGTGCGACGGTCGGCCCGCAGCTTCCGCGGATCGACGTTCCCGGTGGGATAGATGGGGGGGTGGTCCGTGGTCTCCGTCCGCCCCCGTGTGGCCCGGATCTTCTCCTGGGAGAGGCAGTAGGCAGCCTCCTTGGCGAAGGCTCCTCCCTGGAGCATCTCCAGGACCGTGGCCACCCGGAGGCTCGGCGGGTAGACCGTGTTGTCCGTCCGGGGGTAGCTGATGAGACCCTGGGTATAGAGATCCTCGGCGATCCGCATCACCTGGGAGGCGCCGAAGCCCAGCTTCGTGGCCTCCGAGACGAAGAGGGTCGTGTTGAACGGGACGGGGGGACGCACGCGCGTCTCCTCCTCCTGGAACTCCCGGACGGCGCCCTCCGTGGCCCCCACGAGCTTCTGGTGGATCGCCTCCACCTCCTTGCGGTCGAACCAGCTCCCGTGGAGGTGCCGGGCGCGGAACGTCGTCCCACCCTTCTCCAGGGTGGCGTAGAGGTCCCAGAACGGCTGGGGGACGAAGGATCGGATCTCCCGGTCCCGTTCCACCAGGAGACCCAGGGTGGGCGTCTGGACGCGGCCCACGGAGAGGAACCCGCCGGAATCGCGACGGGCCCGGGACCCGTCGCGGGAGGCGAGGGTGAGGTAGCGGGTGAGGAGGGCCCCCCACATGAGGTCCACGCTCTGGCGGGCGAGCCCGGCGTTGGCGAGATTTGTGTCCAGTTCCTTGAGGTTCGCGAACGAACGGGAGATCTCGCTCCGGGTGAGCGCGCTGTACTGCGCCCGCTGGACCGTGAGCCGAGGGTTCACCTCGTGCAGGATCCCCAGGCACTCCGCGGCGATGACCTCCCCTTCCCGGTCCCAATCGGTGGCCAGGATCACGCGGTCGAAGTCCGGGGCGAGGGCACGAAGGGCCGCCACGATGGCGGGTTCGGTCACCACCCGGCGCGGCTCGGCCTCGATGAGCTTGGGCAGGGTCGATAGGTCCCACGCCTTGAGGTCGTCGGAGTAGTCCAGCTCCACGATGTGGCCGCGCAAGCCCACCACCGTGAAATCCCCCTCGGGGGTGGAGAAGCGGAAGAGCGCCACCGGCCCGTGCCGGGCGCGCGTCATCTTTCCGTCGGAGAGGACCACCGCGATGCGGAGGGCGGTGTTGAACTTCTCGGTGACCACCAGGGTGCGCATGGGAAGGCCCCGAGGCCGGGTCCCCTATTAGAGGGTGGCCGAAGGGGAGGCGTGGGCCGAAGGCACCTCCCGTCCTCTACGCGCGCGCTGGCGCGTTCGGAAGAGGGGAAGTCCCCCCGGGGCTCCGAACCCCGCTCGCCCGGAGGTTCGGGCTTCCCAAGAAGCCGTCCGGCCCTGGGCTCAGCCGTCCGCCGGGTCCTCCTCGGCCTCGGGGGGAAGCCACAGCGAAAGGGGAGGTGGGCGGTTCTCCGTCTCCGGAGCCCTGCGGGTGGCCCCGATGTCCGAGACGTACCGCCGCGCGCCGATGGGGGAGATGAAGGTGGTGACCAGGCCCACACCAGCCACGATGGTGAAGAGCTCCGTGTTGAAGATGCCGTCCTGGAGCAGGATCACGGCCATGGCGAGTTCCACTGCCCCCCGGCTGGTCAGGAGGTAGCCGGCGCAGAGGGATTCCGGTCCGGACCAGCCCAGCAGGCGGGCGACGCCTCCGCCGGCAAGCACTTTGGAACCCAGGGCGTAGAGCGACAGGATCGAGAACGCCACCAGGGCAGCCACGGAGGTGTCCAGCGTGCGGAGGTTCATCCCGAATCCCACGAGGGCGAAGAAGAGCGGGATGAAGAACCCCCACGTGATGGCGTCGAAGACCAGGCTGATGTTCCGGTGCTCCCGGGGTCCCGCGCTCTCCGGGGTGACGAGGAGACCCGCGTAGAACGCGCCCACGAGGAAGGTGAGCCCCAGGTATTGCGAGTAGAGGGCCGCCCCCAGGCCCATCACCATGAGGAGCGCGAAGCCGGCCTCCCGGGAATGCCAGGTGGCCCGGAAGCGTTCCACGAAGCGGTCCCAGATGCGGACCGTCCGGAGGGAGCGCAGGGTCATGTGGACCGCAAGGACCGAGACCAGGAACAGGCCCACGGTCACCACGGCCTCGGTCCCCACGATCCATTCCTGCCCCGAGGAAGTGTGGGCCGGCAGGCGCAATAGGATCGCAAAGGCGGTGACGGCCGCGAGCTCGTTGATCACCGAGCCGTTGAGGAGGAAGGTCCCGAACCGCGTGGTGGTGAGTCCGAACTCCCGGAGCATCACCCCCAGGACCGGGAGCGCCGTGATGGAAATGGTGAGGGCGATGAAGAGCGCCGTGTCCAGGGGAAGGTGCGGGTAGAGCAGCCGGACCACCCCGATCCCTCCGAAGAAGGGGCCCAGGAAGACCGCGAGCCCCAGGAGCGCCGCGGGCAGTCCGGTCTTCCAGATCTGCTCGGGGCTCACGGCCAGGCCCGACATGAGCAGGATGAAGAACGTGGCCAAGAACTGCAGGCCCGAGAGCTCCGAGGAGAGTTGGGTGAGGCCCAGGTAGGGCGCGAGAAGGGTCGGCCCCAGGATCACCCCCACCAACAGCTGGCCCACCAGGGCCGCCTGGCCCAGCTGGCTGAAGAGCTCCCCCACCAGGACCGAGGAGGCGATGAGGAGGAAGAGGGCCACGATCAGGAGGGTCGTGGTATCGGTCATCGCCCGGAGGGTCCGCGGGCCGCCCCCGGGCAGGAAGGACCCCGCATCCCTCCCGGTTCGGAACTGCCTTTCCGCGTCCGGGCGTTCCATCCGTCTTCCGGCATAACTACCCTTTGTCCCGGATGCGGCGGGGGAGCTTCCCGGGCCCCCCCGGGCGCCGGGAGAGAGAAGGTGCGGGCACCGCTCTTATGTAGGGCCCAACGTGTGGCGCGGAAGGGAAGGCGCCGCGGTAGCTCAGTTGGGAGAGCGTCAGACTGAAGATCTGGAGGCCGCCGGTTCAAGCCCGGCCCGCGGCACTTCTCGTCCGCTTCCTCGGGTCCATGAGATCTCCCATTCCATGGGATGGGATCCGGAACGGGACGTTCCTCCCCGGAGATCCGGCCCCCCCTCCGGCGGATGGTGGCATCGCATCGGGGCCATCCCCCGTGGTGGGGGGAAGCCAGCGATTGGGTGCTCCGGGTCGCCGCGGATGACCCTGCGTAGATCCCCTCCGTCCGTCATCCGTCGATGGAAGCCGCTTGTCGACCCCTCGGGCTCGTGAGCGGGTTCGAGGGGGTCGGTCCTTCGGAGAGGTGTGGCCCCAACGGGAGTCCGGGTGAAGGGAGCGCCCCCGGAGGAGGCGCTCCAGCATCACCCCGGGATCCCTTGCGCCTTCTACTTCTTGAGCGAGCCCGGGGCGGGCACGAACCAGAGATCGGTGATGGAGTAGGAGGGCTCCTGGGCGAAGCGGGCCTCGATGGGCATCCCCACGTAGATGTCCTCTTCCCCGCAATCCTTGAGCCGGGAGAGAAGGAGGCTCTTCGCCCCCTCGAACTCCACCAGGACCAGGTTGTACGGCGTCTCCTTCAGGAAGGCCTCGGACCCGTAGTGGCACGTGGTCCAGGCGTGCACCTTGCCCTTGGTGGGCAGGTCGACCCATTGGGTCGGCTCGCCGCAGAACTGGCAGTGCCCTCGCGGAGTGGCGAAGGTGTACTGGCAGGCGGTGCATCGCGTGCCCCGGATCCGTCCCTCGGCGAGGCCCAGGAAGAACGGGGAATCCTCCGCGTAGCTGTGGATGTACTGGATCGTGTAGGGGGAACGGATGTAGAGGTTCTCCGAACCCTCCTTGTCCACGAACAGGGCCGCCCCGGTCCTCTCGAGTTCCGCCTGGACCTCCGTGAACCGGGAGGTCTTCTTGAGCTCCTTGGCGCACATCTTACTTCCCCTCCATGATGGTCACGGTCACCGAGGATCCGGTGCCCGCGTGACTGTGGATGGCGCCCCGCTTGGCCTTGGGGATCTGCAGCCGGTCGCTCCCGAAGTGCTTCCCGATGGTCCCCTGGAGCTGCCAGAAGGCGAAGACCGCCTGCATGAGCCCCGTGGCTCCCACGGGGTGTCCGCAGGCGATGAGGCCGCCGGAAGGGTTCACCGGGATGGTCCCGGCGCGGGGGACGGGGAACCCGTAGTCGATGTTGGGAAGGAACGCATCGCCCCGCTCCACGAAATCGTACCCCTCGCCGTACTTGCACAGTCCCAGGTCCTCGTAGGTCTGGATCTCGCTGGAGGAGTAGGCGTCGTGGAGCTCGATGAAATCGAGGTCCTTCCCGGGGTTCTCGATGCCCGCGTGCCGGTAAGCTTCGAGCCCGGCGGAACGGCCCGCCCGGAACGAATGGACCCCCGGATACTCCAGATGGGCGTAGTCGGAAGGCTTTTCGTGCGGCATCAGGAGGACCTTCCCGAACGGCCGGTCGGCGAGCCGCATGGTATCGGTCCCGCATCCCACCCCCTTGATGAGGATGGGGTGGTCCGTGAGCTCCTTCGCCCGCTCCTCGGTGCAGAGGATCGCGGCGGCGGCGCCATCGGACATGGTGCAGATCTGCTCCCGGGTGAGGGGGTAACTCACCATGTCCGATCCCAGGACGCCCGCCACGTCGATGTTCTTGGGATACTGGGCGTAGGGGTTGTAGAGTGCGTTCCGGTGGTTCTTCACCGACACCTTGGCCATCACACGGGTGCCGTACTCGATGGCCTTGCGCTGGGCCTCCCGCTCGTCGGAAATGTGGGAGAACTTGGCCCGGCGCACGTACTCAAAGAGGTGCCGCATCACCATGAGGGCGTAGTACCCCGTGTAGAACCCGCCCAGAGGGAAGTCGAAGTTGGTGTCGCTCGCGAGGGCGATGAACTCGTTTCCCTTCCAGGTGGCCACCCGGCTCATGGTCTCGAACCCGATGGCGAGGCAGGTGTCCATGCGCCCCGAGGCCACGGCCTCGTAGGCGGCCTGGAAGCACTCGCCGCCCGTGGCGCCTCCCCATTCGATCCGGACGGAGCCCCGAGGGTTGAGGCCCAGGTAGTCCTGGACCATGCTCGCGGCCTTGAGCTGGCGGGTGAAGTGGTCCGAGAAGTACGAGATCCGGGTCCCGTCGATCCCGTCGAGACGCAGGTTGGGCACCTCGGCGCGCGCGCGGTCGAACGCGTTCTTGCACATCAGGCGGAAGTCCATCTCGGGGTGGGCCTTCGCGAACTTCGTGACCCCGCCGGATACCATGTAGACGCGCCGTCCCCCCCGTCGGGGGGACGACGGCGTCGGAGTTCCGGAAAAGACATCTCGGGGGCCTTCTCCCTTCTTGCTCTGCGGCATCGGGTTTCGTCTCCTGCCCCTTTGGGAAAGGGAGGGAGTCTTAACCTTTGGCGACGTCAGACGCCGTTCGAGGCGCTGGGACTTCTTCCACGGAGCCGTCCTCGCCTCTCGGGGCGGCTTCCTGCGGGAATTCCAGGAGGAACCTCCGGTAGACCGCATGGCATCGCTCCAGGGAACCAAGGTCCACCCATTCGTCGTCCGCGTGGGCCCCTTCCCCGGAGGGTCCGAAGACCACGGTGGGAGCCCGGCTCCCGAACACGTTGAAGTCGCCCACGGCGGGCATGTGGAAGCGCCTCACCCGTCCCAGCTCCACCTTCGCAGCCCGAAGGAACCGCTGGACCCAGGCGTCCTTGGGATCCCCCTCGAACGCCGGTAGCCAGGGGGTGGTACGCGGGGCCGGCTCCACGTCCCAGCGCAGGGAGGAGTCCGCGCGGGACCCTCCCCGGGTGAGCCGCAGGAGTTCGTCCCGGTCGGCGGCGGAGTCGCGTCCGGGCGGGAGCGCGTGGTCCAGGCGGACCCGGACCCTTCGCGGGAGGGTGACCTCCCCCTCAGCCTCCGAGTGGATCGAGAGGGGGACGAAGTCCCCGGGGAGGGACCCCACGAAGCGGGACATGGCGAGCACGGGGTTGGGAGGTGCCTTCGTGGCCCGGAGTTCCTCGCCATGACCTCCCGTGCCCCGGACCGAGACCTGCCAGACGATCCGCCCGTTCGCGGAGACGGCGCAGCGCTCCCACGTGGGTTCCGGGACGAGGACGACGCTGGGGTCCTGGGGGAGATGGCGAAGGACCTCCCAGGCGCCCGCGGATTCCGCCTCCTCGTCGGTGGTCACCACGAGCCCCAGGTTGAACCGCGGGTCGTCCCGGAACTCCTCCAGGAGGAGCAGGGAGATGGCGAGTCCGCCTTTCATGTCCAGTGCCCCTCGCCCGTACATCTTCCCCCCCGCCACCTCGCCGGCGGGGTGGCTGGGTTCCTCGCCCGGAGGGACCGTGTCCGCGTGCGTGGCCCACAGGACCGTGGGCCGACGCGGGTCCGGGGGATGCCCCGCCACCAGGACGGGCGCGAACCCCGGTCCCGTGAGCCGGTCCGTGGGGATGCGCGCGGCGGAAAGGAACTTCTCCAGCCGGACCAGAAGCGTGTCGCAGTCTCCGGTGGGGCTCGCAATCTTCACGAGGGTCTCGCTGAGGGCCCGGAGGCGGTCGGGAACGGGAGCCATTCCCCATGCCAAGGGGGGGGATGAGATAGCCGTTTCTCGTGGGACCTTGGGTCCGCGGAGGGGGACGCGGCCAAGCTTAAATCCGGGAGACCCTTCCGCCGCCCCATGGCGAACCCCCCGAAGCGGGACCTCCTCTCCATCGCCGACATCGCGTCGGATCTTCCGGAGATCGTGGAACGGGCCCATCAGTGGAAGCAGTGGCGCCGACGGGGGACCCTCCGTCAACCGTTGCGGGGAAAGAACCTCGCGATGATCTTCGAGAAGCCGTCGACCCGCACCCGCAGTTCGTTCGAGATCGCCATGACCGACCTCGGCGGGCATGCGGTCTATCTCTCCCCGCGGGACATGCAGCTGGGCCGGGGGGAGACCATCCCCGACACCGCCCGCGTCCTTTCCCGCTACTACGACGGGATCGTCTACCGCGCCTTCCGCTGGCAGGACGAGGCGACCCTGGCCCAGTGGGCCACGGTCCCGGTGGTGAACGCCCTGGACGACCGGGAGCATCCGTGCCAGATCGTGGCCGACCTCCTCACCCTGTACGAGGCCTGGGGGGGGAAGTTCGCCGGGCGACGCCTCGCCTACATCGGCGACGGCAACAATGTGCTGAACTCGCTCCTCCAGGGGGCGGCGATCATGGGGATCTCCTTCGTGGCGGCCATCCCCGAGAAATACCGCCCCGCCGCCGACCTTGTGGCCCGGGCCGAGGGATGGGCCAAGGCCTCCGGCGCCACCGTGCGCCTGGTGACCGCCCCCGCCGAGGCGGCGCGGGACGCCGATGCCATCTACACGGACGTGTGGGTCTCCATGGGGGACGAATCCGAGGAGGCCCGGCGCACGCAGGACTTCCAGGGGTACCAGATCAACGACGCCCTCCTCGACCTGGGACGGCCGGGCTGCTTTGCCCTCCACGACCTCCCGGCCCACCGGGGGCTGGAGATCACCGACGCGGTGATGGACGGGGAGCGGCAGCGGATCTGGGACCAGGCGGAGAACCGCCTGCACGCCCAGAAGGCGATCCTGGAGCGCCTCCTGTCGCCGGGCTCCGGGAACCGGCCCCGGGGGAGCCGGCCCCTCACGCGGCGGGTTCGCTCGCGCGGATCCGGATCTTGAGCGTCCGCTCGATCTTCCGGACGAGGGCGTCGGGCGGGGTCATGGACCCCGCCTCGAGCTTGTGGATCACCGAGGTCTTCTCGTTGAGGAGCTGGCCGAACTTCTCCTGGGAGAGCCCCATCCGTTCCCGCGCCGACCGGATGCGCCGGGGCCAGTCCGGCGCGAGCTCCATCTCGGGGAGCTCGGCGAACAGGTCGCGCTCGGTCCTCCGCGTCGTCCGGTCCGCGAGCCGCGTCTCCACCACTTCCCGGGCCGCGGGGCCCTTGGGAAGTGGCGCGGTGGAGGTCCGGGAGGTGTCCAGCACCTTCCCGAACCGGCTGCAGGCGGTGCAGACCTTGAGCACCGACCCCTCCACCGAGATGGTCACCAGTGTCGTCTCGTCCTTCCCGCACATCTCACACCGCATCGTCGGAACCTCCCGAAGCCTCCGGTCCTTCCCTGGCCCGCGGGGGCGCGTGCCCCACGATCCTCTCGAGGGCCCCCGGAAGGGCTTCGAACGCATCGATGGATAGGGTGGGCTCCTCCCGGGTTCCCCGGGGGACCCGGGGATAGCGGGGGCTCCAGCGGAGGAAGATGGTGCGGAGGCCCGCGCGCCGTGCACCGGCCACGTCGACCGCGAGGTTGTTCCCCACCATCACGGTGGTCCCGGGGCGGGTCCCCAGGGCCGTCCAGCCCGCCTCGAAGGCGACGCGGTCCGGCTTTTCCCAGCCCAGGTCCGCGCTGGACAGGATGGCGGAGAAGAACCCGCCGATGCCCCATGCATCGAGGTGTCCCGAGAGCGTCGTGCGGTCGTGGACGCTGTTGGTGAGGATTCCCAGGCGATAGCGGGAGGCGAGCCGGGGCAGCGTCCCGCGGACGCCGGGGACGAGGGGCTCCGGATCGCGGAAGGCACGGCCCTCGTCGAGGAGGGTGTCCCCCAGGTCGAAGAGCACCCCTTCCACGGGGTATCCCGCTCGCCGAGGCGCCTTCGAGGGTCCGGTGGGTCCGTGCTCCGTCATGGGGAGCCCCCTCCCGTGGGGCGCCGGGCCTTCCGTTCCTCTGCGCGCCGGCGCCCCTCCTCGAGGAGGCGGCGCTCTTCCGGGGTCTCCGCAAGGATGGGGGGCACCGGGACGGGCCTCCCGTCCGGCCCGATGGCCACCATGGTGACGTAGGCATTCCCCACGGTCCGACGGGAGGTCCCGTGGAGGTCCTCTGCCTCGATGTGAATGGACACCTCGAGAGAAGTGTGGCCCACGTGGGTGACCTGTCCCGTGAAGTGGACCACGTCGCTCAGGTGGACCGGTGCGAGGAAATCCATCCGGTCCACCGAGGCGGTGACCATGTTCTGCCGGGCGTGGCGGCTCCCCACGACGTAGGCGATCTCGTCGAGGACCTTGAGGAGCGAACCGCCGAACACGTTCCCCGCGAAGTTCACGTCGGTGGGGAGCATGAGCCGGACGAGGGTGATCCGGCTCCGGGAGAACGGAACACCTTCGAGGGTCTCGGAAGAGGACAAGAACATCACCGTCCACGGGGGGGGCGGTCCGTGGAGGGAGCGGAACCCGGAGCGGGTCAAATAACCTTGCCCGCCCCACGGTCCGGGGGGACTCCCGCTAGTCCCGGCGGAGTCCGGAGGCTCCCCCGTGGGTCGCCGGGGGCGTCGGGGAGGCGAGGAGGGGGACGGAAGGGGCCCGCGCGTCGGGACGGGGCGGTGCGCGGGGGCGCACCATGGGGAGGCGAGCCCCCCGGGCCGGACCCGGGGGAAGCCCCAGGCGTTCCCGGACCCAGTGCCGGACGTCATGGATGTAGAGGTTCCCGTAGGGGCAGGCCTCCATGCAATCCCCCACGCCACAGCACTTGGAGCTCCGGAACTCGCCTTCCCTCCGGAAGTGGCCGGGCATGTCCAGGAGACCCACGGGGCAGCTCTTGGCGCAGTCGAGCGTGGTGCACCGCTTGCAGACCTCCCGGTCCCGGACCTTGAGCTTGAAGAAGCCGATCTTGTGGAAGGCCTGGGCGATGGTCCCCGTGTAGCACCAGCCCATGGTGACGCAGTTGTAGTTGCCCATGTACGGGATGGTGACGAACATCACGTACCACAGGACCCCGAAGTAGAGGTCGTAGAGGAAGATGGTGGGGTCCACGCCCCCCACGGTGATCCGGGCGATCCCGGCCTGGTCCAGGTAGGAGAGGGCCGAGGCTCCCAGGAGGGAGGTCATGACCACGCCCATGGTCACCGAATAGGCGGTGGAGAGCCGGCTGGAGAGGAACTTCCGGGCGAGGGGGGAGGACCGGTTGAAGGATTTCATGGCGTCGATGGTGGTCCCCTGGAACATGAGCGGGGCGGTGCAGAAGACCGAGCAGATGGCCCGACGCCCGAAGAGGATCGTGAGCGCCCCCGTGGCGACGTAGGTGAGGAGCACCGCGCCGAAGACCGACACCGCGAGGGGGGCGGAGCCGATCCCCATGCTCCAGCCCAGGAGGGGGACGGCGGGGCCCGAAGGGGCCCCGGGAAAGGCCCACGAGTAGTACAGGCTCGGATAGAACACCGCGAAGGCGCCGTAGGACCCCATCATGAGGGCGAGGCGGATGCGGGTCTCCCAGTACCGGCTCTCGCGGAGCTTGAAGACCACGAGGGCCCCCATCTCGATCCCCATCATGGCGAGGAACCAGGTGGACCCCGTCACGGCGGACAGGAACCAGAACCCTCCCAGGACGGCATGCAGGACCAGGGTGGGGCCTGTCCCCACGAGGGGAGGGATGGAGAGGACCGCCCCGTAGGCGGCGGGTTCCAGGACAAGGTCCAGGAGGGCGCCCATGAAGACCTCGGCCACGAAGATCGCGGCCATGACGCCCACGGTCCAGCGGGGGCGGGCGAGCCAGGGGACCGGTTCGTGGTCCCTCCAGCGTTCCGGGAGGATCACGAGGTCGAAGAAGAGGACCATCTCGGCCAGGACCGAAGCGGCGAAGAGGAGGCCGGAGCCCTCGGCCCACCAGAGGTAGGTCCCCGCCATCATGGCGGCATAGACCCCGAGGAGGCCCAGCGTGTAGGCAAGGGCCACCGGCGGCAGTTGCCGGTGCCGGTAGAGGGTCTCCATGACGTAGATGACGACGCCGATCATGAGGGCGCTCCCGGCGACCACGACGGGGCCCGCGAGGAAGTGGGGGAAGGCGGGGGGAGAAAGGGCCATGAGGGCCGCCTGCGCCCCCAGGAGGGCTACCCAGGGGGACGGCAGGGTCCGCCGGAGGAGGAACGTGCTGAGCCCCATCTCCCCGGCCATGGGGAGCAGGAACCAGGGGGAGTTCACCCCGAGGACGAGGATCTGGGACCAGGATCCGGCCATCCCTGGGGACAGGGTGCCCGCGGCCAGCTGGAACGTCCACCCCATGAGGAACTCGTTGAGCACCACCAGGGTGAGGACGGCCAGGGCGAAGAGGGGTCTCCCGCGGAAGGGCGCGGGGACGTGACCGGAGCCCCCCCGGATCCGTGCCTGGGTCTCCCGGAGGAAGACCAGGAAGAGGGGGAACGCGCTCGCGGACATGACCCCGCTCGCGAGCCAGAGAGCCTCCACGAGGCGGGAGGGGCCAGGGGAAGCGACGTAGAGGAGCGCCGCCCCCAGCATGGAGACCATCATGACGAAGAGGAAGAGGTTCACGGCGGCGGCGGTCCGTGTCCGCGCCTCCGAGGCCCATTTCACCAGCAGGGCGGTGATCGCCGCCATGAGGGCGGCCACCCCCACGAGGAGCGCGCCGAAGGGGGTGAGAAGCGTCATGGTCCTCCCGTCACTGGGGCTCCCGCGAAGGCGGCG
>JAJZYH010000072.1 GCA_021798195.1 Thermoplasmata archaeon
GTCACGAACGTCGCGAGGCCCGTCGCCGGGCTCCCCACGGAAACAAATGCGAGGGCGACGAGGAGCGAAGCGCCCAGGATGAGCGCCACCAGTCCCAGGATGAAGAAGAGGACGGTGTAGGAGTAGTCCATCTCCGCGTCCAGGGCCCCCTGGTGCGGGAGAGGTCCGTACTCCCAGGAGGCGGGGACCAGGTCCTTCACCCCCTGCCGCCACCGGATCCAAGCGATGATCACGAGGATGAACTCGATGAGACCCAGGATCCCGATGAAGATGCCGAAGACGATCAGGAGGACCAGGGAAACTGGGAACGCAGGTGGCATCGACGCAGACGAGTTCCCCGGGAAGGGTCCCATCCCCGCTCCGGGGCCGCCGAAGGGGAACCCCCCCGCCAGGAAGGGGATGCCCACGAGGAAGATCAGGAGGGACAGCGCGAACGCGAAGACCCCGGACACCAGCGCCACCACATTGGCGATGAGGAACGTGTGGATCCCCTCGCGGATCCGATGGACCGCCTGGTGGGTCGCGGATCCCCGGGGGACCGGAGGGAGCCACAGGAACCCTCCCGGATAAGCCGGGGAATAGCCGATGGGCGGGGGAGGAGGAGAGGATGCCGCCATGGGAACGTCACCGCGGTCCGGAAAGGAACCCATCCCGGGAGCTTGAGGTTAATGGTGCCCCTCGGAGGGGGAAGAGATCTTCCGGAGGTACTCCTCGGGGCTCAAGAGGTCCGAGGGCGGGTTCTCGGCCTGGATCTCCACGAGCCATCCCTGGCCGTAGGGGTCCTTGTTGAGGAGCTCCGGGTGCCCCTTGAGCTCCTGGTTGACCTTGGAGATGCGCCCGGAGACGGGCGCGTACACGTCGGCCACCGTCTTCACCGATTCCAGGACCAGGAGGCGTTCGCCCGCCTTCACCGAGCCTCCCTCGGCAGGGAGTTCCACGAACACCACGTCGGTGAGTTCCGACTGTGCAAAATCCGTGATCCCCACGACGGCGACGGGCGGGTTCCAGCGGACCCATTCGTCGTTCTTCGTGTAGCGGAGGTCCCGCGGGACCTGGGTCGAGGGGCTCATGTGCCCACCTCCCAGCTCTCGAGGTACTTCTTCTGGACTTCCGTGAGCTCATCGAGCTCGGCCCCGTAGGCCCGCAGCGCGGCCCGGGCCACGGCCTCGTCGAGGGACGGCGGCACGGGGTAGACCTTGGGAGGCAGCCGCTCCCCCTCCTTCACGAGGTGCTCGGCGGACAGCGCCTGCAGCGCGAAGCTCATGTCCATGATCTCCACGGGGTGCCCCTGGCCGGCGGAGAGGTTCACCAGGCGGCCCTCGGCGAGGACGTAGATCCGGCGACCGTCGGCCATCCGGTACTCGTCGACCATCGCCCGGGCCTTCCGGCGGTCCACGGAGAGACCCTTGAGATCCTCCAGGTTGATCTCCACGTCGAAGTGACCCGAGTTGGCGAGGCAGCAACCATCCTTCATGACCTTGAAGTGCTCGGCCCGGACCACGTCGCGGCACCCGGTGACGGTGACCACGAAGTCCGCCTCCCGCACCGCATCGAGCATCCGCATCACGCGGAACCCCTCCAGCCGGGCCTCCACCGCCTTGGCGGCATCGATCTCGGTGACGATCACGTTGGCCCCCATTCCCCGCAGCCGGGACGCCACCCCCTTGCCGCACCATCCGTACCCCGCCACCACGGCCGTCCGCCCCGCCACCACGAGGTTCGTGGCGGTGAAGATCCCGTCCAGGGTCGACTGGCCCGTCCCGTACCGGTTGTCGAAGAGATGCTTCATGACCGCATCGTTGACGTCGATGACCGGCCACCGCAGCTTCCCCTGCCGCTCCATGGCCCGCAGCCGGACGACCCCGGTGGTGGTCTCCTCCGTGCTCCCGAGGAGGCGGTGGGTCGGCCCGTCCCCCCGCTCTTCCTTCTGAAGGAAGAGGGCGACGAGGTCCGCCCCGTCGTCGATGATGAGGTGGGGATCCGCCGCGAACATCGCCTCGAGCCCCTCCCGGTAGGCGGCGATGGATTCCCCCTTTACCGCGTACGTCTCGAGGCCCGACCCGAGGAGGTGGGCCACCACATCGTCGTCGGTGGTGAGGGGGTTCGAGGCGGCCATGCGGACATCTCCTCCGCCCGCCTGCAGGGCGAGGGCGAGCGCCGCCGTCTTGGCCTCCACATGGAGCACCAGGGAGAGCCTCCGGTCTCGGAACGGCTTCTCCGCCTCGAAGCGGCGGCGTGCCTCTTCCAGGATGGGCATGTGGGCTCGGGCCCATTCCACCTTGCGCGCGCCGGCCTCGGGGTCCCCCACGGGTTTGGGTCGGGAAGTCAGAGTGTTCACCGCTCCGCGCACCGTCCCGGCCTACTTGGCCTTTACCTGGGCACCCCTCCACCCAGACGTTCCTGGACCGGAGGTGGTCCTGAGGATGCGGGGAGGACTCTCGGGCAGGCGCGGTTCCCGAGTCCCTGGGCGTTTTTCGGGACCCCGTGGGGTCCCCTGCTTACCGGGTCACCGCGCCGCAGAAGGGACAGACGAGGAACTCCGCATTGATCTCCCGTCCGCAGGAACTGCAGGTCTTCATGGGTCCGCTCGCCGACGCCCCGGCTGTGGGGGGCGGGGAGGCTTGCTCGGTTCGGGAGGGGATGCCGGGACTGGCTCCCATCCCTCCTCCTCCACCGCCCATGGGTGGCCGACCACCTGGTCCTGCCCCTTCCGAAGGCAGAGGAGTCTCCGCGGGCTCCGGGGACGACGGGGTCGGGGCCTGCGCCGCGGCCATGGTGGGGGTGACGAGACCCTTTCGGGTCCCCTGGGCCTGCTGGGCCTTCCAGGCCGTGAACGACATGTAGCTGGACTGCCGCTTCCACCAGTCCCAGAAGGCGCCCTCGTTGTAATTGTCGCCGAGCTCCCTCCGCGCCTCGGCCCGGTACTTGTCGGTGAAGTCGTTGTACCCCTTCCGGACCGGATCCTTCTCGGCGGGCGTGGTGTCCTTCCCCAGGAGGGTCACCCCGCACTCGGGGCAGATGGTGCTGCTCGCGGGGATCGTCGAGGCGCACCGGCTGCA
>JAJZYH010000073.1 GCA_021798195.1 Thermoplasmata archaeon
GATCCCGTGGCCCGGTTCGGATGCGTCATCGCCCTGAACCGGCCCTGCGACGAGAGGACGGTGGACGAGCTCAAGGGCACCTTCGTGGACGTCCTGGTGGGCCCCGAGTTCCCCCCGGCCGTCCGGGAGCGCCTCGACCGGCGGGCCAAGCTCAAGCTGGTGGCCGGTGCGCCTCCCTCCCCCGCCGCGGACCGGTGGGAGGCCCGGACGGCGGCGGGGCGGCTCCTGGCCCAGGAGGGGGACCGGCGCATCCTCCGCCGGGAGGAGCTGCGCCAGGTATCGCGACGGGGCGCCGCCCCCGAGCTCTTCCCCACCCTGGAGTTCGCCTGGCGTGTGGTGCGCCACGTGAAGTCCAACGCGGTGGTCCTGGCGCAGGGGGCCGCCACGGTGGGGATCGGTGCCGGTCAGACGAGCCGCGTGGGGGCGGTCCGGAACGCGCTCGAGGTGGCGGGACCCCGCGCCGCGGGAGCCGTCCTCGCCTCGGATGCGTACTTCCCCTTCCCCGATGGCGTGGAGGAGGCGGGACGCGCCGGCGTCGCCGTGGTGGTGCAGCCCGGAGGTTCCATCCGGGACGCGGAGGTCATCGCCGCCGCGGACCGTCTGGGCATCGCCATGTACTGCACCGGATGGCGCGCCTTCCGGCACTGATGGGGAGTCCGCCCCGGCGCGCCCCCTACGGGTCGGTGCCCGCGGCGGGAGCCGCCTGCGGGACCGCGTGGCCCGCCCGGGCCTGCCGGAGCCAGAGTGCGGTGCCCAGGACCAGGAGGTTGGAGATGTACGCGCCCAGGCAGATGGGGCAGAGGGCGTGGATCACGCCCAGCTCCAGGTAGGCGAGGTAGGCCGAGACGGCGACCCCCACCAGGGACAGGCCCAGCACGCCGTAGAGCCACGCGGGGCGGAACGTGAGGAAGAGGGGGATGTCCAGGGCGAGGAGCAGGACGAACCCGGCCACGCCCACGCTCCAATCCGGGAAGGGCCCCAGGTGGGTGTAGCCGCTCTGGTCCACGGCGCTGCAGGAGACGAAGGAGTTCACGGAGCAGGTCCCCTGGAGGGAGGGGTCCAGCACCTCGAAGGTGGCGTAGAGGCTGAAGGCGAGGCCCACCAGGATGAACAGGAGGAGCATCCGGTGGAGCACGCGGGCATCGACCATGGCGCCGCCTCAGGAGATCTGGTTCATGATGGAGACCACCGCCGAATTCGAGGTGACCGACGCGGGCGGCGTGATCCCCGCGTCCTTGCAGGCCACCGCGAGGTACGCCTCGAGATAGTTCTGGGCGTTGAGGACCGCCTGGTAGACGGGGCCGCTCTGGGATTGGATGTCCTGCTCCACCTGCTGGTAGGAGAGGGCCGAGCCGTTGGGGGAGAACACCGCCGGCGAGATGAGGGTCCCCGCGTGGATATAGACCCCTCCGATGACGTAGAACGGGATCCCGCCCCCGGAATCGTAGGTGGTCACGTAGGCGTTCTCCACCGGGGTGAGCGGAGGCTCGGTGATCTGCTGGTTGTTGGCCCCCTCGGCCGGTATCCACGTGATGTACGAGCTCGCGAGGCTCGAGCTGGAGAGGTCCACTTCCGGCGTGTTGGGATAGACGTCGTTGGGGTTCGACGAGAGATAGCCCCAGCCGCTCAGGTTCCCGAACTGTTCCAGGGCCCCCCGGACCGCCCAGCTCGAGGCCGAGCAGAAGGGGCAGGCCACCGATCCATAGAAGAAGAAGACCGGGAGGCCCCCGCTCTTCCACATGGGGTTGGAGGCGTGCTCGTATCCGCCCACCTCCGACGTCGTGGAGGCCGTGAGGTTGGGGATCCCTTCCGAGACGGCCCAGACCGCCGCGCCGGCGCTGAGCACCAGCCCCAGGGCGATCCCGGCGGCCACCGCCTTGTGCCAGTTGCTGTGGCCGGAGCCCGTCGCGGCACCGGTGATGAAGGAGGCGCCCAGGAGGGCGAGCCCCACGATCACCACGAGGAGGATCCCGGGGATGGGAGGCAGGAGCTGCGCCGCGAGGGGATAGGAGAACGCGATGGCGATCCAGATGCCTCCCGCGATGGCGAAAAGGACCCCCAGGGGGAAGAGCCAGCCCTTGAGGTTCCTCCGGGGGGACCCCCCGGAAGAGTCCTCCGCACCGCGGGAAGGGCTCCCTTCCTTCTTGCCCCGGGAACGGCGCTTGAGGTAGAGGGACTTCAACACCCGGCCCGGGCTCCCCGATCCTTCCGGGGGGGCGAACTTCACCTTGGGATCCTCCGCGATGGAGTCCCAGTCCCAACCCTTGGCCCGAAGGCGTTCCACACGGTCCCAATCGGTCACGTTGATCCCGCCTCCAAGTGGAGGGGCAAGGGCAACTACCGGCGGGGGGTTCAAATGCCTTTCAGAGGGGGGACCCCGACGGGGCGGCACGGGGGGAGGCCCGGGGCGGAGGGATCCGGAGCCGGGGTTCCAGAAGGGGACCAAGGGCTCTCGCCATCCCCAGGAGGAGGCCGGCGGCGGACGGCACCACCATGACCGGTCGGGGATGCAGGACGGCCCGCTGGGCATATCGGCCCACGGTGTCCGCCGAGATGGTCCATCCGTTGAGGATCCGCCGGGTATCCCATGGACCCCCCCGCGTCGCCCGGGTGAGGAGGTCGGTTCGGGCCACGATGGGCTCCAGGACCGTGACCCGGGGCCCCCCGGGGCCCATGGCATGGTCCAGGGCGCGGCCCAGCGCCCGGAGTCCCGATTTGACCCCCGCATACGGGACCATCCGGGGCAGGGGTACCTCTGCGATGGCGCTCCCCGTGATGAGGAGGCGTCCCTCGGGCCGGCCCATCATGGGAGGAAGGAGCTCGCGCCCCAGTCCCAGGACCGAGAGGAGGTCCACCTCCACCTGCTCCAGGATCTCCTGCGGGGTGAGGCGGGGGAGGCGGAAGGCGTAG
>JAJZYH010000028.1 GCA_021798195.1 Thermoplasmata archaeon
TCCCCGTATCCCCCCAGCCACACGGGGCCCGCGCAGCACTGTCAGCTCCTGGCACGGGAACTCGCGCGGCGGGGGCACGAGGTGGAGGTGCTGGCCAACGCGAACCAAAGCCCCGAGGGGAGATCCGAGGATCGGGTCACCATCGTGCGGGGTTGGCACCGGGGCCCGCACCACGTCCTGGGGATCCTCGCCGGGGCCCGCCGGACCCGGGCGGAGGTCATCCACATGAACTTCACATTCACGATGTACGGAGGCCCGGTCTCCGCGCTCCTCGCTCCATGGCTCGTCCGCGAGATGTCCCGCCATCGGCCCGTGGTGGTCACCCTCTTCGACGTGCTCCCCATCGCGGAGATCGACCGTGCCACGCTGGACCTCTATGAGGCGCATCTCCCCCCCTCCCTCGTCCGGGCGGGGATGAGATGGGTCCTGCGCTCCGTGGCCCGTCATGCGGAGAGGGTCGTGGTCCAGAACGCCGTGGTGGGTGAGATCCTCCGGAAGGATTACGGCGTGCCCCCGGAGAAGATCGTGACCACCCCCTGCCCGGTGTATCCCTTCTCCCCTCCCCTCCCCCTCCGCTCCGGCCCCCCCGCCCATCCCTCGGACCCTGGCGTCGGCCTTTCGCCCCGCCGCCAGGTCCTCTGCTACGGGTTCCTCGCCCCCTACAAGGGGATCGAAGTGCTCCTCCAGGCGCTGGCCCGCGTCCGCGGGCGAGTGCCTCCGGAAATGCGAACCCACCTGGTGATCGCCGGAGAGACCCATCCCCGGTTGCGATACGACTACCGGTCCACCCTGGAACGTCTCGGGCAGGAGCTGGGCCTCACCCCGGAGGATGTGAGCTTCCGGGGCTACGTGGAGGATGAGGAGGCCATCCGGCTGTGCGTCACCTCGGACGCGGTGATCCTCCCCTACCTGAGGACCACCGGGGCGAGCGGGACGCTGGCCACCGCCATCGGACTCGCACGGCCCGTGGTGGTGACCCACCTGAGCCACCTCGTGGATCAACTGGGGGCATATCCCGCCGCACGGGTGATCCCGCCGGGGGACGTGGAGGAGATGGCCCGGGTGCTCACCGAGATCGGGTCGGGCGCATTCGTTCCCCGCCGGCCCATCCCACCAGGTGGCTCCCGGGCCCCGGCGACGTGGGGGCAGCTCGCCCAGGAGACCATCGACCTGTACCGGAGCGTCTGCGCGGCCCGGGCGGAATAGCGGCCTCGCTCCCGGGGGGCCGGTCAGCGGACCCACAGGAGGACCAGGTTCGCCGCCCCCAGGGAGGCGAGCATGATGGGGAACGCCCAGCTGAGGTAACGCTTCCAGCTGATGACCACCCCGGCCCGCCGGGCCACGGCGAGCCCCACCACGTTGGCGGACGCCCCGATGGGTGTCCCATTGCCTCCCACGTCGGTCCCCACGGCCGAGGCGTAGACCAGGGACCCGATGGGGTAGCCCCGCGCGGCGTGGAGGGAGGCGATCAGGGGGGCCGCCGCGGCCGCCAGCGGGACGTTGTCCACCACCGAGGAGAGGAGGCCGAGGATCCAGAGGAGCAGGGAGCTCGTGAGCAACAGATCGGTGCCCCCCAGCCGTCCCACGCCACGCGCCAGGACGTCGATGACGCCGGTGACCTCAAGGGACCCGATGAGGAGGAAGAGGAAGAAGAAGAACCCCAGGGTGTTCCAGTCCACCCGTCGGAGCAGCGACCTCCAGCCGGAACGGCCCGCCCCCAGCAGGGCGAGCCCCGCCCCGATGAGGCCGATCTCTCCCACGCTGGGGGGGATGTACGAGTTGATCACCAGGAGCCCGATGGTGAGGGCGAACGCTCCCGTGGCGAAGAGGGTCCCGCGGGGCTCCAGCACAGGGAGTTGCCACGAACCGGAGGAAGGGGTCGGGGTCCTGGGGCGCTCCAGGGCTCGGTGGGAGACCCACCAGAACAACAGGAGCAGGGTGGCCAGGGCGGCCAACGCCATGGGGGCGGCGTACAGGACGAAGTCGTTGAAGCTCAGCCCGAAGTACGTCCCGAGGATCACGTTGGGGGGGTCCCCCACGAACGTGGCCGCCCCGCCAGCGTTGGATGCGGAGATCTCCACCAGGAGAAGGGGGATGGGGGAAAGCCCCAGGTCCTGGGCCACTTCGATGGTGATGGTGGCCAGGACGAGCATCACCGTGATGGAGTTGATGAACGCGGAGAGGACGAACGCGAGACCGCTCAGGGCGAGGAAGAGCCGAAGAGGGTGGCCTCCGCTACCCTTGGCCAGGCGGAGGGCGAGGTAGCGGAAGACCCCCCGGTCGTTGAGGAGCGTGGCCAGCATGAAGAGGCCCAGGAGGAGGCCCAGGGTGTCCCACTCCACGAACCCGTTGTGGGCACAGAACCCCCAGGGGCTTTCCGCGGGCCGGTACCCGAACACGTCGCAGAACCCCCCGCTGGAGAGGGGCAGGAGACCCGCCAGGATCCCCACCCCCATGCCGGAAAGGCCTGCCACGGCGGCGACCCAGGTCTTGATCCCCTCCTTCCAGGCGAAGAACACGTACGCTCCGACGAAGAGGCCCCCGGCCGCAGCTGCGGCCCAGAGCACGATCATGGTGCAGTTCCCCCCGGGGATCGAGGGGGTCTCCCCCACGCCCCCTCGTGGCGTCCCTCCGGAAGCAGGCCGGGGGCCCATCTAGGGGGAATGCCCGTGGCAGTGGGTGCGGGGGGAGGGGAGTTCATGGCGTCCCCATCGGGACCGCCGGTGTTTCTCCCTTTCGGTGGGCGAAGGCCTTCGCGGCTTCGGCTTCGCCACGCTTAAATACTGTATTTCCTCTGGCGAACGCCTTGCTCTCGATGGAGTCTCATTCACACATGGAGGAGAGTGAGGTCGTGGCGGAACGCAGGGATTCGGGCCTCGTCCCACCGGGGGAGTACACCCGGTTCGAGAAGGCCCGCATCCTGGGCGCCCGGGCCCTTCAGGTCTCCCTGGGCGCGCCGGTCCTCATCGAGGTGCCGCCGGACCTCATCGACCCCGTGACCATCGCCGAGATGGAGTTCGCGGCGGGGGTCATCCCCATCACCGTGCGCCGCGGAACCGCGAACTAGCCGCGCCCCCGGGGGGAACCCCAAGCTCACGCTTCCGGGTTCGGGGCCGCCTTCCGCCCGCTCTTTGCCTTGAGCTCTTCCCGGTCCAGCCGGTCCACGACCTTCCCCAGGCTCTTCAGCGTGACCTTGAGCTCCCGCGGGGTGAGGTCCGCGAAGATCCAGGTCACCAAGTCCTTTCGGAGCCGAGAGCCGGTCTGGAGCGCCGCGCGTCCCTTGTCGGTCATCTCCAGGATCACCTGCCGCCGGTCCCCCCGACCCCGGATCCGCTTGATGAAGCGCCGCGCCTGGAGCCGGTCCGCGAGGCCCGTCACGTCGGCGGGGGTCACGTGCAACGCCTCGCACACCGTCCGGGAATTGCAGGGCCCCTTTTCCGCCAGCGTCCGGAGGAAGAGCAGCTGGCGGGTGGTGAGGCCGCTGCGCTCCAGCTCCTCGTCCAGATGGTTCAGCACCTTCCAGTAGCTGAGCCTCAGGTGGCGCATCAGGTGTTCGATCTCGCTCTCTTCTACGGGTTTCGTGGCCGGGCTCATGCCCTCCACGGAGATGCTTCACGCTTTGAAGGTTATGCTCGTGGAAGTTCGTACGGACATCTCCCGGAGCTCCCTCTCGCCCGAGGGGGGAGTTCACCGCAGGGCCCGTCCCCCCTGGGCCGTTTCCCCTCAGAGGCCCGCACCCTCGAGAGCGTTCCGGCAGGAGCAGCGGCGCTCCGGGGAGACCGTGGGGACCACCTCGCGCAGGAGGTCGCGGACCCGGGCCACGTTGGCCCGGAGCACCCGGACCACCTCCTCGGCGTCCACGGGCCGCTCGGCCCAGACGTCATAGTCCGTCACCATGCAGATGGCGGCGTAACACATCTCGCGTTCCCGGGCCAGCTGGCACTCCGGGACCAGGGTCATCCCAATGACGTCGGCGAAGGTGCGGAAGAGCCGGCTCTCGGCCCGGGTGGAGAAGCGCGGCCCCTCGATGCATACGTAGGTCTGACCGGTGGCCACCGGGAACGAGCGGCTCTGGGCCACGGCCCGGGCCGTCTCCACGAGCACGGGGCAGAAGGGGTCCGCCATCCCCACGTGGTAGGTCCTCCCTCCGTCGAAGAACGTGGTGGGTCGGTTTCGGGTCCAGTCCACGAACTGGGTGGGAAGGACGAACTGTCCGGGAGGGAGCTCCTCCCGGAGGGAGCCCACGCTGTTGATGGCGAAGATGGCGTCGGCCCCGAGGCTCTTCAAGGCGTCGATGTTGGCCCGGTAGTTCACCCGGTGCGCGGGGATGGTGTGCCCCGGGGCGTGCCGGGAGAGGAAGAGCGTGCGCATCCCGCCCACGTGCCCCTCCTCGATGGGTGCGGAGGGGGCTCCCCAGGGAGTGGAGACCCGATGGGTGTCCTCCCGTGCGAACAGGCCCGATTCGTAGACGCCGCTTCCTCCGATGATCGCCACGGTGGGCTCCCTCCGCTCCGTCACGTTGTTCCCTCCCGGTGGGGAAGAGCGGGATCTCCATGGCCCTGGGGGGGAGGTCCGTTCATGGGACCTCCCCGGGGGCCTCCGAGGTCATCTCGGGAGCGGGAGCCCCCGCCCCCGGGGGCGCCGCCCGGGAGAGGATCCGGGCGAGGGCCAGTTCCGACCGGGTCCGCTCCACCAGGGAGCGAGCAGAGTCCTGCTTGGGCTTGAGGGCGAGGATGCTCCGGGGGGACTCGAAGCCCAGCAGGAAGTGGAAGAGCCCCTCCATGGCCCCGAACCGCTCCGTGGCTCGCGCGAGATCCCCCCGGGTGAGGTCCCCCAGGACCAGGCGGCGCACCTCACCCACCAGGTCCCCCACGCCGGCGAGATAGGTCTCGGCCGGGACCCCGAGATCCCCGGGGGCCGGGGGGCTCTCGCCCCGGAGGAACGCCGAGAGCAGGTGGGCCTCGGTCCACTCCTGCAGGGCGTCGTCGACGACCCCCGCCTCCCGGGAGGCGGCGTACGGGATCACCCGCCGGGCCTGGGGGGTCAACCGCTGAAGGAGCATCTTCCCATCGCCCCCGCGATGCATCTCCCGCATGGCGTTCTGAGATCCTCTCCGAAGGTCGCGTGCGTCTTCCGCGAGACGGTCCCGGAGGTCCGTCCGCACCCGGAGCGAACGTTCCAGGGAACTCCGGATGGACCGGGGGATCCAGAGATCGTCCCCCGACGCCGGGGGCCTACGAGAACTGCGTGAAGAGCTCTTCATCGTTCCCTCCATCAAGGAGCCCCAGCCGGACCCCGGCATCGATCCAACCATGGGCATAGCTCACCGCGGCCAGCGCCCGCGGGAGGTCGTGCTGGGACTGGAAATGCAGGGCATCCTGGTAGTACGTGCGGGCCATGGAGAGGACATCCTCCGCTCCCCGCCGGAGAAAGGACCGCGGGGGCGGGGCCAACTGGGCCTTCTGGAGCGCCTGGGCCGTCAGGGCCAGGTAGCGGGTCAGGCGCGCCTCGAGGTCCCGGACCACGTCGGCAGCTCCGTCCATGGGAGGGCCCAAGGGCCACCGTCCTATAAACGGCCCGACCCCGGTCAGACCTTGGGGACCTTCTCCCAGTCCCGGAGGAACCGCTCCAGCCCGATGTCGGTGAGCGGGTGCCGCGGGAGCTTCTCCATCACCGAGAACGGCATCGTGGCGATGTGCGCCCCCGCGAGGGCCGCCTCCTTCACGTGGATGGGATGCCGGATGGAGGCCACCAGGACCTCGGTGGGGAACCCGTAGTTCCGGTAGATCTGGAGGATCTCCCGGATGAGGTCCATCCCGGTCTGCCCCTGGTCGTCCAAGCGGCCGATGAAGGGGCTCACGAAGGTGGCCCCCACCTTGGCGCACAGGAGCGCCTGGAGGGAGGAGAAGACGAGGGTCATGTTGACCCGGATGCCCTGGGCCCGCAGGCGCTTCGTGGCCTGGAGGCCCTCGGGGGTCATGGGGACCTTCACGTAGATGTTGGGGTGGATCTTCGCGAGCTCCACCCCCTCCGCGACCATGTCGTCGGCCCGGGTGGAGACCACCTCGGCCGAGATGGATCCGTCGACGATCCCGCAGATCTCCCGGAGCACGTCGGGGAACCGGCGCCCTTCCTTGGCCACCAGGGAAGGGTTGGTGGTGACCCCATCCAGGATGCCCCATTTCGCCGCGGTCCGGATCTCCTCGATGTTGGCGGTGTCCAGGAATAGCTTCATGGTCCCCGGGAGGACGCGCCCTCCGGCCGGTGGGAGCTTTCGGAGGCTTATAGCTTCGGGGGCGGCGGCGCCTCACGCCACGCGGCCGCGTTCCCGAAGGAGGTCCCAGGCCACATCCACCACCCGGTCGACGCCCAGCCCGAAGTGGTCCAGGAGCTCCCAGGGGTCCCCCGACTCGCCGAACACGTCGGGCGTCCCGATCCGGCGGACCGGGACCGGGTACCGTTCCGCGGTCACCGCGGCCACCGCGGCCCCGAGGCCGGTGAGGACCGTGTGCTCCTCCAGGGTGACCAGGGCGCCCGTCTCCTTGGCCGCACGGAGGATGGCGCTTTCGTCCAGGGGCTTCATCGACGAGGCGTCGAGCACGCGGGCCTGGATCCCCACGGCCGCGAGCCGGTCCGCCGCGTCGAGGGCCCGGGCCACCATCACGCCGTTCGCGAGGAACGTGAGGTCGGACCCGTCGCGCAGGACCGGGAACCGGCCCAGGTGGAAGGTCCCGTCGGTGACCACCGGGAAGCCCTCCCGGGAGAGCCGCATGTACGCGGGGCCTTCCGAGGCGTGGAGGAAACGCGTGGCCGCCGCGGTCTCGGGCGCGTCGGCGGGAACCACCACGGTCATCCCCGGCAGGCCGCGCATGAGCCCCACGTCCTCCAGCATCTGGTGGGTCCCTCCGTCCCCTCCCACCGTGAGCCCCCCATGGGTGGCGACGATCTTCACGTTGGCCCGGTTGTAGCCCACCGATTGCCGGATGGCGTTGTACGCGAGCCCCGCCGCGAAGACGGCGAAGGTGCTCGCGAAGACCACCCGCCCGCCGGTGGAGAGGCCCGCGGCGATGGAGATCATGTTCTGCTCCGCCACGCCCACGTTGAAGAAACGGTCCGGGAAGCGCTTCCCGAAGAGTGCGGTCCGGGTGCTGCCCGAGAGGTCCGCGTCCAGGACCACCATCCGCGGGTCCTGTTCCCCCAGTTCCACCAGGGTCTTCCCATAAGCATCCCGGAGGGATTCCACCCGTCGGGGCGGCATCGTCCCGCCTCCCGACGTGGGGATGTGCCGAAGGGATTCCGGCGCCGCCATCAGCTCTCCACTCCCAGTTCCCGGAGCCCCCGGACCAGCTCCGCGTCGGTGGGGGGCTTCCCATGGTAGGCCGCCTTGCCTTCCATGAAGCTCACCCCCTTCCCCTTCACAGAGTGGGCCACGATCATCGTGGGTTTGCCCCGGGTCCTCTTCGCCTCGGCGAAGGCGTCGAGGATCTGAGGGAAATCATGGGCATCGATGGAGAGGGTGTGCCAGCCGAAGGCCTGCATCTTCGCCTCCACGGGTTCCAGGGCCATGATCTCCTCGGTGGACCCGTCGGTCTCGATGCCGTTCCGGTCCAGGATCCCCACGAGGTTGTCCAGGTGGTAGTGGGCCCCCGCCATGAGCGCCTCCCAGGTCTGCCCCTCCTGGCATTCCCCGTCCCCGATCATGGCGTAGACCCGGCTGGGGCGCCCGTCGAGACGGGCATCGAGGGCCATCCCCACCGCCATGGAGATCCCCTGGGCGAGGCAGCCGGTGGAGGCCTCCACGCCGGGCAATTTCCGGGCGTCCACGTGACCCTGGAGCCGGCTTCCGAGCCGGCGCAGCGTGAGGAGTTCCCCGGGGGGGAGGAACCCGCGGCCCGCCATGGCGGCGTACAAGGCGGGGGCCGCGTGCCCCTTGGACAGGACGAAGCGGTCCCGGTCCTTCCATGCCGGGTCCTCCGGCCGGATCCGGAGCTCGTGGAAGAAGAGGGCGGCCAGGACATCGGTGGCCGAGAGGCTCCCCCCCGGATGGCCGCTCCCCGCGGCGTGGGTCATCCGGAGGATGTTCCGCCGCATCTCCAGGGCGCGCTGGGAAAGCGTCTCCAGGAGTTCGGCGGGATAGCTCCCTGGCATCCGGAGGGAGGCACAGGGGGGGCCTATTTGAGGGCAGCGCGCCAACTTCTCCTTGGCCCCGTCCCCGGCGGCGTCTCCCCTGCAAACCGGCGGGACGCTGGGCGAGAGGGGTCCGGAGCGGGTCTTACGCCCGCTCCTGCCGGTTCGTCTGGACAGCCTCGTGGATCTTGTTGACCCCTTCTTCGGCCCCCCGGACGCTGGCGAGGTGACCCTTCAATGTGGTGAGGTGCTGATGGAGGTCGTCCTCGTGCCTCCGGATGACGGTCTCCCGCCCCTCGAGCTCCTTGCGTTTGTCCTCGAGCCGCCGTTCCCGCTCGTCCAGGGTCGCCTGGAGGGCGCGGAGGCGCTGGTCCTGCTGGTCCAGTTCGAACTGGTGGCGCTCCATGGCATGCGCCGCGGCCTGGAGCTCCTTCTGCTTCGTCTGGGTGGCGAGCTTCTCCGCCTCGATCTGCTTCCGGGCCTCGGCGAGCTGGGCCTCGTGCTCCGCCTTCTCCTTGTCCAGGACCCGGGCCCGTTCGGCGAGGCGCTCCTCCTCCTCGAGGAGGCGCTTCTCCTCGCTCCGGATCTTCCCTTCGTCGAGACGGACGGCTTCCTCCCTCTCGATGACGAGCTTCAGTCGGTTGCGGACGTCCGCGTCCCGTTGGTCCAGCGACTTCTCCCGGTCCTCCATGGCTCCTCGCTCCGTGATTCCCCGGGGAGGGGAAGGCGGCAGGGAAGAAGGCGATTCCGGAGGGGATGAACTTTGCTCCTCGGTCCGCACGAGCTCCAGGGCCGCCGCGCGCCCCTCCGGGGTGATCCGGATCCGGCGGTGGCCGCTCCCCGAAGGGACCTCGTCCTGGAGGAACCCGAGGCCGGCGAGCTCCCGGAGCGCCCTCCCCAGGCCATCCGGCTCGACCCCCAGGAGAGGGCCCATGAGGGCGGCCATGAACTCGTCGTAGGGGAGCCCGTCCTCCCCGCCCCGGGATGCCGCGAAGACGAGGACGCGCTGGGTTTCCTCCGTCCCGGGGAGCACCCCTTGGGAGGGATTGGAAGGGTGGGATGGCTCCATGGGAAGGTCTCACATGGTGCCTCGGGACCTTAAATCATGCGGCCGCGGACGGAACCTCATTCCCCGTTCCCATGGGGAGGGCCCGGCGGAGGGAAGCACCCCGTCGGAACATCCCCCTCGGCCCGTCGAGGTGCATTTCGGTCCCGCTCCCCCGAGGGAGAGGAGAAGGATAGGGGGAGCAGGCGCTTCTCCACCGGGGGATCCGCGAATTCACTCGGGGCGCAGAGTGGCCCCATGGAAATCTTCGCGGATCCAGGGGACCGGACCCACGTTCCGAAGGAGGTGAGGTTGGTGGGTGGGGGCCGGGGGGAAGGAAGGCAGGGCCCGTCGGAGTCGGCGTTGAGGCACGTGGCGAGGAGTGCTCCTCCGACCCACCCGGAATTGCTTTCTCCACCCATGGGCCCGCGGACCGAGGGCACAAGGGTGCGAGTGATTCTTCCTCAGGACGGCTTCAGCAGGCTGCGCAGCGTGCGCAGGTCCTTCTCATAGGCGGCGTACGGGTCCTTGGGGTCGTTCCCCAGCGGGGTCTCGAGAACTCCCGGGACATCCGCGAAGAGGGGATCGGTCACCACCCGTCGGAAGCCGGCAAGCCCGATCTCTCCCTCCCCGATGTTGGCATGTCGGTCCACATGGCTCCCCAGCTTGCTCTTCGCGTCGTTGAGGTGGAAAAGGCGGACCTCTGTGCGCCCCAGCGTGGCATCGAGACGATCCCGGAACCGCCCGTACCCCTCTGGGGTGGTGAGGTCCCATCCGGCGGCGAAGACGTGGCAGGTGTCCACACAGATCCCGGTCCGGCCCGGCCGGCCGATCCGGTCCAGGAGTTCCCGGAGCTCCTCGAAGGTCGCCCCCAACGTCGAGCCCTGCCCGGCGGCGGTCTCCAGGAGGAGGCGGACGTGACGGGTCCCGCTCTGTTCCAAGGCGGCCCGCGCCCCTTCGGCCACGCGCGGGATCCCCGCGGCCACTCCCGTGCCCGTGTGGGCACCGGGATGGAGGACCAGGGAGGGGATGGCCAGGAGCTCCGCGCGCTGGAGTTCGTCCACCAGAGCCTCCTGGGACCTCTTCCACAGTTCGGGCTTGGGGGAACCCAGGTTGATGAGGTAGGACGCGTGCACCGCGGTGGCCCGGATCTTCTGCTCCCGGACCGCGGCCCGGAAGGCCCGGGCCACTTCCTCTTCCAGCGGTCTCGCGGACCACTGCTGCTGGTTCTTGGAGAAGATCTGCATCGCGTCGCATCCGATGCGCCGCGCCTCCTCGGGGGCCCGGGCGAGCCCTCCCGAGATGCCGATGTGGGCCCCAAAGATCATGGGCTCCCCCGCGGGAAGAGGCGGGTCATCTTCCCCTCAAGGCCTCCCCGCAGCGGACGGGGAGGGGAGGGTCACTCGCTTCTCGACGAAGTAGTGGATGCTCATGGTGCCCGGTGCGAACGTGAAGCTGTGGGGGAGTCCGGAAGGGATGTGGTGCTGGGTCCCCGCGGGATGGACTTCCACCCGTCCCCCGAGGTCCATCCGGATCTGCCCCTCCACCACCACTCCCCACTCCACGTCGTGGGTGTGCGTGGGGACGGTCACCGGCCGGTCGGGAGGGGCCTCGATGAACAGGACCTGGGTGTGGGGCGCGTCGTGGACGAAGACCGTGGCCTCGCCGAGACGGGTGGTCGGAAGGCGCCGGATGGGCTCAGGGAACGGCATGGATTCGGGAACCCTGTCCCCCTTGAAGGAGGTTGCGGCCCCCACGCGCATTGCCGCACCGGAGGGATCCGCCGGCGGGGCCGGAAGAGCCCGGTGCCCCGCCCGGGCGGGCGCCGGGCGCGGATTGGCCCCGATCCCTTCCGCCCCTCGGCGGCTCGTCCTTCGGCCGCCTCTCACCGGGCGACGGGAACCGGTTCCTTCCGGGCCCTCCAGATCACCTCGATGGGCCAACGACGGGCCCATGGGATCTCTGCGGGGTAAAGGAACGTGGTGCGGCCCCGGGGCGGGGCCGGGAGCTCCATCAGGGTTTCGACGCCGAGGCCATTCTCCCGGAAGAGCCGGATCCACTCTCCGTAGGGAAGCTGGAATTCCACCGCACCGGAAAAGTCGATCCGATGGAGAGCGAAGTACGGGCGCAGGAGCCGGCGGCCCACCCTGTCCCTCCCCCGGTCGAAGCAGAGCTCGTGGAGCGGGGTCCAGGTGGAGAATGCGAGGAGACCCCCGGGCCGAAGGACCCGGGCCGCTTCCGGTACAGTGTGGTACGGGTCCGCAAAGGTCATGGCCCCGAAATCGCAGAACACGATGTCGAAGCTCGCATCCCGGAGGGGCACGGATTCGGCGCTCGCCGCCAGGAGGGGGAACTCCACGCGGGCGTGGCGGCTCTCCTTCCGCGCCTGCTCCAGCCGCCGGGAAGAGAGGTCCAACCCCACCACCCGGGCTCCCCGGCGGGTAAGAGCCACGGACCATCGGGCGGCGCCGCAACCCAGCTCCAGGACGTCCCGGTCCCGCACGTCGCCCAGGATGTGCAACCGCCGCTCGGGGACGTGGAAGAGCCCCCAGCCCATGGCGTTCCCGCGGGAGAGGGTCGCGCCATGGCGGGCTTCGAACCATCCTGCCGTCCGGTCCCACTCCCTCTGGTTCCTCCGCGTGGTGGAGGAGAGATCCACGCCGCGGGGTTCCCGCTTGGCGCTCCTCATGCCTTCCCCCTCTCGGATGGGAAGTGGGCCCGAGAGGCGCTCGTTCCCGGACCGGCGGCAGGTCCCCCACGGATCAGGTGCTGACAGCTTTCCGCGCTTCCCGTAGGCTCGCGCACTTCAGTACCACGCGGAACGCCAGCGGGCTTAACTTCCGGGTTCGGAATGGGACCGGGTGTTTCCCCGCCGCTTTGGCCGTCAGCGCGCGGCCCAAGAGACCTCTTTATTTCAACCTTGCGGAAGAGGGCTCGCGCACGCGCTTCAGCGCCGCCGTACGGCCCGCCGTCGGGAGACCCTCGCCTCCACCTTTTGGCCCATGGCCTCCGCGGTGGAGGCCAGCCGGTCCCCCACGCGGTTCGCCATGCGCCAGGCCCGGCGGGTGATGCTGAATGTATCCAAGAGCACCTCCCGGGCCAGTCGCTCCGCCTCCTGGCGGACGTCATTCCAGTCCGGTTCGGATTCCACGGTGGACGGGGGTCGTTCGGGCATGGGTGGGGGGAAGCGGCAACAGGGCAAAAGGGTTGCTTCCTGCCCTCTCACGCGGCTCCCCGGGGGAACTCCCGGGAGATCCGGGACCCCGGGTAGCGTACATCCTCCAGCGTGACCAGGAGCCCGGAGAGGATCTTGAGGGAAGGGACCACCATGGCCAGGAGGAGGAACGGGCCATATCCGATGGTCAAGATGAGGGGGCTCGCTCCGGCCCGGGCAAGGGTCACCTCTGCCAGGGGAAGGATGGAGATAAGGTAGAGGAGCGCCGCGCCGGATGCGGCCACGATGAGTGGCCCGAAGAGGCGGGTGGGGCGGGCCACCACCTTGGCGCCATAGAGGAGTGCCAGAAGGGTCCCCCAGAGGATGAGGGTGGATGCTCCCACGCTCCAGGCGGCAGAGTCGCCCGGGGGCAACCGCAACCAGGAGGGGAGTGCCACCACGGGCACGAGGACCAGGAGGGCGAAGAGACCCACGAAGGAGAGGATCCCCATGAGGATGCGCAGGGGACCCGGTGCCAGGCTCGGGTGGGTGGCGAACCAGCTCCGCGAAGGGGCGGCGGGGGTGTTCATGGCGGGATCCTCTGGGGAGGGAGCGGGAAGTCCAGGGTGTACGAGGAGAATGTGCCCGTGAAGGTCCCGCCCAGTGGATCGCATCCTGATGAGACGGGTACCTGGGTGGTGGACCGGTCGGATTGCCCCGGGATCACATCCAGGGAGAGGTCGCTCGAGCCGCAGGGGGTCCCGGAGGGGGCCAGGAGGCGGAAGGAGAGCGTCCCCACCACGGGGAATGTGGCGTTGTCCTGGAAGCTCAGGGTGAAGGGGACCACGGCGCTTCCGTTGGGGGCGACCCGGGGAGCTCCCACCGTGGCCGCGAGGTGGGAGAAGGGGGCTCCCCACGGGAAGGTCAGGTTTTCCACCTGGACCTGGACCGGGAAGAAGTAGGCGTAGGTGGCGTTCCCCGAAAGGGAACCCGAAAGGACCGTGTCGTTCACGAGGAGGAAGGAGAGGGCGGAAACGTTGGCGAAGGAGAACGGCAGGGCGAGATGGATCGAGGAAACGCCACCGGAGGGGATGGTCACGGGCGGGGAGAGGCCCTGGGTGATGAGAGCCCCGTCGGGGTCGCGCACCCACAGATGGACGGAAAGGCCGTCGAGGGGGTACGCCCCCTGGTCCTTCAGGGGGAAGCTCAATGTGAGGTCCACCGTGGACCCTCCCACGGGAGCCACCCCGTGGACCGGAGAGCCTGCGAACCCCACCCGGGCGGCGGAGAAGGGGAGCGTGGCGACGAAGACGAGGAGGGCGACGGTGAAGAGGACCGCCCCCCACTCGAGCCCCCGTGCGATCCGGGCGATGAGCGGCCGCTGCGGGTTCATCCGTTCCTCCCGGGGGGGCGCCGTGGGGTATGAATATGGCCGCGTCCCGCTTATCTCCCTATTCCCCGGGAGGCGGGCCGCGGAGGTTCCCTGGATCCCTCGCCCTCAGGTCCGGCGCGGGGGATGGCGGGGGGGGATCCCCGAGCCCGCGTGTTCCCAGATGTACCAGGTCCCGTGCCCCCGACCCAGGACCACGCCCTCCTCGTCGGTGATGACTCCGTCGGCGAACGCGATGTGACGGCCCCGGCGGGTGAGGGTCCCCGTGGCGGTGAGGTACTGGCCCAGGCGGGCGGAACGGACGAAATCCACGTAGAGGCTCGTGGTGGCCGTGGACTCGTCCCCGGTGAGGGTGCTCACGACCGCCCCTCCCATCGCGGTGTCCAGGAGGGTGGCGTACACGCCTCCATGCACCACGCGGTTGATGTTGAGGTGGCGCTCCTCGACCTGCCCGCTCACGCGGCAGATCCCATGGCTCGACCCCTTGGGCTCGATGGCGAAGCCCACGTACCGGTGGAACCCGCTCATGCTGGAGGCTTCCTCCCAGCTCTCGGGAGGACGAAGGGGCCGTGGCTCGCCGTTCCGGGGGGGCGATCGCTGGGTCATGGGATGATGAAGACCCGGGGGAACCGATTAAGGATTCTCCCCCGGGGCGAGATACGGGACCCCGCGTTCAGAGGATGCGGCGGTCGGTCATGGGGTCGGGCATGGAGAGCCCGATCCCTTCGAGGAGCGGACGGACCTCGGCCAGGTACCGGGCCCGGGCCTCCTCGTTGGTCCAACGCTTGACCCCCAGGTCGATGGCCATCCGGCTGGTCCGCGAGTTGGAGTGGCCGAACATGTCCAGGGCTCGCGGGAACCATTTGTTCACCGCCCTCTGGGCCTCCTCCCGGGATCCGTAGTACCGCTCCCCCTCCCGCACCATCCGGCGAAGGATGTTGTAGCCGAAGTTGAGATGCAGTTGCTCCTCGCTGAGCATGAGGGGCATGGCGCGGGCGAGAGGTCCGTAGGAGCACTCCTGGAACGCCCGGAGTTGGTAGACCCCCACCCGGTCCACGAGACAGGTGAAGGCGCCCACGTCCGCCCAGGAATCGAAGGGGATGTTGAACGCGTCCAGTTTGTGCTGTCCCTCCTGGGTCCGCAGGAGGCCATCGATCCGCTTCTGGCCCTCCTCGCCGAAATCACGGAGGATCCGGCATCCCTGGAGGGCGTGCCGGGCCTCGTCGGCCACGATCCGGGCCTGGACCCAACGGTCCTCGAGGGTGGGCGCACTGTCCAGCCATGGTCGATGCTGCTGGATGGAGGCGAACTCGGTGTCCGACTGGACCACCATGAGCTTCATGATGAGATCCGCCATCTCGGGGGGGAGTTCGTCGGCGCTCTCGTACTTGCGGACCCCGGCGGAGGTGCCCCAGAGGATCTCCCGGACGGGGGCCACGGTCCCTCCGTCCTTGAGGCTCTTGCTGGCTGGGGGCTGGGTGCTCGCCGGGGGGTTCGGACCTCCGCTCATGACACGTCCACACCGTGGGAACGCATCCCTCCTTTTGGCCCTTGCGGGCCCCCGGGGTGGACCTATCGCCCCGCGAAGGAGGGCTTGCGCTTCTCCACGAAGGCAGCGAGCCCTTCCTTGGCGTCCTGCGTGATGAAGAGGCGGTTCTGCAGTTCGCGCTCCAGGGCAAGGCCCGCGGAAAGGGGCTGTTCCAGCCCCTCGGTGACCGACCGCTTGATGAGCCCCACCGCGCGGGCGGGACCGTTGGCGAGCTTCGTGGCATACTCCAGGACGTTGGTCCAGAAGGTGTCGGCGGGGTAGACGTAATTCACGAGGCCGATCTGGAGGGCTTCCCGGGGGGTGAGGGTCCGACCGGTGATCATCATGTCCAGCGCGATGGACTTGTTGATGAGGCGCGGCAGCCTCTGCGTCCCGCCGGTGCCGGGGAGCACTCCCAGGGTCACTTCCGGGAGCCCGATCTTGAACTTGGGATCGTCCACCATCATCCGGAGATCGGCGGAGAGGGCGATCTCGAGCCCTCCTCCCACACAGTGGCCGTTGAGGGCGGCGATGAAGACCTTGGGGGTGGCCTCCAGCTTGGTGAGGGTCTCCTGGCAGTGGAGGCAGAACATGGCCTTGTAGTCCGGCTCGCTGCGCTTGAGCATCTCGATGTCGGCCCCGGCGCTGAAGAAGCCGGGCAGCTTCGACGTGATGACCGCCACGCGGTAGTCGTCGCTGAACCGGATCTCGTCGACGGCGGCGTTGAACTCCCGCATCATCTCGAGGTCGTAGGTGTTGGCCTTTCCCTTGGCGATCTCGATGACCCCGACCTTTCCCTCCGGCCGGACGGACACGTACTTTCCCTGCATGTCGGACTCCCTGGCCCGCGGGCAGGATGGACCCTCGAATAAAGATGACGAGGGGGAGAACCCGGATGCATCCCACTGATCCCTCTGCGGCAGGAGGATCCGTGGGGCCGTCGGAGGTCCCTTCCGGGACGCGGGGACCTTCTCAGAGCCGGGCCGCAGTGGGGTTCGGGAAGAGCCTGGGCACAGGCTCCCGGGGCTTGAGGACCTCCACCCGCCCGTCCGGGAACCCCACATAGACCCGGTGCGTCAATCCGAGGAAGAGGCCGGTCTCCACGACGCCGGGGAGGCTCCGCAGGTCCTCGTCGAATTCGTGCAGGTCCTCGGGCAGTTCCGGAAGGGCCACGTCGAGGATGTGGTTCCCGTTGTCTGTCACGAAGGGTTGTGGGTTCGGAGCCCGTTCCGATCCCCGCGCCATCCGGAGCCGGGGGCGCAGGGAACGGGCCTCCAGGAGCCGTGCGGTCACAGGGACGGCGAAGGGGATCACCTCCAGGGGCAGGGGGGATCGATC